>CALFTK010000020.1 GCA_937916465.1 uncultured Bacteroidales bacterium
GTAATAGGGTAAGTTTGCGGGCATAGCCACCCATGGCTTTGTAAATGGGAGGAGCCTGCGCCGAAGGCGTAGGAGGGATGGAGCAGGAACTTGTTCCTGCGAAACCTTAGCAAACTTAGCCCTATTACTACGAACCAACAGCTACGTCCCGAAGCTCCACTACCGTTAGCAATTAGCAACAATAACGGCATAGTAGCCGTGGGAAGAATGGTTTTGAAGAAGCCTGTCCGCCGTATTGCTAACCATCCAAAGAGCATTAGCAGTTTGTGAACGAAAATCATCTGCAGAACGGGCAAAAACCACCTTAAGTTGTTGCGAACCATCTTCTTCTGTTTGAGATGTATGAATAAGGTATTTATTGAAATAGCGTTTTGCCACCACACCCATAGTCATTCTGAAATTTATCTCCACACAGGGATTAAGAAGATAAGGTGTTTCATCATTGCCCTTACAAATAAACATATCAACACCAATATAACCACAATATTTGCCAGCAGTTATTCTACGTAAAAACTCAGTTACAGAGTCTTTTACACGCAGTATTACATCGGTAGGTATATATTGAGAAAGCAACTCCAGAATTTTATTGTCAGATGCAAGTATATTGCTACTGTAAATACCGTTACGGGTTGTAAAAAGCGAATATCCCACAAATGATACACTATACTGTGGTTCAGCCGATACGTAAAAGAGCATTGCAAAATCTTGTACCACTTCTCTGCGTACTTCTGCCATAACACTTCCTTGTTTGGCAATAGTCTGTTTACACCACCCTATATCGCTATGCGAAAGTTCCGCATCAGTTACCCACCTTAGTCCTTTACCACTACCGGACCAAGGAGCTTTAAGTACCACATTCCTATAATTGGACACAAAAGCAGTAATATCATCCGCCGAATAACACTCCATAGGCGAATCCTGAGTCAACAGTTCACATGTGAGTCTGCTTTTGACATAGTTAAAACACTCTTTTGCAGTACGTCGATGTTGCAACTGTTTAATATATAGTAGGTGTTTATCTGTTGGCAGTTGTTCAGCCGGTATTCCCTCTTTTAGCAGTCTATTCTTTATAGCGGGATTCCAACCCCATACCATAATTTGCAGATGCTGATTAGATGTAATATCATCTTCAAAGAGCAGTTCCAAAAGAGTGGCACAATCTTTACCGAATTGCAAAGCCGATGCAGGTGGTACAAAATTTGCATCACCATTTGCCAAACATAAATCGTGTTCCGGATTAAATATTAACACATTCAATTATCATTCATTTAAATACAACAGAATCAGTCCAAGACACCTCTTCGTCATACTTTTGCCCATTAAATACAAAACGAAATTATCTAACAAAAATACTACAACCCATTCAAATAGACAAGCCACACCTCATTATTTCACTAACATACCGGCTACATCTATTCCCTGCCGCTCCACATGAGTAGTAATAGGGTAAGTTTGCTGGCATAGCCACCCTGCCCAAGTGAGCAGTGGAAACTGAGGGACTATCTGTGAGGAGCGGAATTTGCCTCAAACCACAGAGTAGTAATAGGGTATATTTGTGAGGCGTAGCCGCCCGCGGCTCGTGAGCGGGTACCTCGTAGGAACGTAAGAGACTACGAGGGGGGAAGTAGCCGGAACTTGTTCCGGCGGAACCTTAGCAAACTTAGCCCTATTATTACAAACGAAGCAACTCCGAACAGCTTGTCCCTCAGTTCCACTATAAACTAACGGAACCTTAGCAAACTTAACCCTATTACTACAAAACAAAAGGTGAACGAAGCAGCTCCGAACAGCTTGTCCCTCAGCTCCACTACGAAAAAACAATAAATATTTCAAGCAAAACCTTTTATTATGAGAAAAATTAACTATTTTTGCACCGCTAAATTTAGAGCAGTAATATTTGATATGGCAAAGAAAGAAACAAAACATGCAGAACAAGCACCTGCAGTAAACATTGAAGAGGCATTAAACCGTTCAGAACAGTTCTTTAACAAGAACAAAAAGATAATTTTCGCTACATTGATAGCAATACTTGTTATCGTTGTAGGAGGTATGTTATATAAATCAAAGGTTGTTGAGCCACGTGAAGTAAAGGCTGCAGAAGCAATGTTCATGGGTGAAACATACTTTGTGAATGGTGAATATGAAACAGCACTTGCAGGCGACGGAGTTGATTTTGTAGGTTTTGAAGAGATTGCTGATATGTACAGCAATACTAAAGCCGGTAAATTGGCAAACGCATACGCTGGTCTATGTTGCGCACAGCTTGATAGTTTTGAAGTAGCTGCACAGTACCTTGCAAAATTCAAGGGTAATGACGAAATGGCATCACCTGCTATTTTGGGTGCACTTGCAAACTGCTATGCTTCTATGAATGATTTAAACAAAGCTGCTACAACATTTGAACAGGCAGCAAAAAAGGCTGACAATGCTCTTCTTACTCCTTATTACCTATTCCAGGCCGGTTTGGTTTATGAATCATTGGAAAATCCTGCAAAAGCGCTGAAGCTTTATAACAGCATTAAGTTTGATTATCCTAATTCAAAGGAAGCTCAGACTATTGAGCAATACATCACACGCATAAGTTCAAAATAAGAACTGCGCGTTTTCAGGGTGAATTCCAGAGTGGCCAAATGGGGCAGACTGTAAATCTGCTGTCTTTCGACTTCGG
>CALFTK010000021.1 GCA_937916465.1 uncultured Bacteroidales bacterium
AATTGCCCAGGTATCTTCCCGGGGATTCCACCTGCTGGATGCCCCGCCCCTGCGCCTGAGCGCCCACGACACCCCGATTCCCGCCCACCCGGAGCTGTGGAAAGCACACCGCCCCGGCGCAGCAGCCATTGCCGAAGCCGCCCGCTATCTTATCACCCTTTAAAAAATCCCCTTTCACCTGACCATGCCGAAAGTTCCCATTCTGATGCCCCAGCTGGGCGAATCCATAGCCGAAGCCACCATCATGCAGCTGCTGGTGAAACCCGGCGACACCGTGCAGGCCGACCAGGAGGTGTTCGAGGTCGAAACAAACAAGGCGGTCATGGGCGTGACCACCGTGTGCGGCGGCACCATCGTCTCACTGGATGTGAGCACCGGCGAAACCGTGCCCGTGGGTGCCATCATGGGCATCATCGAAGCCACGGAGGAGGAGATTGAACGCTCCGGCGCCACCCCGCTGGGCGAAGGCGCCGCCCCTGCCCCGGTGGAAGCCCCCGCCGCCGAAAAGAACGCCGCCCAGGACGGCGCCCACTTCCGCACCGAAGGCGAGTTCCGCGAAGGGGTGCCCGGTGGCGGCCGCCGCAAGGCGCTGGGCGAAGGTGGCCGCGGGCTGCCCGTGCCCATGGGCAAGCGCGGCACCCGCTTCCTCTCCCCGCGCATCCGCGCCCGCATGGATGAGCTCGGCATCACCGAGGCGGATATGGCCTACGTCATCGGCACCGGCCCGAACGGCCGCATCACTATCGATGACTTCGAAAGCTTCATCAACTATGTGGATGGCTGGCCCTCGCACCAGGCCTCGCCCATGCGCCGCAGCGTGGCCAGCAGCATGCAGCGCACCTGGCGCCGCCCCATTGCCAGCTGCGGGCGCCCCATCTTCATGGCCCCCATCATCCTGCACCGCAAGAACCACCCGCGCAAACCCGGTGTCACTCTCTACTTCCTGCGCGCACTGGCTCTGGCGCTGGCAGAACACCCGGAATGCGCCGGCTACATGGTGGGTGGCCGCATTCTCACCCCGCGCCGCATTGACCTGGGCGTTGCCGTGCAGGTGGCAGACGGCGTCATGGTTCCCGTGCTGCGCAACGTGAACGAGTATACGCTGGATGAACTCATCGACGAATACAACAAAGTGGTAGCCCAGGCGCGCGACCGCCGGCTTGACCCCGCCTACCAGGGTGGCGGCATTGCCACGGTCTCAAACTTCGGCTCGCGGAAGGTGATGGTGCCGGCGGCAGCCTGCATCCCGAGCACAAGCTGCATTTTGTCGGTATCCCAGTGGTAGAAATGCTCGAATGAGAACCTACGCCATCCGAATGGGCCTTTACCGTTGGGAAAATGCGCCTGCGGCCAATCCCATTTTCCGTCAGCACGGGCGCACAGCATGAATTTTCCGCCTTGCCAGCGTTGTGTCGGCACACCGACTTCACCTTTGGCTTCAACGGCAGCGCTGACTATCCGGCCGCGCCAGGGAGCGGGATCGACGTCGGAAGGTATGCATTTGCCGCGGACCGGGTCGGTGCCGGTGACGGTTACGGGATAAGTCGCCGACGCGGCGGCCGACGCGCATACGGCGGCGAAGATTAATGCCGCCCTCTTCATCGCAGAAAGATCACCAGCGGATCGGCATCATACGGCGAAGGCCGATGAATGAGCCAAGCCTTGCGCGCACCGTCTTGCGTCACGTAAACGCCGAGGAGCCGTTCTTTTCCGGTGAGGGTCGCTTTGAGCGCTTCCGCCGCGGCAAGCTCATTCGCGGTGTAGTCGGCAGAAGCGAGCTCCTTCCAGCCCTGCTGCTTGTCCGAACATCGGATAGCGAACCGCTTGTCGCCGGCGACAGCATTCGCATAAGCCATAAGATTGTCGAGCACGTCGCGTCCGGGCGCCTTGCCGTTGAACTTAAGCGAGCATAGGGCGGCGCCGTTCCATCCGGCCCAGTCATTACGGACGGATGTTGGAACCGCTTTGTCGAAATCGATTTCTTCGATAGTATTCGGAAGCGCAAGCTGACCGATGACCTTCACCGAAGGCAGATGGAGCGTACCGGTCACCTTCCGTGTTTTTTCAGAACCTAAACCGGCGTAAGTCAGAAGCCCCGTAACCGATGAAAGGTTCCAGTCGGTCACATCGCACATCAAGGGCAGATTGTGAAAGGAAGCCGATATATCCTCAACGTTAGGAATATTGAGGTAGAGATTGGTCATTGAAGAGCAGTCGGCAAAGAAACAATGTACCTTTCCGGTCAGATTCGTCTGATCGACACACCCTTCTCGAAGAGATGTCAAATCTCTGAACACTCCGTCTGAGATTTTCGTCAATGCGTGCGGTGTCAACTCCAACGCGGTCACGTTGGAACACCCCCTGAACACTTCCAACGAAAGAATGTTGTACCCGGGCCCGAGTCTGATGCCGCGCAAAGTCTGCACATTCTGGAAAATCCTCGCGTACAGCTGATTGGAGAATGTATATTTCTTGCCGGTGGAAGTATCTACGGCCTCTTCCGGAAACGACAGGAAGCCGGAGCCCGACAGATAGGATGTATCATAACCATACAATGTCTTGCCGCTGAAATGCAGCAGCCCGTCGCCGTGAAGATTGGCGATGAGCCGCCAGTTGCCGTCAGAAACTTCATCATATCCCGACTCCGAAGCCGCCTTGCCGGTGAACGTCCACTTATGCTCGACGCGCGGATGAACGCTCATCGGTCTGTCGGGGACGAAAGTCACCTGCGCACCCTCATCTTTAAGCAGATCCGCGCCTTCCCCCTCCCATGCGACGAATCGTCCGGGATGGTCGCCGTCGGCCGCAAAACCCGAAACGGACAGCGTTACGCGAGCCCCGTGCGGCAGATAGCCGTCCTCGTCAGGTGCGCCGTCGGGATAGACAACGGAAAACGATTCGGGGTATTCTTCAAGGAAACCGCGATCGGAGAACGAAACCCGATATTCAGGCAGCATAATCCAGGTAACACGTTTTGAACCGGTTCCGCCGTTGAGATCGACCGAACATGCGGCATTCGTCTCCGCGTCAGTCCAGGAAACGCCGTCGAACGTTTCGACCACCGCGCCGCGGCGATAGCGGATACCGCCGTCGGAGGAATATTTTTTCACATCGCCGATCGCGACCGCACGGGATTCGCCCGCTACCGGAGCGCTGAACGCAAAACGCGGTGGGGACATTTCGGCGATCGCGGCAGATTGAGTAGCGTCTCGGACGATAACTTCATTCATGAAACTTCTGTAGTCGCCGTAGGAAAGGAATTGCCGGTAGGAAGTTGCGAACACAGACGAGGCGACCGTGCCTATCGGCAGCGGCTCGTCGTCCCCGAACCGCTCACGGAAAAGAGCTTTTTCTTCGTCGGTCAGCGCACGGGCGCCGGAGATCACATCACTCCATGACGCATCGTCCGGACGGATGTAAAAGCATATCGACAAGGTTCCGTTCGGCTCTTCAGAGAAATGGCTTCCGCACGCTGTGGCAGGCGCATTCTGAATAAAGATGCGCTTGAGCCTGGCGCATCCGGAAAGGCTGAATGTGCTCCACTGCGAAAGCAGCAGCGATTCACCGGCGCCGATCGCGAGAAACTCCAATGATTCAGCTTCCGCTATTATCGACTGATGCCCGGATGCGATGGTGCCGAGACGGCCGCCGTCCTCGCGGGCGCTGCCGAGAATAATACCCGTAACATCCCTGTTGCCCGAAAAAGCGATACTGGAGAGCGATTGCAGCTTCGGCAGACGCAAAACACCTTTACGCGACATCGCTTGAGGAAGCCGGCATTGAAGATTCGTGAGGCTGTCAATGCAGAATGTGTCGTAATCAAGCACACAATCTTTCGGAACAGAAAAACATTCGCGCTTCAATTCTGGCAGCGATGGCGCATTGAGCACGATGCCGCGAAGAATGCACCCTCCCATACCCAACCTCAAGCCGCAAACACCTACTGATGTCAGCAGCGGGCAGGAAACAACAAGATTTGTCAGTTGCTTATTGGTGTCGAACGCGAAACCATCAATCGATCTTAGGGATTCCGGCAGTACGAGCGATGTTACTTTACGGGATTCGTCAGCCATATGTGATGACGAAAAAGACCCCGCGCCTATCGACACGATCGTCCAGTCTGCGCCGGATGAGTCTTGAATCGGGCCCGTCAGATCGAGATCTCCGGTTCCGGAAACCACCGGCGTCTCCCAAGGTGTAATTTTGAGTTCACGGGCGGCGCTGTCAGCGACGGAAACCCGGATCGTCCAGTTTTCTTTTGATATCCGGTTGGAGCCGTTGAAAAGCCAGCTGTCGGCAAAGAGCGACGGAGCGAGCACCAGACTTGCAGCGCAAACTGCACATTTAATCAAACTATGGGTCATATTATTTCCCCGATACGATTTTAACGCGGATTCGCGGCAAGCCTCTTCGTTTTGCTGATACACGACACCCGCCTTAACGTCTTCCATCTTTTGAAAGCGGAATTGCAAATATGTAATGATCATTTGAATATGAAACATTCCATTCAACTGATGAAATTGAAGGGGAAAAATTGCGCGATGAAATAAAGAAAACATATTTCGAATCATCCGAGAATATAGGTTGGAACGAGTTATACATGTTTGAAGATATAGTATATGACTTTCCTTCAGCAATACTATGCATTCTAATCACATAATAGGTATTATCCGACGGTTCAACATATAATATCCATTTACCATCCGGTGATATACGATATAATTTCAAAGATGTATGACCTGAACTGCTTGAAGCTTTAAACAGAACTTTAGTAGTCGATGAAGCCAAATCAATCATCAACATTTCATCCTTTTCATTTATGAAAAATAGTTTTGGAGGAATTTTTGTAATAAATGAAAAATAGGATAACAGTACTGATAGTAGTTGCTACCATTTTGCTTTCTGCAGGTTGTAATGGTGGCAGAAGTGAATACCGCAGGTTGGTGGCGCTTGAGCAGGTATTGGAACAGAATCCTGATTCTGTGCGCAGTGTGCTGTATGCAATGCCTACACCTAAGAAAGAGCGTAGTAAGGCACTTTATACAGTACTTAAAACGCAGGCAGACTATAAGTGCTATGAACCATTGGAGTCAGATTCCTTAATGTTAGAAGCTACAGCATACTATGGCACCGGGAAGAAAGATTACTATGCCGCATTGGCATATTATACATTAGGTTGTGTATATGATGAAAAAGGAAATGATATTGCCGCTTTAGAAGCATATCTGAAAGCAAAAGATCTGTTCCCCGATACTTTAATTCGTTATTATGCGTTGACGGAATGTTTGTTGGGCTTGAAATATGTTAATAGTAATGCCTATGATTATGCTGAAAAACATTTGTTATGTGCCATGAATAATGCTGATCGTTTAAATGACGTTCATACGTATTGTATATCGCGGTATAATTATGCATTGTGTTTATTGCATAGAAGGGATTTTGAAACAGCAGAGCAATATTTTTTAGAATTTCTCGATAACGAAGCCTATTATGAATATTATAGAATCAATCCGTTGTTACAATTAGCTAAGATTTATTATCTTCATTACAAAGACTACGATAAATCTCTTTTATATGTAGATAGGTTTCTTAATTTGAGCAAATCTAATAATGAAGCCGGTTTGGCTGCCAAGGCAAACAATTTTTATTATATGGCAGTTTATGATTCTGCTTATCATTATTACTTAAAATCGTTAAAAACAGCAACAGAATTGAATACCATTTGTTTGTGCTATGATAAGCTGACTGAATTATCTTTAATTGATCCAAAATATTCAGATTCAATTTTCTTTTCAAAATATAAGGATGTAATTGACACTTTGTTTGATGGAAGAAACTTGAATAAAATTAATAATTTGCACTACATCCATAGTGTGGAGTTGGCTGAACATGAATTGCGTCATAAGCAAAAATTATTAGTATGTTGCGCTGTGTTTATTCCGGTGTGTCTGTCGCTGTTGACTATGTTTATGATTACTGCATTAAAAAAGCGAAAGAAAGAAAAATTGTGGCAGAAAAAAGATAATATATCCAGAATAGAGTGTGAAATATACAATAATCAGTTGGAAAATAGAGAATGTAATGAAAGTGCAAATACAGTGTCGGAAAATGATTTAGATATATTTAGTAAATTACTTGCAGAGTGTAAGGAACTGTTTCTGCTATCAGATGCTAATACAATACTAGTTTCTCATACCGCAGTGGTAAGAGAGGAATATACAGAAGCAGAAATAGAGCATGTTAAAAAGAATGTTTTAGAGATATTTCGTCCTGCTATTGTGTTCTTGTCTAATCAATGTAAAACCATTGATAACAGAGGTGTTTTAATTTGTGTTTTGTCATATTTAGGTTATAACAGTGCTGAAATATCGTTATTCTTAAACGTGTCGGCCGAGAGTGTACGTCAGCGTAAAAAGAGAATGAAAGAGAGTTTAGGTACTGAATTATACAAATGTATTTTTATGAAAAGTATAAGGAATAAAGTATAATTACAGATTTATTCAAAAAAAATACGGTTGGGTATGCAAAATTTTGTATGTTTTTGCACATCGAACCGTTTTTTATACTATTTTTGCAACGCAAACGAGAATATTTATGCAATTATGAAGAATAAGAACAACAGGTTGGAGGCCATACGTCAAGTAATATCCGAACAGGATATAAAGAATCAGGACCAGCTATTGCAGGTGTTGACTTCTATGGGTTATAATGTAACGCAGGCTACTCTGTCTCGCGATTTGAAGAAGATGAAAATCTCAAAAGTTGCAAATACATACGGAGATTACCTGTATGTTCTTCCTAATAGAGCTTTGGTGCAAAAAAAGGCAGTGGCAGAGAATACTCCGATTGTTAACCAGCCGAGATATGGTTTTGTATCTCTTCATTTTTCAGGCAATATGGCGGTTATAAAAACAAAACCCGGATATGCAAGCAGTTTGGCTTACGATATAGATAATCATAATTTACCAAATGTGTTAGGAACTATAGCAGGTGATGACACATTGCTTATGGTTTTATCGGAAGATGCAAGCAGAACCGAAATAAAACATCTATTGGAACCTATTATTATATCTATTTAATCAGTAAAGGATTATAATGGAAAAACAGATTGATATAATGGTTGCGGATGAATCGCATGAAAAATATGTGGATGTTATCCTAAAAACTATTGAAGATGCTGCGAAAGTGCGTGGTACAGGTATAGCAAAACGAACACACGAATATGTAGCAGAGAAGATGAAGGAGGGTAAGGCTATAATTGCCCTTTGTGAAGGTGATTTTGCAGGTTTCTGTTATATTGAAACCTGGAGTGACAAGCATTATGTGGCAAATTCCGGTCTTATTGTTGTGCCTTCTTACAGAAATCAGGGCTTGGCAAAAAGAATTAAGCAGTTTGCCTTTAACCTGTCTCGTGAACGATGGCCAAATGCAAAATTGTTTGGACTGACCAGTGGAGGTGCGGTAATGAAGATAAACACCGAACTTGGCTATGTGCCGGTTCCGTTTTCTGAACTGACCGATGATGAGGCTTTCTGGCGCGGTTGTCAGGGCTGCTGTAATCATGATGTGTTGGAGCGTACAGAGCGCAGGTATTGTATATGTACGGGTATGTTATATGATCCGGCAAAACATAAAGATAAGGAATAAACTGTAATTATAATATGGCAAAGAAAAAAGTGGTGGTAGCATTTTCAGGTGGTTTGGATACCAGCTATAATGTTATGTACCTAACAAAAGAGATGGGCTACGAAGTGTATGCAGCTTGTGCAAATACCGGTGGTTTCAGCCCTGAACAGTTAAAGACAAATGAAGAGAACGCCTATAAACTGGGCGCTGTTAAATATGTTACTCTGGATGTTACAAAAGAGTATTATGAAAAGTCTTTGAAGTATATGGTTTATGGTAATGTGTTGCGTAACAACTGTTACCCTATATCTGTATCTTCCGAACGTATATTCCAGGCTTTGGCTATAGCACGTTATGCAAACGAAATAGGTGCAGATGCTATTGCTCACGGTTCTACAGGTGCTGGTAATGACCAGATTCGTTTTGATATGACATTCCTGGTAAAGGCTCCGGGAGTGGAAATTATTACTCTAACTCGTGATAAGAACCTAAGCCGTAAGGAGGAGATTGATTATCTGAATGCAAATGGTTTCAATGCCGATTTTACCAAACTGAAATATTCCTATAACGTAGGTATATGGGGTACATCCATTTGTGGCGGTGAAATACTTGATTCCACACAGGGATTACCTGAATCTGCTTACTTGAAACATCCCGAAAAGCAGGGCTCAGAAATTCTCTCTTTAGGTTTTGAAAAGGGAGAACTGAAGAGTGTAAACGGTGTTGATTTTGAAGATAAGATTGCCGCTATACAAGAGGTGGAAAAGATAGGTGCTACATACGCTATAGGTCGTGATTGCCACGTAGGCGATACTATTATAGGTATTAAAGGACGTGTGGGTTTTGAAGCTGCTGCTCCAATGCTTATTATTGCAGCTCATCGTTTCCTTGAAAAATATACATTGTCTAAGTGGCAGCAGTATTGGAAGGATCAGGTATCAAATTGGTACGGAATGTTCTTGCACGAATCTCAGTATTTGGAACCTGTAATGCCCGATATAGAGGCTATGCTGGAGAGTTCACAACGTAATGTAAATGGTACAGTTACTTTGGAACTTCGTCCTTACAGTTTCCAAACTATTGGTTGCGATACCCCTGATGATTTGGTACACAACAAGCTTGGCGAATATGGTGAAGGTGCAAAAGCCTGGACTGCCGACGATGCCAAAGGCTTTATAAAGATTACCTCTACTCCGTTACGTGCATATTACAGTGTGCACCCTGATGAAGAGCGTTGATAAATTGAATTATAGATTAATAACTTTTTAATATTACAATTATGGCAGATAAAAAATTATTTCGTTCAGCTGCAAACAAAAAGATTTGTGGTGTATGTGGTGGTTTAGCAGAATACTTAGGTATGGACGCTACAGTTATGCGTATTCTTTGGGTGTTGTTCGCTCTTCTTGGCGGATGTGGCCTTTTGGCTTACCTGATTTGCGCATTGATTATGCCGGTTAAAGAATAAATATGATAAAAATCGGTATAATAGGCGGAGCCGGCTATACAGCGGGTGAACTGATAAGATTGCTCCTGAATCATCCTGATGCAGAGATAGTGTTTGTAAACAGCACAAGTAATGCAGGCAATAAATTAAGTTCGGTACACAGCGGTCTGATGGGCGAAACTGATATGGTTTTTACTGACCAGATGCCTTTTGAAGATATTGATGTGCTATTTTTCTGTACTGCTCATGGTGATACTAAGAAGTTTATGGAGTCCCATAATCTTCCGGAGCATCTTAAAGTTATAGACCTGTCTATGGATTACCGTCTTGAATCGGAGGATAATCCGTTTATCTATGGATTGCCGGAACTAAATCGAAGGCAGATATGCAAAAGTAAGTATGTTGCCAATCCCGGTTGTTTTGCCACTGCTATTCAGTTGGCTTTGTTACCATTGGCGCGTAATTTGATGCTTAATGATGATGTGTATGTAAACGCTATCACAGGTAGTACCGGTGCAGGTGTAAAACCATCGGCTACCACCCATTTTAGCTGGAGAAGTGATAACATAAGCATATACAAACCTTTTACTCATCAGCATCTACCTGAAATTAAACAGTCTATCAAGCATTTGCAAAGCAGTTTCAGTTCAGACATCACATTTATTCCGTATAGAGGTGACTTTGCGCGAGGTATATTTGCAACTGTGGTGGTAAAAAATGCTGTTGCCATAGATGAAATGTACAGGATATACCGTGATTATTATAAAGATGATTCTTTTGTACATGTTGTAGATGAACCTATAGATTTAAAACAGGTGGTAAATACCAACAAATGTCTGCTTCATCTTGAAAAGCATGAAGATCGTTTGTTGATTGTTTCCTGCATAGATAATCTGGTAAAAGGTGCCAGTGGTACAGCAGTACACAATATGAATTTGTTGTTTAATTTAAAAGAGACAACCGGTCTTAAACTGAAACCGTCTGGTTTTTGATAGACCTATATATTTGTAGATATGAATCTATATGATGTATATGCACTCTTCCCTGTCAATATTGTCAGGGGAGAGGGCTTTTATGTATGGGATGACAATGGGAACAGGTATCTTGACCTTTATGGCGGACACGCAGTTATAAGCATTGGCCATTCTCATCCTCATTATGTGGAGAAGGTTGGCAAACAACTTTCTACGCTTGGTTTTTATTCAAATTCAGTAATTAACCGTATTCAGGAAGAACTTGCTGAACGTGTAGGCAATATTTCGGGTTATCCGGAGTATAGCTTCTTTATGGTAAACAGTGGTGCCGAAGCTAATGAGAATGCGTTGAAATTGGCATCGTTTCATACCGGCAGAAGCAGAGTGATCTCTTTTTGTAAAGCTTTTCACGGCAGAACATCGTTGGCAGTGGAGGCTACCGATAATCCATCAATCATAGCTCCAATCAATGCAAACGGACACGTTACATACGTTCCTTTGAATGATATTGAAACAGTAAAAGCCGAATTGTTGAAAGGCGATGTGGCAGCTGTTATCATAGAGGGTATTCAGGGTGTTGGCGGTATTCGTATTCCGAATGTCGATTTTATGCATCAGTTGCGCGATATATGTACTGAAACGGGTACTGTTCTGATTCTTGATGAAATTCAGAGCGGTTACGGACGTAGCGGTAAATTCTTTGCACATCAGTATTATGGTATTAAACCCGATATGATTACTGTGGCAAAAGGTATAGCAAATGGTTTCCCATGTGGTGGTGTACTTATAAGTCCTATGTTTAATCCTGTAAAAGGACAGTTGGGAACTACTTTCGGTGGCAACCATCTGGCATGTGCAGCAGCACTTGCTGTAATAGATGTCATGGAGCAGGAAAATCTGGTGGATAATGCTGCAAAGGTGGGTGAATATCTGTTGTCAGAACTTGCTAAGATGCCTTTTGTAAAAGAGGTGCGAGGTAATGGTTTGATGATAGGAATTGAAATGGAAGAACCTATAAAAGAGATACGCCGTAAATTGCTCTTTGAAAAGCGTATATTTACCGGCGTGAGTGGTCAGAATGTAATTCGTCTGTTGCCTCCTTTATGTATAGGAAAAGATCAGGCCGATGAATTCTTAGAGGCATTCAGTTCTCTCTGTTGTCAGCTCCCCACATCATCTTGTCGCGAAGCGTAGTAAAGAAACTATATCCTTCAGGCTTCATTACATTTATATGGAATGGAGCCTTTTTTATCTCTATGCTTGTGCCTTCCGGGCAACTAAAACTGTTTCCGTCTATAGATACAAGAAAACTGTGACTTCTGCTGGTTACAGACAGATTTATTATCTGGTCGTCTTGCAATACAAGAGGGCGCATTGTAAGGCTGTGAGGCGCAACAGGAGTAAGCGTTATAATATTGGTTGTAGGGAAGATAATAGGGCCTCCTATACTTAGAGAATAGGCTGTTGAACCGGTGGGTGTAGCTACAACCAATCCGTCGGCCATATATGTTACCAACTGTTCTCTATTCACTTCGGCCTTGATATTTATCATAGATGACATATCGTGTTTCAATACAGCAATATCGTTAAGTGCATATCTGCTGCAATCGGTAGGCATATTGTCCATTAGAATCTCCAACAAGGTTCGTTTCTGTATGGTGTACTTACCGTCATGGATAAGTTTAAGGGCTTTCTCTATATTGTCTGTGCTTATATCGGCCATAAAACCTAAACGACCGGTATTTATTCCTATTATTGGTAATCCTTTTTGGATGGTTCTTGACGCAGTACGCAGAAAAGTTCCGTCACCACCTATGCTGATTATGGCATCTGCATTGAAATTGTTCTCTTTAAAAACAGAATTGCAGCAGATATCAAGCATAAGTGTCTCTGTTAAGTAAGCGTAGTAATCGCTTTCTATACAGAATGTATCGCCCATTGAAATAATACATTCAAACAAGCGCTGTTCGGCTTGGCTTGCATTTGTTGCCGATGGATTGCCAAAAATTGCAAACTGCATAATAATTGTATTAAAAAGTGACAAATTTTTCTCCTTTTGCAAAAGATAGTTGTATCTTTGTATAAGATACTTGCGCTCGCTGAGTGAAATACTAAAGTAAACTTTGTATTTCCCGCTTGCTTAATCGTATCTTTGTAAAAGGCATTTCTTTGCAAAAGTAGTGTTTGCCAATTTTAAAGACAAATTTCAATAAGCGAAAGTGTAAAAAAAGAGTCAATTATATGACAAAGTTAAGTGTAAATGTAAATAAGATAGCCACATTACGCAATGCTAGGGGAGGCGATAATCCTAATGTGGTGAAGGTAGCGTTGGACTGTGTTAGGTTTGGTGCTGATGGAATAACTGTGCATCCCAGACCAGATGAAAGGCATATACGTCCTGCCGATGTATATTTGTTGAAAAATTATTTGAAGACGGAGTTTAATATAGAGGGGTATCCATCAAAGGATTTCATGACTTTGGTTTCTGAAGTTAAACCTACACAAGTTACTCTTGTTCCCGATTCACCTGAACAATTAACTTCCAATCATGGCTGGAATGTTCAGGAGAACTTCTCTTTTCTGAAAGATATTTTAGAAGAGTTGAAATCTTCAGGAATAAGGTCTTCTATCTTTGTAGATGCAGACAGCAGTATGGTTGAATGGGTTGCCAAAGTAGGTGCAGACAGAGTGGAGTTATATACAGAACCATATGCAGCATATTATGAAATGAACAGAACGCAGGCTATTGCTCCATTTGTCAGTGCTGCAAAAACTGCAAAATCGTGTGGACTGGGATTGAATGCCGGACATGACTTGAGCTTAGAGAATTTGGCTTTCCTGAAACAATCTATTCCTTGGATAGACGAAGTCTCAATAGGCCATGCACTGATATGTGATTCTCTATATTTGGGATTGGAAAATACAATTATGGAATATAAGAAACGTTTATTATAGCAATGTTTTTACAATCAACAATTACACAGATGTTGGGCGATTCATTAGCCCAAAGCCAAGTGGTAGCACCACTTGTAGAGAACGAAGTTGAGAAGATGAATCTGTTGGATATGGCAGTAAAAGGCGGTTGGATAATGATAGTCCTGTTGCTGTTGTCAATAGTTTGTGTCTATATCTTCGTAAATAGGGTATTGGTGTTCAGAAAAGCGGAGAATAAAGATCCTCATTTTATGGATAGAATAACCGATTACATTAAAAATGGCGAAACAAAATCGGCAATCATTTATTGTCAGGCTTCTGCTACTCCATTTAGCCGTATAGTTGAAAAAGGACTCTGTTTTTTGGGAAAATCAAGAAATGATATTCATTCCAGTATGGAGAATGCAGCCAATGTTGAAATAGCCCGTTTGGAGAAAGGGTTGTCAGGTATGTCAACTATAGCAAGTGCGGCTCCTATGATAGGTTTCTTGGGAACAGTCATAGGTATGGTAAAGGCCTTCTGGGAGATGGCAAACGCAGGTAACAACATAGATGTATCGCTGCTTTCCGGAGGTATTTATGAAGCAATGATAACAACTGTAGGAGGTCTGATTGTAGGTATTATTGCTTTGTTCGGATACAACTATCTGGTAACAAGAGTAGATAAGATAGCAAACGAAATGGAATCGTTCATTCAGGAATTTACAGTATCTGTAGATGAATAAATTATGCTGAAAAGAAAGAATAAAATATCGCCGCAGTTCAGTATGTCATCAATGACTGATGTTATCTTTCTATTGTTGATTTTCTTTATGATAACATCGACTATGGTTAGTCCGAATGCCATAAAAGTGTTGCTGCCGCAGAGTTCGCAACAGACATCGGCCAAACCATTGACCAGAGTCATTATAGATAAAGAACTGAATTACTATACAGCTTTCGGTAATGATGATGAGATGCCTATTCTATTTGAAGAACTTACTCCTTTTTTAATAGAGTGCGCTAACAGAGAACCGGAAATGTATGTGGCTCTTTATGCCGATGAATCGGTACCATACAAAGAGATTGTTAAAGTGCTGAATATAGCCAACGAGAATCAGTTTAAGGTTGTTTTGGCAACCCGACGTCCGGATAGATAAAGTGATGAT
Source organism: uncultured Bacteroidales bacterium (assembly GCA_937916465.1). Taxonomy (GTDB): domain Bacteria; phylum Bacteroidota; class Bacteroidia; order Bacteroidales; family Bacteroidaceae; genus Colenecus. The sequence continues at coordinate 14,130 of CALFTK010000021.1, forward strand.
GAAAAAGATAGATTGGATATCAAGTGGTATTACCCTACTGGTGCATCTGTTGATTGGGTTATTATTGTGGTTTTTGGTAATGCCACAACATGAAGCCCAAACAGAAAGTGGTGTGCCGGTAATGTTGGGTAATATGGGTAATCTTGATACCGATTATGATTTTACACCTGTGGAATCCATGCCGGTGCCGTCTGCTCCTGTAACACCTGCGCCTGCTGTTGAACAGGCTGAACCTATAGTTACCCAGACTTTGGAAGAGACAGTATCAATAGATTCGGGGCAGGATGAAGTGGTAAAAACTGAAGAGATAGAGCAACCTACCGAAGCTGAATTGCGTGCCGAAGCTGAACAACGAGCTAAAGATGAAGCGGAGAGACTATTGGCAAATATGTTTGCGCAGAGTGGGGGCGAAGTTTCGTCAGCCGAAGAACAGGTTAGCGATGTTCAGGGCGTGTCAGGTTCTATACAGGGTAATTCTTCGTCGGGTGCAGTTTCAGGTTCTCCGTCATATGGTACTTGGGATTTGTCCGGTCGTGATATGGTTGGCGAATTGCCACGTCCTACATACGATGATGTACAAGCTGAAGGCAGGGTGGTTGTTACTATTACGGTAAGTCCTGAAGGTAATGTGGTACAAGTGCAGATAAACCAACGTACCAATACTGTAAATCAGAAACTACAGCAGGCTGCTCTGAATGCAGCAGCAAAGACCAAATTTAATGCTATTGGAGGTCTGAATAATCAGACAGGAACTATAACCTATTATTTCAAACAGAGATAGTTTTATTCATTTTAAACAGAGATTATTATGGTATATATTTTTATGGCTCAGGGTTTTGAGGCAATAGAGTTTACTACTCCGTTAGATATGCTTATTCGTGCAGGTATCCCTGTAAAGACAGTATCTATTACAGGTGAATTGCTTGTAAAGAGTTCTCAGAATATTCCTATTATGGCCAATACTCTGTTTGAAGAGTTGACTTTTGATGATGCAGAAATGCTGATACTTCCTGGTGGACAGCCCGGTGCTACCAATTTAGCCAATCATAAGGGTTTGGAATTACTGTTGCGCCAATTTATGGCAGCCAATAAACCTGTTGCTGCAATATGTGCAGCGCCAATGGTGTTGGGAGGACATGGATTAATTGAGGGACGCAGAGTAACAGCATATCCGGGTAGTGAATCGGGATTGGGTAATGCAATATGTACCGGAGCATTGGTGGAAAAGGATGGGAATCTTATAACCGGAAAGGGTCCTGCTGCGGCAGTAGAATTTGCGAATGCAATTATCAGATTGTTGCGAAGCGAGGAACTGCAAAAAGATGTGTGCAGTAAAATGATGTTTTGAAAGGGCTGTAAAGATGCTTGACCTATCTGTACGTGATGTTAAGTATCTGCCCGGTGTAGGTCCTGCAAGGGCAGAACTGTTAGATAAGGAACTTGGAATTAAGTCTCTTTCGCAGCTAATACACTATTATCCATACAAATATATTGATAGAAGTCGCCTCTTTCAGATAAAAGAGGTGGATGGAACTATGCCCTATATTCAATTGAAGGGTAGAATACTAAGTTTTGAAGAGATAGGGACAGGACGTGTCAAGCGTTTGGTGGCACATTTTACAGATGGTACCGGAATAGCCGATTTAGTTTGGTTTCAAGGCATAAAATTTGCGCTTTCCAAGTATAGACCAAATACTGAATATGTTGTGTTTGGAAAGCCAACTATATTTTCCGGCAGAGTGAATATAGCTCATCCGGAAATAGATAATGATGCAAATGTGAATCTTTCGGAAATGGGTATGCAACCGCACTATAATACCACTGAAAGAATGAAAAAGTCCGGTCTGAATTCTGCTGCAATACGGAAACTTATTAAGACTTTATTGGCCACTATAGTAGAACCTCTGCCGGAAACATTACCCGAATGGTTGGTTAAGCGTGAAAAGTTAATGTCGCTTACAGAAGCGCTTACAGTGATACATTCTCCCCAAACGGTAGATAGTCTTAGATTGGCACAGCATCGTCTTAAATTTGAAGAACTGTTTTATGTCCAACTTAATATATGCCGCTATTCTGCTGTTCGAAATAGACGTTTTAAGGGATTGATATTCAGTAAGGTGGGCAACTATTTCAATAGATTCTATCAGGAATGTCTGCCTTTTGCTCTTACTGAAGCCCAGAAAAGAGTTGTCAGAGAGATTCGTAGAGATACCTGTTCGGGAGTTCAGATGAACAGACTTGTGCAGGGCGATGTTGGTAGCGGTAAAACAATGGTGGCTCTTATGGCTATGTTGTTAGCCATTGATAATGGTTATCAGGCTTGTATTATGGCACCAACAGAGATATTGGCAGAACAGCATTATGCGAACATAAACAGCTATATAGCAAAACTTGGACTCAATGTTGAATTGCTTACCGGAAGTGTGAAAGGCAAACGCAGACAGGCTGTATTGGGCGGGCTGGTAGGTGGCAGTGTAAACATATTGGTGGCAACTCATGCAGTACTGGAAGATAATGTTCAATTTTCGAACTTAGGACTTGTGGTAATAGATGAACAGCATCGTTTTGGAGTGGCGCAGCGTGCCAAACTGTGGGAAAAGAATAGTAATCCGCCGCATGTCCTGGTTATGACGGCAACTCCTATTCCGCGTACCCTTGCCATGACTCTTTATGGCGATTTGGATGTCTCCATAATAGACGAACTGCCTCCGGGAAGAAAGCCTGTAAAGACAGTTCACAAATACGATACCAATCATACGGACATATATGCTTTTCTGGACGAAGAATTGAAAAAAGGCAGGCAGGTTTATGTAGTTTACCCTCTTATTGAAGAGAGTGAAAAGATGGATTTGCAGAACCTGGAAGATGGATACAGAATAGTGTGTGACAGATTTGCCGGCTACAATGTAAGCAAAGTGCATGGGAAAATGAAACCTGCTGAAAAAGAGGCGGAAATGCAACGCTTTAAACGGGGTGAAACTCAGATAATGGTATCTACAACTGTTATTGAAGTGGGGGTTGATGTACCTAATGCAAGTGTTATGGTTATAGAGAATGCAGAACGTTTTGGTCTGTCTCAGTTGCATCAGTTGCGTGGTAGAGTGGGGCGTGGTGCTGACCAATCGTACTGTATCCTGGTAACAAGCTTCAAACTGTCTGATGATACTCGTAAGCGCATAGATATTATGGTAGATAGTAATGACGGTTTTGAAATAGCCGAAGCCGATCTGAAACTGCGCGGTCCCGGCGATATAGAGGGAACTCAGCAGAGTGGAATAGCTTTTGAACTACGTTTGGCCAATTTAGCTCGCGATGGCGCTTTGATTGAACATGTTCGAAATATTGCGAAAGAGATAGTTGCTGCAGATGCTGATTTGACTAATCCCCGGAACTCACTTTTATTGCGCGAATTGCGTCGTCTTAAAAAAAGCCCCTTTGACTGGTCATCTATATCGTAAGAAATAGTTAATTTTGCAAGATTTTTGAATAATGCTGAAAGAATTGGGACATAGATTAATAACTGCCATATTGGGAATACTACCGGCTATGGTGTTAAATGCGGGAGAACCTGTGCCTTCGCAAGTTATCCCACTTACAGTTATGCCCACTGTAGAATGTCCGGCACATCTCTCTGTTGGGGTGGCTTACAATCTGGATAATCCTGCATCGTTTCTATATCCGGAATGGAGTAATCAGTATGTTCATAAATTTGATGATGTTCCGTTCCCCGATTCATTGGTAATAGTAATGAAGGATTTCTGTATGCCTACCGACAGTACCAGAATTACAGATAAGTATGGCTACAGACCACGTAGAACCAGAGTACATTATGGTCTTGATATAAAGGTGCTTACAGGCGATACCATAAAATCGGCATTCGATGGTAAAGTGCGTATATCGCGCTATGAAAGACGTGGCTATGGTCACTATTTGGTAATAAGACATCCCAATGGTTTAGAGACAGTCTATGCTCATCTTTCAAAAAAACTTGTAAAAGAGAATCAAATAGTTCGTGCAGGTGAACCAATAGGTTTGGGCGGAAATACAGGCCGTTCAACAGGTTCACACCTCCATTTTGAAACCAGAATATTGGGTAAACCCATAAATCCGGCATTTATGTTTAATTTCCCTGAACAGTGTGCCGAAACAGATGTTTATGTATATCGTAAAGCCGATAATAAGGAGGTTTATTACAAGGTAAAGAGTGGCGATACACTGACGCGTATAGCCGCTAAGAATGAGACTTCAGTATCATCTATATGTAAGCTGAATGGTATATCCAGAAATACCATACTGAGAGTGGGACAGACGTTAAGAGTTAATTGACAAAAACAACATATATGTGCGAAATGTGTAACAATAAATCCGGATGTCCGGATACCGACAAACAGTTTGAAGATATTCTGGCACTTTGCCGCGCTCTGTTTGTAAAGAAGATGCAGGATTATGGTCCGTCTTGGAGAATAATGCGTCCTCAATCGTTGACAGACCAGATTTTTATAAAGGCAAAACGTATTCGTGGAATAGAGACCACAAACGTGACTATGATTGATGAAGGAATACGTTCTGAGCTTATTGGTATTGTCAATTATGGCATTATTGCACTTATTCAGCTGGAATATGGTTGTTCCGATGTGGTTGACAAAAGTAAAGAGTGGGCTCTGGCAGAATATGACAAGTATGCCAATATGACTCTGGAACTAATGAAGAAGAAGAACCACGATTATCAGGAGGCATGGCGTGACATGCGTACCACATCATATACGGATTTTATTCTTACCAAGATAAATCGTACCAAAGAGATAGAAGATAATGGCGGCAAGACTATAGCTTCTGAAGGTATAGATGCCAATTATATGGATATGATAAATTATGCCGTTTTTGGCCTTATCAAAATTAAATACGGAGAATAATGTCAGACAGAACCGCGAGAATACGCTTTGCAAAGATAATGACAACGGTATGCAGAATACTGTTGGGCATGGTTTTTGTCTTCTCCGGTATAGTAAAGGCTATAGACCCTGTTGGAACGCAGATTAAATTTACAGATTATCTGCTGGCTTTTGGTTGGGATGGCCTTTTGATGGATAGCACGTTGCTAATTTTTGCAGTTCTATTGGCAGGTATTGAATTTCTATTGGGTGTATATATGCTGATGGGCGTATTCTCTAAAGGAACCACATTGTTGTTATTCCTGATGATGTTGTTCCTAACCCCGTTTACACTATATACAGCAATTAAGAATCCGGTAGAAGATTGTGGCTGTTTTGGCGATGCGTTGATTTTAACCAACTGGCAGACATTTGAAAAGAATCTTCTGTTGCTGGTTATGTCAATATATCTGCTGTTTCATAGACATTTTATAAATCCGTTGGTCAGCGTAAAAAGGCAATGGTTGGTAACAGTTGTAACAGTATTGTTGCTTGTCCGTTTTACCCTGAACAATATTATGGGTTTGCCAATATTGGATTTTCGTCCGTACAAAGTGGGTACAGACTTACGTACAGAGATATATGAGAAATCAAATCCGCTGATGGCCGATTTCTTTATACTGGACGATAATCTGAATGATGTTACTCCAATGCTTTTGGAAGATTCCGGTTACACATTCTTGTTGGTGTCTGACCATTTAGAGAGAGCAGAAGATAGTCATCTGGATTTGGTTGATGATGTCTATGATTATTGCAATAAATATGGTTACGGTTTTTATGGTGTAACTGCTTCAACCATGAATGTAGTGGATGAATGGAAAAACAGTAACGGAGCAGATTATAAGTTTTTCTATTCGGACGAAATTCCATTGCAGACTTTGGTTAGGTCAAATCCGGGACTCGTACTTATAAAAGACGGTGTATTGGTAAATAAATGGAGTTCGCACAGAATACCTACGGAAGAATATCTGGATGTTCCATTGGAACAGAGTTATTTAGGCGAACAACCTGTAAAGAGCAAAGGCTTTACAATTTTATCCATAATCATGCTGTTTGTATTGCCTTTATCGCTTATTGTGTTGATAGACAGATTGAAGAATAGAGTTTTATAACAATAAATTTTAAAAGAAATGAGAAAAAAGATTGTAGCAGGAAACTGGAAGATGAACAAGAATCTTCAGGAAGGTATTGAGTTGGTAAAGGAAATCAACGCTATGTTGGTAGCCGAAAAACCAAATTGTGATGTAGTAGTATGTACTCCATTCATACATTTGGCTTCTGTAACTCCATTAGTTGACCAGAATTTGGTTGGCATTGGTGCAGAAAACTGTGCCGATAAGGCTTCGGGTGCTTACACGGGTGAAGTTTCTGCCTCTATGATTGCTTCAACTGGTGCAAAATATTGTATCCTCGGTCATTCAGAACGCAGAGCTTACTATCACGAAACTGATGAAATTCTGAAAGAGAAGGTTCAGTTGGCTCTTGAAAACGGTCTTACTCCTATTTTCTGTGTAGGTGAAGTAAAAGAAGAGCGTGTATCAGGTATTCAGAATCAGGTGGTTAAAGGTCAGTTAGAGGGTGGCTTGTTCAACCTTTCTGCTGAAGACTTTGGCAAGATTGTAATTGCTTACGAACCGGTTTGGGCTATAGGTACAGGTCTTACAGCTACAGCAGAACAGGCAGAAGAGATGCATGCATTCATCCGTTCAGAGATTGCAGCCAAGTATGGCCAGCAGGTTGCTGATGATTGCTCAATCCTTTACGGTGGCAGTTGCAAAGCATCAAATGCAAAAGAGTTGTTCGCAAATCCTAACGTAGATGGTGGTCTGATAGGTGGTGCTTCATTGAAAGCTGCCGATTTCAAGGGTATCATCGATGCATGGAACTAATATAAAGATGATGAAAAAGACAGGATTGTTATTTGTCCTGCTTCTCTTAACGGTGACGGCCGGTGCCCAACAGACACTGGTCGATCACTTGGAGAGAGATGTTGAAGGCAAAGGTGTTATTAGGGTGGATAGAGATGCCAGACTTGATAGTCTTATAGGAACAACTATGAACTATCAGGCCGGAACTATGGTTAAAGCTACCGGATACCGTATTCAGGTATATGCCGGTAACAATACCCGCTATGCCAAAGAGCAGGCTCAGGAGGCAGAGAAGTTTATCCGTATGAACTATCCGCAACTGCCTGTCTATACTCTTTTTAAATCGCCTCGCTGGCTATGTACGGTTGGTGATTTTATCTATTATGAAGAGGCTTACGAAGTGATGCGTAAACTTAAAAAGGAGACTCCCTACAAAGGGCTTATCATTTTAAGAAATCAAGAAATCAACGTATATTTATGAGTAGTTTGATTCCATTTTCAGACGAAGAATCAAAAGATTTTCAGGCTCTTAAAAAACATTATGAAGAGATATTAAGGATTATTGAGCCTAATCCGGACAGAGAGGGTTTGGAACGTACTCCTTTGAGAGTTGCCAAAACATTTATGGATTTTACAAGTGGTTATAAAATAGATCCGGCTGCGGTGCTAAAATCGGCAATGTTCAAAGAAGACTATAGTCAAATGGTCATTGTAAAGGATATTGATTTTTATTCTCTCTGTGAACATCATCTTCTTCCTTTCTATGGAAAGGTTCATGTAGCTTATATACCCAATGGTTATATTACCGGTTTAAGTAAGATAGCCCGTGTGGTTGATGTGTTTGCCAGAAGACTTCAGGTACAGGAGCGAATGACCTACCAGATTAAGGAGTGTATTCAACAAACTTTACAACCTCTGGGTGTGATGGTTGTTGTTGAGGCTAGCCACATGTGTATGCAGATGCGTGGTGTAGAAAAACAGAATTCCATTACTACAACGTCCGATTTTACCGGTGCTTTCAATCAGGCAAAGACGCGTGAAGAGTTTATGAATCTGATAAACAGAAAGTGAGTAAAGTTTTATAGGTGAACCACTCGGTCACCTAATTTTTTTGCCAGTTCATTACGTGCGGTAAGCAGTGTTTTGTATCTGTTCTGTGCCTCTATAAATATTTCCGGATTTTCAATAGTTTCCGGTTTTTGTATCTCTTTAAGCACTTTGTCAATTTCAAAACGAACTATCTCATACTGATAGTCAGTCATTATATGTGTTGTCAAATCAAACAATCTTTCCTCTACAGGAGTACTGTTTTTTGAAAACATTTGGCTTAACTGATATGGCTCTTCTATAAGACTGGCGGCTGTAAGGCTGATAAATTCTTCGGAATGGGATAGAAAGAATCTTTCACTTGTAAAATTGGGAGTGTTACAATTTTCTCTATACAACTCCAGAATTCGTCGGTATATGGGATGCTGCAGTTCAATACCATCGTTTTCTAAAGATTGCGATATGAATTCGCCAACTGTGATGCTCTGTTCTTCTTCCTCCAAATAGCAAAATTCTTTGTCGGCAAATCGAACCAGATATTGTGCTATAAGTCTCTCCTTCTTCATTATCTGTTCGTAACCGGCACGTTTTAATGCCCGGATCTCATTCTTTAGCTTTTCTATACTGTTTTCCTGTGTCTGATTGGTGGTGACATCGGAACCATCTCCTGTAGTATCTTCCTGTTCACTTTTTTCCATATTGCTCTCCTGATTGCGAACAGGAACATTTTGCTGCGGTTCATTATATTTTTCACGCTGTCTCTTGTTGACATCGTTTATAAGCAGTTGTTCACCAACGTGAAGTATCTGTGAACATTCGGTTATATAGACAGAGCGTACTATGGGATCATCTATTACCGAAATACTCTGAGTTATCTCTTTTATCAGGTTGGAACGCGATATAGGGTCGTCCGAAGCCTCTTCCATTAGAAGGTTTACCTTGAATCTTATAAAGTCTATTTGATGCTTGTCTATATACTCCTGAAATTTTGCAGCACCCATTTTTTGTGAAAAACTGTCAGGGTCTTCTCCGTCGGGTAGTAATAGCACTTTTACGTTCATACCCTCTGCCAATAACATATCTATACCACGCAGAGAAGCTTTGATACCGGCCTTATCGCCATCGTAAAGCACTGTTATGTTGTTGGTAAAACGGTGTATCAGTCTAATCTGTCCCTTGGTTAGGGATGTCCCGCTGGAAGCAACTACGTTCTCTATACCTGCCTGTACCATTGAAATAACGTCGGCATAGCCCTCTACCAAAAAACAACGGTCTTTGCGTGTTATGGCCTGTTTTGCAAAATACAATCCGTACAGTTCGTTGCTCTTTGAATAGATGATAGATTCAGGTGAATTTACATATTTGGCAGCTTTGGGGTCCGATTTCATAATACGTCCGCCAAAAGCCACAACTTTTCCCGATAATGAGTGGACCGGAAATATCACTCTGCCCCAAAAACGGTCACGTAGTGTTCCATCTTCTTTCTGATAGCACAATCCGGTCTTTACCAGAAGTTCTTTGTTGAATCCTTTGGCAATAGCTGCATCAGCAGTTGAATGTCCGTTGTCAGGGCAGTATCCCAGCTGGAATTTCTTTATAATATCGTCTCGGAATTTACGATTCTTCAAATAACTGAGACCTATGGCCCTACCTCGGTCTGAATACAAACTGTCTGTAAAAAAATCGGCAGCAAACTGATTTATAATAAACATGGATTCGCGGTCTCTATGCAGTTCCTTTTCTTTATCGGTATATTCTCTATGCTGGAACGGAATACCATACTTCTTTGCCAGCCATTCAGCTGCCTGATTGAAAGACATCTGTTCGTGTTCCATCAAAAAGTGAATGGCATTTCCACCCTTTCCGCAACTAAAACATTTGCATATCCCTTTTGATGGCGATACATAAAATGAAGGTGTCTTTTCATCGTGAAACGGACATAAACCAACGTAATTCACACCTCTTTTATGAAGTGTGACAAAATCTGAAACTACATCAACTATGTTTGCAGTGTCTATTATGCGCTGTATTGTCAAACTGTCCATTTCCTGTTTGAATAGTAATTTCTGATGAAACGCAAAAGTAGTAATTTTAGCCGAATAATCTGCTTTTATCAGATAATGATGATTTTTTTTGTTGTTTTACAATTTTTATGCCGAAAAAGGAGTTATAATTAAGAAATAATCACTTATTTTGTAGTGATTTACAAATGGAAAACTATGAACGATAAAAACAAACCTTACAAGCTAAGAGAGAAGGTGGAAAAAGATGCCAGCTATAGAGGCATGATTAGATTGGAACTGGCCGATGAATTGTATGACAAGATTCTAACCATTATTGTTGCTGAAAAAAAATACAGGGATCCTGAGTATTCAGCGAAACAACTAGCCAAGGATTTACATACTAATCCACGATATCTTTCTGCTGTGATTAACTCAAGATTTGGAATGAATTATTCCAGTTTGGTGAATGAATTCAGAGTACGTGATGCTCAGAATATGTTAGTCGATAAACGCTATGTAGATAAGACTATGGAGGAGATAGGTCTTATGGTGGGCTTTGCCAACAGACAGTCTTTTTACGCAGCATTTTTTAAGGAGAAGGGGGAGGCGCCTAATCAATACAAGAAGAGGCATACTCGTTCCTGAATAGCCGGTTCAGACCGGTTTTGATATAATGGATATTGAAGAACAGGTCCGACAAATAAAACAGAAATTGTACCTTGCGATGAACGGAATAGCATCGAAAGGTATGCGTGACAACGGAATCAGTTATAAACTGAATTTCGGGGTCGAATTGCCACGTATTAAGGATATTGCAGCATCTTTTGATAAAGATGAATCGCTTGCTCTACGACTTTGGAAAGAGAATATCAGGGAGTGTAAGATATTGGCGGCATTGCTTTATCCTACGGAACAGTTCAAAACTGATATGGCTAATCTATGGTTAGATGAAATTCTTTTTGTAGATTTGGCAGAAATATGTTCTATGTACCTTTTCAGCAGGATGGAAGGGGCATCGGTTGCTGCGTTTAGATGGATAGCCGATAGCAGAGAAATGCATCAATATTGTGGCTATATTACATTAGCCCATCTATTTAAACGCAAACTTGAAATGAACGAAAGATATATTTTGGAGTTTAGCGATCAGGTTAAAACTGCTATGTCCGGAAAGGGGATGCTTACGGCGTGTGCAGCAAAGATTGCTTTAGAGAGTTTTAGAAACAATTATGGAGACAGAGAACCAATATCAGGTTTATAAGAGTAAGTTTGCAGAGTTTCTGAAACAGCAGGGTCTTAAAAAGACTCCGGAAAGGTTTGCAATACTTGATGCTATATATGCGACTGAAGGGCATTTTACACCTGAATCACTGTTGGAGGATATTCTGAATAAGCAGAATTTCCGTTTAAGCCGGGCTACGGTTTATAACAACATGGATTTGATGTTGGAAGCCGGGCTTATTAAGAAGCATCTCTTTACAAATGGTGTCCGTTACGAAAAGTATGTGGATTTTGAATCGCACAATCACCTTATCTGTACAGCATGTGGTAAGGTAATGGAATGTAGGGACGAAGGGGTGAAGAATGCCATAGAGGCTATGCGAATTAAGAAATTTGCAATGACAGGATATGCTCTGTATATATATGGTTTGTGTAGCAGATGTTCAGCTGCACAAAAGAGAAAACAGAAGAAATTAATGAATAAAACAAAATAAGATGAAAGAGAAGATTGATGTTCTTTTAGGCCTGCAATGGGGCGACGAGGGAAAAGGAAAAGTTGTGGATGTATTAACCCCAAGGTATGATGTGGTGGCTCGTTTTCAGGGTGGCCCAAATGCCGGTCATACCCTAATTTTTGATGGTAAACATTTTGTGCTCAAATCAATACCATCGGGTGTGTTTCAGGGTGACAAACAGAATATTATAGGTAATGGAATGGTTATTGATGCAGCTCTTTTCAAAGCAGAAGCAGAAGCTTTGGAGAATGCAGGAATTAATCTGAAATCAAGACTTCTCATATCAAAGAAGGCACATCTTATACTTCCTACCCACAGATTGTTGGATAGTGCCATAGAGGCATCTAAAGGTAAGAGTAAGGTGGGTACTACAGGTCGCGGAATAGGTCCTACTTATACAGATAAGGTTGCCAGAACAGGTGTTAGAATAGGTGATTTGCTGCGTCCTGACTTCCAGCAGAGATATGAAGATGCAAAGGCTGCACACGAACGTACATTGAAAAGCTTGAACTTTGAATATGATCTGGCTCCTATTGAAGCAGCTTGGAAAGAGGGTATTGAGTATATCAAGCAGTTTACATTTGTAGATAGCGAACACTTTGTAAACAATCTGTTAAGAGAGGGTAAGAGTGTACTTTGCGAAGGTGCTCAAGGTACTATGTTAGATATAGATTTTGGTTCTTATCCATTTGTAACATCTTCAAATACCGTTTGTGCCGGTGCATGTACAGGATTGGGTATTGCTCCTAACAGAATAGGTAAAGTTTATGGTATAATGAAAGCATACTGTACACGTGTAGGTAGCGGACCATTCCCAACAGAACTGTTCGATGCCGATGGTGAACTTATGTCAGATCGTGGTCACGAATTTGGTGCGGTAACAGGTCGTCGTCGCCGTTGCGGTTGGGTTGATTTGGTTGCTTTGCGTTATGCTGTTCGCATAAACGGTGTTACAGACTTGATTCTTATGAAGAGTGATGTACTGGATACTATGCCAACAATCAAGGCTTGTGTAGCATATAAGTTACAGGATGGTACCATAACAGACGAATTCCCATTTGACTGTGAAGGTGTAGAGCCACAGTATGAAGAGTTACCGGGTTGGCAAACCGATTTGACACAGGTAAAGAGTGAAGATGAATTCCCTGAAGAGTTCAACCAGTATATATCATTCCTGGAAGAGTATCTTGAAACACCTATTTCCATAGTATCGGTAGGTCCGGATAGAAATCAGACAATAGTAAGAGAAAAATAGTGGTTTAGAGATGGGTTATATTGCACTGTTCATATTTATAGCTATAGCCAGTTTTGTAGTTCAGACAAATCTGCAAAGCAAGTTTAAAAGATATTCCAGATTGGCAACCAATGGCAATTTGAGTGGAGCTGATGTAGCACGTATTATGCTACAACAATATGGAATTAAGGATGTTGCGGTTCAGTGTGTGGATGGTCAGCTTACAGATCATTATGATCCAACTAAAAAGGTTGTTAACCTAAGTCGCGATGTCTATAATGGTCGTAATATAGCAGCTGCAGCAGTGGCTGCACATGAATGTGGTCATGCTGTACAGCATGCTGTGGCTTATGCTCCGCTGCAATTACGTTCTGCATTGGTTCCTGTGGTAAATTTTGCATCCCAATGGGTGTCATGGATATTACTGATAGGTGTCTTTTCAATAGAGATGTTCCCCGGACTGATATGGATAGGTATTGCACTTTTTGCAACAACCACGTTGTTCAGTTTTGTAACACTGCCTGTAGAGATTGATGCCAGTAAAAGAGCATTGTCATGGTTGGCGCAATCAAATGTAACTACACCACAGACTGCAGAACCTGCGCGTGAAGCACTGCGTTCAGCTGCATACACTTACGTGATTGCTGCAATATCGTCTTTGGGTACACTTTTATATTATATTTCAATAGCAAGAAGAGATTAATAATGAAACCTTCAATACCAAAGGGTACAAGAGATTTTTCTCCCATAGAGATGGCGAGAAGAAACTATATTTTCAATACAATACGTGAAGTATTCGCACTATTCGGTTATCGTCAGATTGAAACTCCTTCCATGGAGAATCTATCTACTCTGATGGGGAAATATGGCGAAGAGGGCGATAAGTTGCTGTTTAAGATTCAGAATTCGGGCGATTATTTCAAGTCATTGACAGACGAAGAACTGTTAAGCCGTAATGCCCAGAAACTTGCTTCAAAGTTTTGCGAAAAAGGGTTGCGATACGATTTGACTGTACCATTTGCCCGTTTTGTGGTTATGCACAGAGAGGAACTTCAGTTCCCGTTCAAGCGTTATCAAATTCAGCCGGTATGGCGTGCTGACCGTCCTCAAAAGGGTAGATACAGAGAGTTCTATCAGTGTGATGCCGATGTAGTAGGCAGTGATTCTCTACTGAACGAAGTTGAACTGATTCAGATGATAGATACCGTATTTACCAAATTCGGTGTAAGGGTGGCTATCAAGATGAATAACCGCAAAATTTTAGCAGGTATTGCTGAAATGATAGGCCAGGCCGATAAGATAGTGGATATTACTGTTGCCATAGACAAGTTAGATAAGATAGGTTTGGATAATGTCAATGCCGAACTTTTAGAGAAAGGGTTGCCACAAGATGCAGTTGAAAAATTGCAGCCTATATTGGCACTTTCCGGTACAAACAGTGAAAAGTTGGCTACTATAGAAAAGGTATTGGCAGGCAGTGAGACCGGTTTGAAGGGTGTAGAAGAGTGCCGATTTATCTTGGATACAGTATCATCACTTGGTCTAAAGAATACATTGGAATTAGATCTTACATTGGCTCGTGGCTTAAACTATTACACAGGTGCCATTTTTGAAGTTAAGGCTTTGGATGTTGAGATAGGCAGTATAAGTGGTGGTGGTCGTTACGATAACCTGACCGGTATATTTGGAATGCCCGGTGTTAGTGGGGTAGGAATATCGTTTGGTGCAGATAGAATTTACGATGTACTTAATCAGTTGAATCTTTATCCCGAAAATGCGGTATCAGGAACTAAAATACTATTCTTGAACTTTGGCGCACAGGAATCTACATTTTGTATATCGGCCATTGCAAAATTGCGTGCTCAAGGTGTTCCGGCAGAAATCTATCCCGATTCTGTAAAGATGAAGAAGCAGATGTCCTATGCCAATGCTCTTAACATTCCGTATGTGGCAATAGTTGGTAGTGATGAACTTGCTTCCGGTAAAGTTACTCTGAAAGATATGGTAACCGGTGGTCAAGAACTGCTTGATATTGATACACTTGTAGAAAGAATGTCATAATATGATGAAGATAGAAGAATATGTGGCTAAAACGGTAAGTATTGATATAGCTGCTGTTTTGGCCACACTTCGTTTATTGGAAGGTGGAGCCACTATCCCGTTTATAAGCAGGTACAGAAAAGAGGCTACCGGTGGTCTGGACGAAGTGAAGATAGCTGATATAGCAACATCAGCAGCAGCTTTTGAAGAACTTGTCAAACGTAAGGAGACAATTCTTAATAGCATAGAAGAGCAGGGAAAACTTACCCCTGAACTTAAAAAACGTATTGAGGATTGTTACGACAAGACAGAACTTGAAGATATCTATCTGCCATATAAACCCAAACGTAAAACGCGTGCCGATATAGCTCGTGAAAAAGGACTTGAGCCATTGTCTAAGATCATAATGAGCCAACAATATGGCAATGTGGAAGATAAGGCTTTTCGTTTTGTCAAAGGCGATGTTAAATCTGTAGATGATGCTCTGCAAGGTGCGCGCGATATAATAGCAGAATGGGTAAATGAAGACGAATGGACAAGAAATGCTGTCCGAAAGATTTTTCAGTATGATGCAGTTTTAGTGTCGAAAGTAATCAAAGGCAAAGAGGCTGAAGGTGATAAGTATCGCGATTATTTTGATTGGAGCGGTCCGCTGTCGCGATGTTCATCACATAGACTTTTGGCAATAAGACGCGGTGAAAAGGAGGGTTTCTTAAAATGTTCCATTGCCCCTGCTGATGATGATAGAGTATATGAACGCTTGAACAGACGCTATGTTAAAAATGACTCTTCATCGGCAGAACAGGTGGAGATTGCTGTTCGAGATTCCTACAAACGTCTTTTAAAACCATCTATAGAATCGGAATTTGCAGCAATATCTAAAGAAAAGGCCGATGCCGATGCTATCAGAGTATTTGCACAGAATCTAAAACAGTTGCTTATGGCGCCTCCGTTGGGGCAGAAACGTGTTTTAGCTATAGATCCGGGTTTTAGAACGGGTTGTAAAGTAGTCTGTTTGGATGCACAGGGTAATTTGCTTCACAATGAAACTATCTATCCGCATCCTCCCAGAAATGAAAAGCATATTGCTGAACGCAAATTGCAGAAACTTGTGGAGCAGTATAAGATAGAGGCCATATCCATAGGCAATGGCACAGCAGGACGAGAAACTGAAGCTTTGGTTACAAACATTCGTTATGACCGTAATATTCAGGTCTTTATGGTAAGTGAAGATGGCGCTTCCATATATTCTGCATCAAAAATTGCACGAGATGAATTCCCCGATTATGATGTGACTGTACGTGGCTCTGTTTCTATTGGACGCAGATTGATGGACCCACTTGCAGAACTTGTAAAGATTGATCCCAAATCTATTGGTGTGGGACAGTATCAGTATGATGTAAATCAGACTGAACTGAAAGAGTCACTTGACAGAACTGTGGTTAGTTGTGTGAATCAGGTAGGTGTAAATCTGAATACAGCAAGCCAATATCTGCTAACATACGTTTCCGGTTTGTCTTCTACACTGGCGAAAAACATAGTAGATTATCGCGTTGAAAACGGCGCTTTTGCAAATCGTAAGGAGCTGATGAAAGTGCCCAGAATGGGAGCAAAATCTTTTGAACAGTCTGCAGGTTTCCTGCGTATTCCGGGAGCAAAGAATCCGCTTGATAATTCTGCTGTACATCCTGAAAGCTATCATATAGTAGAGAGGATGGCAAAAGATGTTGGTTGCACAGTTCAGGAATTAATATCAAATAAAGAGAATAGGTTGGCTATTCATCTTGAAGACTATCTGTCAGAAGATGTTGGTATGCCTACTCTTTTGGATATTATGTCCGAACTTGAAAAACCGGGCAGAGACCCCAGAAATAGCATTGAGGTGTTTAGTTTTGACGATTCTATAAGAACCATAGATGATTTAAAACCGGGCATGGTGCTGCCGGGAATAGTTACCAATATAACAGATTTCGGTTGCTTTGTTGATATAGGTATTAAAGAAAACGGATTAATACATATATCAGAAATGTCAGACACTTATGTCTCCGACCCTGCATCGGTGGTTTCAATACATCAACAACTAAAGGTAAGGATTAAAGCTGTCGATATGGAGAGAAAGAGAATATCTTTGAGTTTGAAGGATATAGATTAGTTTTATTTGTATCTTTGACTTCGTCCAAGATACGCTCGTTCGGCAAAATGCAAATAAACTTGCTTATGCCCTCACTTATTTGTATCTTTGCATAAGATGGAAGATTTTGATATTAGACAACAGCACACTAATGGTTCTGATAAGGAACTTGACAATGCTTTGCGCCCGTTAACATTTAGTGATTTTTCCGGGCAGGATAAGATTGTGTCTAATCTTAGAGTCTTTGTAGAGGCTGCAAACCGTAGAGGTGAATCGTTAGATCATACACTGCTACATGGCCCTCCGGGATTAGGTAAAACCACATTGAGCAATATTATTGCAAATGAATTGGGCGTAGGTTTTAAAATAACATCGGGACCGGTTCTGGATAAACCGGGCGATTTGGCCGGTATTCTTACATCATTACAACCAAAAGATGTTCTGTTTATAGATGAAATACATCGTCTTTCTCCTGTAGTAGAGGAATATCTATATTCTGCTATGGAGGATTATCGTATTGATATTATGATAGATAAAGGTCCATCTGCACGTAGTGTACAGATAGGCTTGGCACCATTTACACTGATTGGCGCAACAACCAGAAGTGGACTTCTTACAGCCCCATTGAGAGCTCGTTTTGGAATTAATATGCATTTAGAGTATTATGCTGCCGACACATTAAGAAATATCATACTGCGTTCAGCAGGTATATTGGGTGTGCCATGTAATATGGATGCAGCATCGGAGATTTCGCGTCGCAGTCGTGGTACGCCGCGTATAGCAAATGCTCTGTTACGTCGTGTGCGAGATTTTGCACAGGTAAAAGGTTCCGGCAGAATAACACTCGATATAGCTAAAATGGCGCTCGAAGCTCTCAATATAGATAAATTCGGGTTGGATGAAATTGATAACAAAATATTATGTACCATAATTGATAAGTTTGGTGGTGGACCGGTAGGTTTGGGAACTATAGCTACTGCGTTGGGTGAAGATCCGGGAACACTGGAAGAGGTGTATGAACCATTCCTTATTCAGGAGGGGTTCATAAAACGCACACCTCGTGGGCGCGAAGTTACAGAATTAGCTTATAAGCATTTAGGTCGTTCCATGTTTCCAACATCACCCGATTTGTTTTCATAAATAAGTCTGATATGTCTTTAGGGTTGACCGATAAATACCTGTTTCTTCACTTAGGATTCCATCTTGCACCAGGAAGCGTTTGCGATGGAACGTTGGAGTATTATGGAATAGAGAAGATATATTATAAGGTAGTCCCTGTTGAGAATGAGGTTCAATATTATGGTTCTGAGATGCTGAAGTTCCTGAATAGCAGGCCTATATCAGTAGTTTGGGAACAGGAACTTGAACCTTGTAAAGATGGTGAAATTATTAAAACGCAGTTCTTTGTACCTCCACTAAGTTCGGGTAAATACTATATTGTAGCTTCCGATTCTCCGCATTTTGAGGATGGAAGTTATATATCGTATCTCTATACTCCCTGTAACCGATTGTCATTCTTGGGAAAAGTATTTTCGGGAAGTAATTTTACAGGTGTGGTTATTGATAATATTGAGGGAGTCCCAATACCCGATTGCAGATTTACATTGATACGTATAGATAAGGCACTATACGAAGAGAGGCACAGACTTATCAAAGAGGGCTATTCCAATAAAAATGGTGTATTGAGCGTAATAGGCATATCGAATGGCGATTATCTGCTTAATCTATATTATGATGACAGCCATTATTCAGCCACTTTTAATTTGCCATACCAAAGTGATATGCCAATGCCTAACATTGCTAAAGTCCTGACCGATAAGAATAACTATTGTCCCGGTGAAAAGATACGTTATTCCGCAGTGGTATATGTCAGTAATGGTTATAATGTGGCAAAGCTATGTACAGATTATGCACTTACCATAACATTGTATGATAGAGATTGGAAACGTCTGTCGGTAAAGGAGATGGTAACAGACGAAGATGGCTTGGTTTCCGGAACAATAACTATACCTAAGAACGTACAGCCCGGTCGTTACACACTGCAGATTAGTGACGATGACGATTTGGTGAAGACTAAGAGACCTATTTATGTCCAGTCAGATATATCCAATTATGCTCCTTGTGTATCGGAAGAGATTATATTCAGAGATGATAATATAGATACCGAAGCTATTCAGATTGAGGTTGAAAAGACCGAATATAATGTAGGCGATACAGCTATAATCAAGGTTAAAAATAGTTCTGCTCCGCGAACACAGTTTGCTGCAGAGACACGTTTTGGCTTTTACAGGGCCGATACAATAGAAGGTGAATCGACTATAGAGATTCCTATAGATAACGAAATGTTAGGTGGTGTGTTTATTGCATTCTATTCAATATACAAGCGTAGAGTACATAGAAAATCACTAACTATAAATGTACCTTTTACTGAAAAAAAACTCTCCGTTAATATAACCAAAAGGCGTGCAACAAAGAAAAGCGATATATTTGAAATTCTGGTTACCGATTATAAAGGCAATCCTGTTCAGGCCATAGTGATGTTGTCCGTA
This sequence comes from uncultured Bacteroidales bacterium, assembly GCA_937916465.1. Taxonomy (GTDB): domain Bacteria; phylum Bacteroidota; class Bacteroidia; order Bacteroidales; family Bacteroidaceae; genus Colenecus. The sequence continues at coordinate 33,666 of CALFTK010000021.1, forward strand.
TGTAAAAAAGCAGATATAATATCGACAGATAATTGTTGGCAAATATCACCTTGGAGCAAACTGGTTGTAAATTATGTCTCCAGAATAAAGGAAGAGAGTATGTACTCATCTTCTTATAAACTATATCAAAGTAGCGAAGTTTGTAGTGATGAAGCACCCGATATCCCTGCATTGCAGTATGACAACTATTGTGCAGGTGAATGTAATATAAATGACGGAAAGAGAGTACCGGCATTGAAAGAAGTCCGTGGAATAGAGACCGAAATATCGCCTACTCCGCTGTTTATCCATAAGATTAAAACAGATACAGATGGAAGAGCCGATTTCCTGATGCAGGTGTTGGATAATCCGCAAGACTACGTTTTAAGACTTTCGGCATATACAGATAAACTGCAAACATGTTCCATTCAGCAGGATATGGGTAACTATATTTGATTATAGATTTATCTTAATGCCGCACATTGCTGTTGTTCCCGGCATAGGATATCCTGAAAGTGTTTCGTATTTGCTATTCAATAGGTTTTCACCTTTTATATATAATGAGATATTCTTGTTAATGATAAAACTATATCTTGCATTCCACAATACATATTGCTCTTGTTGAATGTTTCCCGGTGTAATATCGGTGTACAAACCTGCTACATATTGAACTCCTGTTGTAAACCTGCTCCTGTTTTTCAGCCAGTCTATTTCTGCATATAGTTTATGTTCCGGAGCAGACAAAACAGGATTTTTCATATTCAGATAACTGTAGTTGGCACTTGCAGAAAGATGGTCGGTAATACGGTATTTGCTCTCTAATTCTATTCCGCTGTTTTTTAACTCTCCGCTATTCATATTGCGCTTTTTGCCATCTACCATCTCTATGGTTATAATGTTTTTTGCATCTATGTAAAACAGACTGATGTCAAACGACAGTTTACTGTCTAAATACAAACCGCTATATGAAATTTCGTAATTGGTAAGTTCTTCCGGTTTCAAATCCGGGTTCTGCGGTGGAAACAGGAACATATCTTTCATTGTGGGGTTTCTGTAACCCTCCGATACAACCAGTTTGAAATTATGGTTTGAATTTGGGGTGTATGTAATACCTGTTTGAGGAATCCATTTGTTTCCTATTATAGAGTGATGGTTGTAACGTATGCCTGCGTTCAGTGTAATTCTATTAAACAGTTTTTGGTTTACATTTATATAGCCTGCCACTTCATTACTTTTCTCTTCTACTGCAGGCAGTGCTTTGCTCCAGGGCGATGAAATGGTACCATCATCGTGTGCAAACCAACCTTTTCCATAAACATTAAAATAGTCGAATCCAACGGTAGTTTTGTTACCATTTACTATATGGAAAGTCTCATAAAAACTTATTCCCGAAAGTGCATCTTTTGAACGGAAACTATAGGTAAGCGGAGTAGCTCCAATTGCATTACCATCATCTATTGTATGGTTCCCAAAGTTTGAAAATAGCATAACAGCACCCGATGCCTTGTTGAAACTATTGGAAAACGATGCAGAAACATTGCCTCTTATAATGTCTGCTTTATTGTTTACCAATGGTGATAGTACAGTTCCGGGATTTTCGCTGTAAATCTCTGCAATATTACTTTGTACCGAAACAGAATAACTGTCAGAAATTCGGTAAGATACACCTAAATTGCCCTGCAATTGGTTGTAGTGCATATTTTCGCGGTGCCCATTGCTTTGGTTGTATATAACAGAAGCGTGCGCTTTCAGTTTATCCTTGGAATATGATGTTGCTATATTGGACTGCAAAGAGTTATGTGAACCGTATGCCACTGTGGCTGAACCATTAAAACCGTGGTATGCCGGACTGCCTGTTATTATGTTCATTGTACCACCCATGGCATTTGAACCATATAAAACAGATGACGGGCCACGTACTATCTCTATTCTTTTGGCCATGGTTGCCTGATATAAATCAGCAATAGGGTGTCCCATCAAACCAGCGTATTGCGGATGTCCGTCTATAAGTACCAACATTTGTGCTGAATTTGTTCCTCCTATGCCACGTATGTTTATACCACCTGCTGCTCCTGTAGATATTCCGTAGCCCATTACGCTGCGTGATGTGCTGAAAAACCCGGGTATCTGTTCATTCAGAATAGTGAGTAGCGATGGTTCAAATCTGGATTCAATATCTTCACTATCAATAACGGAAACTGTTGACGGAATTTCTGAAACGGGGGACTGGTCTCTACTTCCGGTAATAACAATCTCATTCAAATCAATTCCTGCCAATGCATCTTGATTGTTATTTGCCGATAAGGTGCAAGCAAAGGTTAGTGCAAATAGTATTATGCTAAATTGTTTTTTCATTGAATATCCTATTTGGGTTAGTATCTATTCTTTTCGTTGCAAAAATAGTGGTTTTATTCATTTATTCAATACGTAATAAGGTCATTTTGAAAAGTATAGTTAAATTTGCAGATAAGAATATTTGTTTAGGACTATATGGTATTGAATTGGATTTGGGTGGCTTTTTTTCTGATAGCGTTTGTGGTGGCGCTGTTGCATCTGATATTTGCAGGCGATGCAAGCATATTTGAATCGATAATAAACTCCACTTTCGATTCTGCTAAGACAGGTTTTGAAATATCATTGGGTCTTACCGGTGTGCTATCTTTGTGGTTAGGTATAATGAAGATAGGCGAAAAGGGTGGCGTAGTAGATATTTTTGCTCGAATGTTAAGCCCGGTATTTTCACGCTTGTTTCCATCGCTTCCCAAAAATGATCCGGCATACGGTTCTATCTTTATGAATATTGCCGCCAATATGTTGGGTTTAGACAATGCTGCCACACCTATGGGGCTGAAAGCAATGGAGCGAATGCAGGAACTGAACAAAGAGAAAGATACTGCTTCCGATGCCATGATAATGTTCCTTGTACTGAATACATCCGGTCTGACTATTATTCCGGTAAGCGTAATGGTCTATAGGGCGCAATTGGGTGCAGCACAACCTGCTGATGTCTTTCTACCTATTCTGCTTGCTACATTCTTTTCTACTATGGTGGGCTTGATAGCTACCTGTTTAATTCAGAAAATCAAATTCGATAAAGTGCTGTTTGCTTTCTTTGGCGGTTTAAGCATTTTGGTGGCATTGATAATATGGGGTTTCAGCTCTATGCCGGCAGTTAAGATAGGTTCATTATCTACATCAGTAGCAAACATTATTCTGGTATTGGTCATAGTGGGCTTTATGGTAACAGGAATAATAAAGAAGGTAAATGTGTATGAAGCCTTTGTTGAGGGCGCAAAAGATGGATTTACCACAGCAGTAAGAATTATACCGTATCTGGTAGCAATACTTGTTGGTATAGGTGTATTCCGTGCTTCGGGTGCAATGGATTTTATAGTGGATGGTGTGGCCTGGTGCGTGGAAAAATGCGGAATCAACAGTGATTTTGTGGCTGCTCTGCCTACAGCTTTGATGAAACCTTTAAGCGGGAGCGGTGCACGTGGCCTTATGATTGATGCAATGACCACATACGGCGCCGATTCGTTTGTAGGACGTATGGCATGTCTGTTCCAGGGTTCTACCGATACCACGTTCTATATACTTGCCGTCTATTTTGGCAGTGTAGGTATTAAGAAGACAAAGTATGCGGTGCAGTGCGGTCTGTTGGCCGATTTGGCAGGTATTTTGGCGGCCATTGCAATGGGATATATATTTTTTGGATAACATAAAATTATAATAGAGTGTCTAAGATTGCATTTTATACAGAAAACATAAAGATGCCAGCTATTAACAAAAGCAGGGTAAAGGAGTGGCTTAAAGAGGTTGCAGCTTTCTATAACAGGGAGATAGGTGCATTAAATTACATTTTTTGTGGTGATGACAGGATTATAGAGGTAAATAATCAATTTTTAGGTCATAATTACTATACCGATATAATTACGTTCGATTACTCTGATAATAAGATAGTTAGCGGTGATATGTATGTTAGTGTAGATACTATATGTAGCAATTCTTTGAAATATAAAACATCTTTTGACACTGAATTGCATAGAGTTATAGTACATGGTTTATTACATTTGTGCGGAATTAACGATAAAGGTCCCGGCGAAAGGAAGATTATGGAGGCTGCCGAAGAGAGAGCTTTATCTATTTTAAACAGATAAGAATATGAAGAAAAGATTATATACTTTAGCTACATTGGCGTTATTGCCTCTGTTGTTGTTTGCACAACCGCAATTACAGTTGGAGAGTGCAGATGGATTCCTGAAAGAGGGAAGAAGACTGTTTAATCAGAACGATTATCAGGCTGCCGAAACATATCTGGAAAAGTGGCAAGATTTAACTAAACAGCAGAATGGCACAGAAGCCAGAGATGAAGAGGTGGAATATATGCTTTTGGTTATAGATGCCGAAGCCAATTTATATGCTGCTGCGGGTGCTATTTCTGAATATCAGGCTCGTTATCCATATTCCATATATACTAATAGACTTAATTCGTTGATGGCAGCATCATATTATGAACAATGCGAATATGAAAATGCAGTCTATTGGTATGAAAAGACAGATATAGAGAAACTTACTATGTCTGATGTGTTACGAGCTACCTATTTTTATATGGTCTCTTTGTTAAAAACAGATAATTTGGATGCAGCCAAACAGCAGTTAGCCATATTGAAAATGATTGATAACGGCAGTTATTCCGGTGAAATAGTCTTTTATGAAGCCTATGTGGATTATCTGCAGGAAAACTATGAAAAGGCTAAAGAGGGGTTCTCCATAAGTCGCGGACTTACATATTTTGCAAATGAATCGAATCTGTATCTGGCAGAAATAGAGTTGATTCAAGGCAATTATACCGTGGCTGCCGATATTGCAGCTCTGCTTTTGGAGAGCGATGCATCCGAAGCGCTTTTGTTAGAATCGGAGAGAATAATGGGTGTATCGTTATTCATGCTTGAACAGTATGAAGATGCAATTCTGTTCCTATCCAGTTATGTAATGAGCAGTGAACAGGTAGAGCGTCAGGAACTCTATTGTCTGGGTGTATCATGTTATAAGATAGGCGATAATGAAGGCGCAATAGAGTATCTGAAACGTGTTACAAAAGTTATTGATGATATGTCACAAAATGCATTGCTTTATCTTGGAATGGCATATCTGAATAATAATGAAAAACAGCAGGCGCTAATCTCTTTTGAAGAGGCTACATTGATTACTGGTAATGATGCTGTACGTGAACAGGCAATGTATAATTATGCTATGGTAGTACATGAAATGCCCCATTCGATGTTTGTAGAATCGGTGCTGGCTTTTGAGAATTTTCTGAATGAATATCCTAAGTCAAAATACGTGGACAATGTAAATAGCTATCTGATAGATGTTTATATGAACACGACCAGTTATGACGCGGCTTTGGCATCAATTGCAAAAATCAATAATCCCGGTGCATCTATTTTGGAGGCCAAACAGCAGTTGTTGTATAAAAAAGCCATGGAACTGTATGCCAATTCCAACTATGCAGAAGCTGCACAAATGTTTGGCTCGGCCATTGAGTACATGGATTTGAATAAACAGTTGGCAACCGACGCCTATTTCTGGCGTGCCGAATCGTATTATCGCAGCGGTAATGTAAGCAAAGCGGAATTGGACTATAACAAATATATTCAGTTGGCATCAACAAAAAACAGTCGTAATTATGTATTATCCCAATATGGTTTGGGTTACATTAATTACAATAATGAAAAATATGCTAAAGCGTTAAATAATTTTACAGAAATGCTGAATAGAGTATCGGTTGTAAAGGTATCTGATAGTTTTGTGACCGATGCCTGTATAAGGGTGGCAGATTGCCATTTCTATATGCGCTCATTGGATAAGGCAATCGATTATTACAATGCAGCCCTGAATATGAATCCGGCAATGGGCGATTATGTACTTTATCAGAAGGGATTGGTTAGCGGACTACAGCATAGTTATCGTGATAAAGTTGCATCCTTGGAACGTCTTGTAACCGATTATCCTACATCTACATACGTGCCTATGGCACTCTACGAAGCCGGCAGAGCATATAGGCAGATGGACAGCACAACCGATGCAATCAGAGTCTTCAACAAGATTGTATCTGATTATCCGCAAAGCGATTTAGCAAGAATAGCTTCTACTGAAATAGCACAGATATACTATCAGGTAGAAGATTATCAAAAGGCTATATCAGCATATAAACAAATTGTCGATAGATTTCCGGGCAGTGACGAGGCGCGTCTTGCCATGCGTGATTTGCGTTCTATCTATGTGGAGCAAGGTGATGTGAACAGCTTCCTAAAGTATTCGGAGACTGTACAAGGGGTTGCTCCTATTCAACTTAATGAACGTGATTCCTTGTCGTATGCTTCGGCAGAACTGGTCTTTAGCCGTGGCGACTATAAAAACGCCCTAAATCTGTTTGAACAATATCTGGAAGAGTTCCCCCAAGGGGCTTATGCAGTAAATGCCTGGTATTATCAGGCGGTTATTTATCAGAATGACAACAATTACGAAAAGGCACTGGATAGTTATCTAAAGAGTGCCGCGTATGAAAACAGCCGTTTCTGTGAAGAATCGCTCGATAAAGCTGCAGTTATGGCTTATACCGTTGGCGATTATCAGACTGCATTCAATACCTATCAGCGTTTGGTAGCAAAAACCATTAATTCGGAAAAGAGACGAAATGGTTATACCGGGCTGGTTAATAGTGCAGTGCAGTTGGGTAATCATACAGCGGTGTTGGAATATGTGGATAGAGCTCTGGAAGTGGTTCTAACCCCTGCCGAGCGTACCGCATTGACATTCCATAAAGCCAAATCACTGTTGGCAACAGGTAATAGCAATGAGGCTCAAAAACTGTTTGAACAGTTATCAGCCGATACCAGAACTGCCTATGGTGCAGAATCGGATTACAGACTAAGCCAGATCCTGTTCGATGGTGGTGATAGTAAAGCAGCAGAAAAGAATGTTATGGAACTTATTCAGACAGGAACATCACATTCCTATTGGTTAGCACGTAGTTTTATTCTTTTAGCCGATATCTATATGGCCGAAGATAAAATGATTGAGGCACGTCAATATCTGTTGTCATTGCAACGTAATTATACTGCACAAGGTGACGATATTCCGGAAATGATAAGGGAAAGATTAAGTAAAATTGAAGAGTGATTATGAAAAATAGATATTTTTTGTTTGCATTGTCCGCATTAGTGCTAACAATGCCAATGTGGGGACAGAATGATAATCTGCTTCCTTCAAGAACAATGACTATAGAGGGAACCTACAACCCGGCCTTGTCAAAAGGGGAAAAGATAACTGTAGCATCGGAGCAGTTGAATACTGAACGACAAGTAACAAATGTACAATATGTTACAGACGAACCTCAGGTTGCGGTCTATGAACGTGTACCAATACAGCCATTTGAAGCCAATCTTGAAATTGAAGAGGTTGATGTTTTTTCCGGATTTCTAAGTGGTGGTTATGGTTTAAGAAATAATTTTGATGCACTTATGGATTTGGAGTTTGCTAATTCTAATGGTACTGTATTTGGTTTTGATGGCTATATGGAGGGCTGGAATACCGAATTGGATGATGATTGGCGTTCCAAAATGTTTAATTCAAATGCAGAACTTTCATTCATGCACAGTTTTGATAATATCTCTATAGCTTTTGATGCCGATTATGGTTATCGCCGATACAATATTAGAAAAGGTAGCCTGATGGAATTCTATGGCAATGGATTAAACCGTTTCAATAGGGTAATAAATGAAGGCTCGTTTTTTGCCTCCATATTATCTGTTGGCGATTCTCCATGGGACTACTATTTGCAGGTGGGCTATCAAGGATTTAAAGGTAATAAACTTATTATCAATGACAAGAATCAAGACTACGATGAAAATATTCTACGTCTAAATGGTAATATTTCATTGCCGTTGGAATCGGGTATATTAAGTGTTGATTATAACCAAAAAAGTGTGTTGAATGATAAATATTCAACCATTACACTTACTCCTGCATGGATATGGAGCAACGAAAAGACATTCTTGTCATTGGGAGCCAATATAGATTTAAGAACAAAAAAGGAGGATGCAATATTAGCATCTCCTATGGTGATATACCGTAATCAGATGAAAACAAAAAGGAATATTGGTATATTATCGTTTACAGAAATCTCTGGTGGATTGATAGATAATGATATGCGTTCCTTATGGACTCTGTCACCATATTGGAGCAGCCAGAACAAAATTAAAGATGGATATACACTGGTTGATATATATTCCGGTTTGACCTTCTCGTTTACAGATAAGGTGACAATGGTTATAGGTAATGGTTTTAGTTATACAAAAAATGCTCTGTTTCAGACACTGTCCGATTCTATCATAGTTAGTTCCATGTTGGAACAGCACAATTCGGGATTGTTCTATAATAAACTGACTATTGATGCAGAAATGTCATCGTTGCTGAGTATGCGTTTTGGTGTAACTCACTATGATTGGACCAACAAGGATCTGGGTAAAGCCTTAACCTACAAACCTGTTTGGGATATAACACTCGATTCAAGATTCATAATTACCGATGCTTTTGATGTGGTATTATCATACAATTTCAGCAAATTCCACAAATACAACGGTAAGGCAATAAACAATATGAATAATCTTTCGTTGAGCGCCGACTACAGATTTAGAAACAATTTGTCGCTATTTGCCGATTTGAACAACATTTTTAATAGTAGGCACTACTATTATGCAGGGTATATGGCACAAAAGTTCAATTTTGTAATAGGTGCAGCGTATAGATTCTGAAATTTTTGTTCTACTTTTGCCCCCGATTTTTTTTCGGAGCAAATTAATTTGAAGAGTAATGCAGAAAAATTTAGTGATAGTTGAGTCTCCGGCCAAAGCCAAGACAATAGAGAAATTCCTTGGAAAAGACTTTAAAGTTTTATCAAGCTATGGCCATATATGTGACCTTAAAAAGAAGGATCTAAGTATTGATACAGATACATTTGAACCTATATACGAGATACCTCAAGATAAAAAAAGAGTTGTTACGGAACTGAAAGAGGCTGCAGCCAAGGCAGAAATGGTTTGGTTGGCTTCCGATGAGGACCGCGAAGGAGAGGCTATCAGCTGGCATCTGTATGATACATTGGAACTAAAGCCGGAAAAGACAAAACGTATTGTATTTCACGAAATTACTAAGAATGCCATATTGCAGGCAATAGAAAACCCGCGCGATATAGACAGAAATCTGGTGCTTGCCCAGCAGGCCAGACGTGTTCTGGATAGAATAGTTGGTTTTAAACTTTCACCTGTTTTGTGGCGTAAAATCAAACCGTCGCTGTCAGCAGGACGTGTTCAGTCTGTGGCTGTTCGTCTTATTGTAGAGCGTGAACGTGAAATTAAAGCGTTCAAACCGGAAGTTTCGTATAAAGTGGTTGCAATATTCAGCTATCAGACTGCAGAAGGAAATGTGGTGAATGTCAAAGCGGATTACAGTGAGCGTTTCAAATCGAAAGAAGAGGCTACCCGTTTTCTTGAAAGTTGTGTAGGCAAAGAATTTTCGGTGAAGGATATCTCTGTGAAACCTCTTGTTAAAACGCCTGCTCCTCCGTTCACTACTTCTACTCTTCAACAGGAAGCTGCCAGAAAATATGGCTTTACAGTAATACAAACCATGATGTTGGCACAGCGCCTGTATGAATCGGGACGTATTACATATATGCGTACAGACTCAGTAAACCTGTCATCGCTCTGTATCAATTCAAGCCGCAAGGTTATAGAAGATACTATGGGTGCTGAATATGTAAAGAGCAGGCAGTATAACGTTAAATCCAAAGGTGCGCAGGAGGCTCACGAAGCAATTCGTCCAACATATATGGAGAATGCAACAATAGATGCTCCTGCACCCGAAAGAAGAATATATGAACTAATCTGGAAACGTACCATCGCATCGCAGATGGCAGATGCTCAGATTGAGAAGACTGTTGTAGCCGTTCAGGCCGATGGCTTGCAAGGCGAATTTGTAATTACCGGCGAAATAACAAAGTTTGATGGTTTTCTTAAGGTTTATCGTGAATCGCGTGATGATGATCAGGAGACAATCAACGAAAGTGTTTCGGGAATGCCGGCATTTGCCGTAGGTAATAAACTGCAAGTTGTTAATATTGATGCAGTAGAACGCCTTACACAGCGTCCGCAGAGATACAACGAAGCTGCTCTTGTTCATAAAATGGAAGAATTAGGTATAGGTCGTCCATCTACATACGCCCCAACAATCAGCACAATTCAGCAGCGCGAATATGTGTTGCGTGAAGATATAGCAGGTAAGATGATCAATTATAATCTTATCAGGCTACAAGACGATACGATAACAGAACAGACTCTTTCAGAGAATCACGGTTCTGAAAAGTCAAAACTTGTTCCAACAGATATAGGACTGGTTGTAAACGATTTCCTATTGGATAGTTTCCCTGATATTATGAGTTATAACTTTACTGCAATGGTAGAAAAAGAATTTGACGGTATTGCTGACGGTGAGAAGCCTTGGGATGCAGTAATTCGTGAATTCTATGCCGATTTCGCACCTGCAGTAGATAGTGCTATGACACAGAAAAACGAATATAAGGTGGGTGAACGCGTCTTAGGTACAGATCCTGTATCGGGCAAACCTGTAACTGTCAAGATAGGCAGATATGGTCCTATTGTTCAGATAGGCAGTGCCGAAGATGAAGAGAAACCTCGCTTTGCGCAGATGAAGAAGGGACAGACTCTTGAAAATATAACCTTTGAACAGGCAATGGAACTCTTTAAGTTGCCTCGCACTCTTGGCGAATATAACGGGCAATCAGTTATAATTGGTACAGGAAAATTTGGCCCATACATACGTTATGGCAGTTCATACGTATCGATACCTAAAACTCTCGATCCGCATACTATTACTTTTGAACAGGTGTTGGAACTGATAAAAGAAAAGGAACAGACCGAAGCAAATAAACTGATAAAGAAGTTTGAAGGCGAATTGGATGTAGAGATTCTGAACGGTCGATATGGTCCATATATTGCAAGTGGTGGCAAAAACTATAAGATTCCAAAGAACCTGAATCCTGCTGACTTGACAATAGAAGAGTGCAAGAATATTATCAGTGAATTAGAATCCAAGGGAACTGCTACAAAACGTCGTTCAACCAAACGTAAATAATGGAACGTATCTTTCTGATAGGTTTTATGGGGGCAGGTAAGACAACGCTGGGAAAAGTGTTGTCTGCCAGTTTGGGACTCTCTTTCTGCGATCTTGATCAATATATAGAGCAGAGATATATGAAGAGTATTTCCGATATATTTGCACAGAGCGGTGAGCAAGGTTTTAGAGAGATAGAAAAAAAGATGTTGCATGAAGTAGCCGATTTTGAAGATGTGGTTATTGCGTGTGGCGGTTCAACTCCTCTGTTTTTCGACAATATGGATTATATGCTTGCCCGTGGCGAAACCATATATCTGAATGCCAGTGTAGATACTTTGGTAAGAAGATTGAAGGAGGCACGTTCTAAGCGTCCGCTTATAGCTCAGAAGAGTGATGAAGAACTGGAACTTTTTGTAAAGAGCGAAATTAAACGTAGAGAACCGGGTTATTTAAGAGCAAAGCATATATGCAGTGCAGATTCTCTGGAGAGTATAGACCAGATTTCAGATACTGTAAAAGAGGTAAAGAGACTGTTAGAAATAGAATAATACAAAATCAGGATATGAAAGAACCATTGGTAATAGTAAAAGTGGGTGGAAAAATAGTTGAAGAACCTGAAACATTACAGCGTCTGTTGCAGGATTTTTCAAATATACCGGGTAAAAAAATTCTTGTTCACGGTGGTGGACGTTCTGCAACAGCTATGGCAGCCAAATTAGGAATTGAGAGCAAAATGGTTGATGGCAGACGTATAACCGATGCCGAAACTCTGAAGGTAGTTACAATGGTTTATGGTGGTCTGGTGAATAAAAATATTGTAGCAGGACTACAAGCAAAGGGCATAAATGCAATAGGTCTTACAGGTGCCGATTGTAATGTAATTCGTTCCGAAAAACGTCCGGTCAAGGAGATAGACTATGGTTTTGTAGGTGATGTAAAAGCTGTTAATGCCCAATTCCTATCTGAATTATTGGACAAAGATATAGTTCCGGTGCTTGCTCCGCTTACTCACGATAAGAATGGTAATATATTGAATACAAATGCCGATACAATAGCCGGTGAAACAGCTAAAGCATTGGCTTCTATGTTCAAAGTTACACTAATATTCTGTTTTGAAAAGCCGGGAGTTCTAATGAATCCCGACGACGACAATACAGTTATCCCATATATATCATACTACGATTTCCCACTGTTGGTAGAAAATGGAACTATCAGCGGAGGTATGATACCAAAGATACAGAATGCCTTTACCGCACTTACAGCAGGTGTGGCATCGGTGCTTATAACATCGGCTTCATCTTTGGATAATCTAACGGGAACAACTATAGCATTATAGTTGTTCTTCCAACGCTTTCTTGTTGGAGTAGAATTTTACCGTATAGTAAATAAGTGCTGCCGATGCTATGGTAAATGCTATGGCAGTGGCTATCATTTTAGGGTCTGACATAGAGAGTTCTTCGCTACCACTACCTGTCCATTCGTATTTCATATCTAAAAATGCAAATGAATTGTTTACTATATGACCTACTATTGATGGCAACATACTGCCTGTCTGAACATACATCCAACCAAAGAAGATACCTCCTGCAAATGTAACTGGTATTTGAGCCGGATTCATGTGCACAAGTCCGAACAGTAAGGCTGAAATTAGTATTGCAAGCCAGGTGCGTTTGGTCGATTTTGTAAATTCATCTATCATTACTCGGCGGAAGATAACCTCCTCCAAAATCGGTCCTAATATGGCTATTGCTAAAAATCCCCAAATACTATCTGTCATAGATTTAAACTGTTCTGCCAAAATATCAGGTAGTTGCATTGTTGCGTTTATGATGTTCAGTACCATCATTACGCAATAAACCATAGGAATAGATATCAGCAGGATCTTTCCGGGAACTTTTTTTACCAATTCTGCAGGCTTTACATATTTTAGAGCCCATAGAATAAGGAAAGTCATAACAGAACTGAGTATAAGCCCCCATATAACAATGTTGGTCATCTCTTCTGTATAGAGTGCCTGAATGTTCTCTACGCTTGGTGATTCTAACTGTGATACTTTGGGCATTACTACAAATAATATTGCCAATCCGGTACCAACTAATTGCATTACAATGAATAGCAGGAATGAAATGATTGATTTCTTCATAATTATATTTTTGATTTGATAATTACTTTTGCAGTCTCTTTATCTTTTGCCAATTGTAAGGCAAGTTCTGAAGGTGAACAGAATTTTTTCTCCGGACGTATATAACTAACAAACTGAAGTGTAAGCGGTTGGAAGTATATGTCTTTTGAAAAATCTATAATGTGGGCCTCTATTGTACGGTTGCCTTCTCCGTTAAATGTTGGCCTGAATCCAATATTTAACATTGCAGGGTAACTTTTGCCTTCTACCGTAGCAATAGCAGCATATACGCCATTGGCAGGTATCTGCATTAAATCACAATAAGGACCAAGATTGGCGGTGGGGAAGCCCATTTTTCTGCCGTTTTGCAGTCCGTGAACAACTGTGCCGCTTATAGAATACTTATAGCCCAACATTTCGTTGGCTTTCTCTATGCTGCCATTTGCAAGTGCGCGGCGAATTCGGGAACTGCTTATGGGGCTGGAATCATATAGAAGAGCTGATGCTCCTATAACCTCCATGCCTATTTCATTACCAATAATCTTGTAGTCTTCAATATTGGTACCCTTTTCGCATCCAAAGTGGTGGTCATGACCAACAAGCAGAGCCTTTACACCTAATCTTTTCTGCAAGAAAGATTCCATAAAGGTGCGGGCATTCATTTGTGACAGCTTTTTTGTAAAATGCAGTGGAAAGCACAAATCGGCTACAGTCTCTTCCAATCTTGCTATCTTATCTTCCGGAGTAGATAGCAACAATGGTCTGTAATCGGTTTGAAGAATCTGTCGGGGATGTTCAGGAAATGTAACCACCATACTTTTTAGATTACGTTCTTCTGCTATCTGAGCCAACTGATCTATCAAGTTCAAATGCCCCAAGTGGACTCCGTCAAAGAAACCCACTGTTGCGGCAATTCCGTTATCTGAATTTTGAATACTTTCTATTGTCATAATACCTTTAAAGGATGTGCAAAATTAAGCATACTGATTTATTTAAAGACATAACTGCAAAAATATTTTTAGAAAACTTGTCAGTTTGAACTACTTGCTTTATCTTTGCACTCGAAAACAGAACCAAAATTGTTTTGGTGAGGTTTCACGGGCTTTTAGCTCAGTCGGTTAGAGCAACAGACTCATAATCTGGAGGTCCTAGGTTCAAGTCCTAGATGGCCCACTTAAGAAAACTGCTACGGCAGTTTTCTTTTTTTTATGTTCTAGGACTTTCACCTACGGTTATCTCCTTCGTTTTACGTTTGCACCGGCTTTGCCGACAGCAAACACGAAGTCGATGGGTCTCTTCGAGACAAATCTCAAGTCCTAGATGGCCCACATTAAAAATCAAGCAGTTACGAATTTTCGTAACTGCTTTTTTCTTTATCTGCGTAAACGATGCGTAAACAAACTGTTTGAGTTAGGCTATGAAATGACATGATACATATAAAGAATCAACAACTATCATATTATTGTCTCCTGTAAAGTAAGTGAAGAAAAAACGTCTGTGTAGTCATTTAATGGAATTCTATCTTACATATAAATCATTTATATGGTTGACACTATGAATATTTCATATTGTTTCGAGGAATAAAGTGAAATAAATTCACTAAAACTCTATTTTGCTGCTTCTTTTTCTTGAAAAATTAATAAGTATAGCGAATAATTTACTATTTTTGTAACAAACAATTGTGAATAACATGGAAGTAGTAAGAGACTTAAATCGCTTGAAAGTAATTTTGGCTGAGAAAAAAAAGACAAACAAATGGTTGGCTGAACAATTGGGGTGTGCGCCAACCACCGTCTCTAAATGGTGCACAAATTCCTCTCAGCCTTCCTTGGAAATGATTGAGAGAATCGCTATTCTGCTAGACATAGATTATACGGAACTTATTAGAATAGACAGGAAATCATGAGGGATAAAAACACTTTTACCATTCATACAGAGCTTCTTGGTGGTAAACTCAATGGGGCAAGAAATATATATATGGGTGCGAATTCCACCTGTCATCTTTATGTAATTCCTCGTGAAGAGATTACATTAGCCAATGCAATCAATGACATTTCTGGTCAGCCAGCCTTCTATATTTTGCTTAGTTCCCTTGACGCAAAGAGGAAACAGGCTTATATTGGTCAAACGACAGATTTCGCAAATAGAAAAAATGATCATGTGCAAAAGAAAGATTTCTGGAACATAGCCCTTATCTTTATTTCAGATAATCATAAAATTTATGGTGACGATGTGAAATATTTGGAGTATCTAGGTATTGAAGCAGCACAAAATGCTGGCTCATTCGAGTTGTTGAATGGTATCAATCCTAAAAGACCAAACATTGCTCCCTATCGTATAAATGATATGGAAGTATTCTTCCGTGACATTCAGTTGTTATGTAATTTTTATGGCTGTAATATTTTTGAAACTATCACGTATAAAGAAACAAAAGAGCATTTATATTTTGTCGAATCCATAGATCGACCTGCACAAGGTCGTGGATTCTACGATGAGAAACATGGTAAATTCATTTTGTTAGAAGGAAGTATCATTGCAAATGAGGTTGTGAAAAGTTTTAAGTCCATTTCATTTCGTAATCAGTTTATTAAAGAACATTGTAAAAAAGATAAGGGACAAATAGTACTCCTTAATGATATATCTTTTGACACTCCTAGTGGTGCTTCTAGTCTTGTTTTAGGTCGTCCAAGTAATGGGTGGAGCGATTGGAAGGATGCAGAAGGAAAGAAGCTTAGTGATATAATTAAAAGATAAAAGTATTAATATGACAGCAATTGTAGGTACTATAAATCGAAGAGGTGTTGCATTTGCAGCAGATAGTGCAGCAACACATACTGTATCTTCTAAGCATAAGATTACAAATCATGCTAATAAGATTTTTGAATTATCAAGGCGACATCCTGTAGGTGTTTGTATTTGTGGGAATCTAGATTTTTTAGGAATGCCTTGGGAGGATATTTTCAAGTTGTTTAGAAAAGAACTGGGAAAAACTTCATGCGCAAATCTCAAAGAATATCCTACCATGTTTTTTGAATTTGTGAAAACTCATATAATGTCTCATTTGTTAGAAGATCAAACAACAAATCTTAGAGTCATAGTAAATGGTTTCTGGCAAGAAATTATAGATATTTCAAGCAAAGAATTGAAAGAGGCTAGTAAAGATACATCGGAAGAGAATTTGTTCTGTAAGATACAAGAGAAACTGATTTATTTCGAAAATATATATTCTCCTATTAATATCAATAAGTGTGCAGATTTTGAAGATTATACAATAGATGAATTTACAAGTTATGCAACGGAAATCATTGAAGATGTGCTAAAAGAACCTTTGAACTCTCATTTGTGTCCTAAAGATTTCTTGAAGCAGTTTACCCAAGCTTTATATAACATCATTGTCTCCACTGTTCATGTTTATCTTGTTAACTCTGAAATTATTTTCTGGGGATATGGTGAAGAAGATTTGTTTCCTTCATATTTCTCTTTTATCATAAGTTCTGCTTTTGATGGGAGAATAAAATTTACCAATAAGAGTGCATATGTTGTATCAAACATCAATAATGCGTGCGTTGAGCCATTTGCACAGACAGATGTTGCCAACACAGTGGTAAGAGGCATAGATGACGATCTTCGCAAAAAGTTTTATGACAGCTATAAAGCATCAATAACCGTTTTTAGAGATGAAATCATATCTCAATTAGACTCTGCCGGAGCGCCTGAAGTCTTAAAAGATGCATTGCTAAAAATTGACCTGGAAAATTATACAAACTTATATGTTCAAGGTATGGATCTGTATATTCAGGACAATTATATTGCGAAATTAGTTAACACAGTGTCATACTTGAGTAAGGAAGATTTGGCGGATATGGCCGAAAGTCTTGTTCGAATGACATATTTAAAACGGCGCATAACATCAGAAGAAGAAAGTGTGGGAGGACCTGTTGATGTAGCTGTGATAACTAAAGGAGATGGTTTCGTTTGGTTAAAAAGAAAGCATTATTTTTCTGCAGAGTTAAATCCACATTATTTTGAACGCACCAATATAGATTAGTAATGATTACAATATATAGTGAAAAGAAAGAAGTTCGTAATAATGCTATGCCATCACAAATGAAAGGTGGTGTAGGTGTAGAATCCGTCATGCCCGTTTCTTTGTTGAAAATGCGTGAACTTGTAAAAAAGAACTTGGATGCCGTTAAAATAGAATGGCAAAATGAAAAACAAAAATAAGGAACATAAAATGCCAATCCATGAAGCCTGAAGAAAAAGCAAGAGTAAAGATTGACCAATGGCTAACAGAAGCTGGTTGGAAAGTAATCAATCGAGATGAATTCGAAGCAGACAGTTCGGCTGTTGCCGTAAGAGAAGGTTTGCTGAAAGGTAATAGGGAAGCAGACTATTTCCTTTTCATCAATGGAAAGGCTGTTGGCATATTGGAAGCTAAGCGTGAGGAAATAGATGCCAACAAGGGTGTGGTTTGTGATCAAGTTGAAGCCTACGCAAGAGGAGTTCCCTCCTATTATACAGCTTACCAAAAACCTATCCCCTTTTTATATACGTCCAACGGAAAACAACATTACTTTCATGATTTCAGAAAGAAAGATTCTGGTTATGAAGAAATTTTCGTTATGCACAAACCCAAAAAGTTGGTCGAAATGTTAGGGATTGAAGACCCATTTGCTGGATTGCCTACATTGAATCCAAAGGGGTTGCGTGCATGTCAATACGAAGCCATAACTGGATTAGAAAAGAGTTTTCGTAATGGACAAAATAGAGCATTGATAGTGTTAGCTACAGGAGCAGGTAAGACTTATACGGCATGTTTGGCTTCTTATCGAATGTTGGCCTATACAAAGATGCGTCGTGTACTTTTCTTGGTTGACCGAAACAATCTTGGTAAGCAGGCAGAGGGAGAGTTCGGCACATTCCGCCTAACGGAGAATGGAGATGCATTCAACACCATTTATTCTGTAAATCGTTTGAAGTCTGCTAAAATTCCAAGCGACAGTAACGTTGTCATATCGACTATTCAGCGTCTTTTCTCTTTATTGAAGGGGGAAGACATTACAGACACTGACGATGATGACGCAGACAACACCACAAGCGAAGTTGAACTTCCTGAAAATCCAATTTTGCCTCACGACTTCTTTGACCTTATCATTATTGATGAGTGCCACCGTTCTATTTATGGCAATTGGCGAAAGGTTCTTGAATATTTCGATACTGCCAAGTTGATAGGATTGACAGCAACACCTATTCCTGAAACAATGGCTTTCTTCAATAACAATCGTGTGGTAAACTACACATTGGAACAAAGTATTATTGATGGAGTAAATGTTGACCATCGTGTATATCGAATAAAGACCCAAGTAACCGAGGAAGGTGGTGCTATCAGAGAAGGTGACAAACTTAGAAGAGTAACCTGTTATACAGGAAAAGTAGAACAAATACTCAATAAGGAGACAAAAAACTATTCAAAAACAGAACTGAATAGAAGTGTTATCAACCCAGCCCAAATAAAACTAATCTTGCAAACCTATAAAGATGCGGTTTACCGGGATATGTTCAACGACCCACAGCGTGAACCTAATTTTGACTACCTTCCAAAGACACTTATTTTTGCTCTTAATGAGGCCCACGCCACTAATATTGTAAATATAGCGAAAGAGGTATTCGAGCGTAATGATGACCGTTATGTACAAAAGATTACCTATTCGGCTGGCGATAGCAATGAGCTTATCCGTCAATTCCGGAATGATAAAGATTTCCGCATTGCCGTTACTTGTACATTGGTTGCTACAGGTACCGACGTAAAACCGCTTGAAGTGGTCATGTTCATGCGTGACGTAGAATCAGCTCCGCTTTATACCCAAATGAAAGGTCGTGGTGTGCGCACTATCGGAGATGAACAACTGCGAAACGTAACTCCTAACGCCTTTAGTAAAGACTGTTTCTTCTTAGTGGATGCTGTAGGTGTAACTGAACACGAACATACCATACCGACACAAGTAGATGGCCCGGATACAGAAGTAATAACATTAGAAACGCTATTGGAACGCATTTCACATGGTTTCTTGCCTGATAATTATTTGAAGAGACTGGCT
Organism: uncultured Bacteroidales bacterium; assembly: GCA_937916465.1. Classification (GTDB taxonomy): domain Bacteria; phylum Bacteroidota; class Bacteroidia; order Bacteroidales; family Bacteroidaceae; genus Colenecus. Next base: position 53,070 of record CALFTK010000021.1, read on the forward strand.
GCTACTTTATCCAGAATCCACAACAAGGCCAACAATCAACAACGTGAAGAGTTCTTCAATCTTGCACACGATGCTATGAATGAAATAGCGTCACGAATTTATGATGCGCTCGAAAACCAACAGTTGCCTGAGTTTATTGATACCAACCATCCAAACAACGAACGTAAAGGACTGGTGTCTGCTTTGGCGAACCATGCCGATGCACGCAGGTATATCCTCATATTGGCGAAAGGATTTGTAGAGACTTTGATGCCTGGCGAAGACACTCTTATTTCACAAGGGTTCTCTATAGAAGAGGCAAAAAGTACAACAGAGGCATTTGAAGAGTTCTGTCGCACTCATTGTGATAACATAGAAGCCTTGCGCATCATCTACAACAACAATGGCGAGGCTATCACATATTCCATGCTGAAAGATTTGGAGAATAAATTGAAAATGGCAAACAACCGCTTCACATCCAAACAGCTGTGGAATTCTTATTCTATTGTTGTACCAGACCAAGTACGACGTTCAACCAAGAAGGAAGAAGCCGATGCACTTACCAATATCATCCAGTTGGTACGGTTCGCTTACCAACAAGTAGAGAAGTTGGAAAGTGCCGTCAGTTCTGCCGGTCGTTATTTCAACCTTTGGGTAGGACACTATCAACGTAACTACAACCTTACCGATAAACAGCGTGACATCATGGCTTTGATAGCAAACTACATTGCTTGCAATGGTGCATGTACCGTAAAGGATGTAAGAGAGGATGACCAAGACAGAGGCATACAGCTGATAAAGGCATTTGGCAACATGGCAAAGGCGAATGAGGCCTTACAATCCGTATTCAACTTTGTAGTATATAGAAAAACAGCATAACAAATATGGCAACAAATATCTTAACCGAGCAGACGCTCACCAAGAAAGTGTGGAATCTTGCAACAACACTTGCTGCACATGGAATCGGTTTTACGGATTACATCACCCAGCTTACCTATCTTCTATTTTTGAAGATGGATGCAGAGAATACAGAACTCTTTGGAGAAGAATCCGCTATTCCTGTAGGCTACCAATGGACAGACCTGAATTGTCTTGATGGAATGGAACTGGTAGAACAATATGAAGCAACTCTTAAACTTCTCAGTGAGCAGGACAACCTTATCGGTACCATCTACACAAAAGCCCAAAACAAGATTGATAAGCCTGTCTATCTGAAAAAGGTCATCACCATGATTGATGAAGAGCAATGGCTCATCATGGATGGCGATGTAAAAGGTGCAATTTACGAAGGTATTCTTGAAAAGAACGGTCAAGATAAAAAGAGCGGTGCAGGTCAATATTTCACACCTCGTCCACTTATTCAAGCTATGGTAGATTGCGTAAATCCCAAGATAGGTGAAACTGTGTGTGACCCTGCTTGTGGTACAGGTGGTTTCTTGCTGACGGCTTACGACTATATGAAAGGCCAGTCTGAAAACAAGGAGAAGCGAGACTTCCTTCGCAACAAGGCATTGCATGGTGTGGATAACACACCACTTGTGGTAACATTGGCATCCATGAATCTTTATCTGCATGGAGTGGGTACAGACCGAAGCCCAATTGCTTGTGAGGATTCATTAGAGAAGGAACCATCTACATTAGTTGATGTCATCTTGGCTAATCCTCCTTTCGGAACACGTCCGGCAGGTTCTGTGGAAATCAATCGTCCCGACTTTTATGTGGAGACAAAGAACAACCAGTTGAATTTCCTTCAGCACATGATGCTGATGCTCAAAACAGGTGGTCGTGCTGCCGTTGTACTCCCAGATAACGTATTGTTTGAAGCCGGTGCAGGTGAAACTATCCGCAAACGATTGTTGCAAGACTTCAATCTACATACCGTCCTACGCCTGCCAACAGGTATCTTCTATGCACAAGGTGTAAAAGCTAACGTGCTATTTTTTACGAAAGGTGAACCAACTAAAGATATTTGGTTCTACGATTATCGTACCGATGTTAAACATACCCTTGCCACAAACAAGTTGGAACGCCATCACTTGGATGATTTTGTAGCTTGCTATCATGCTGAGAATATCAATGAACGAACAGAAACATACAATGCAGATACTAATCCGCAAGGCCGTTGGCGTAAATATACGGTAGAAGAGGTATCTTTGCGAGACAAGACAAGCCTTGATATCACATGGATTAAGCAAGGCGGAGATTCCGACGACCGTTCCTTGGCAGAATTGATGGCCGACATCAAAGTTAAGAGTCAAACGATAAGTGCAGCTGTGCTGGAGTTGGAAAAGTTATTGGCAAACATAGAAGAGGATTAAAGGTATGGAAAACAATATAGTCATATCGATGGAGCAACAGTTTGGCGAAGTTGTTGATATTATTCTTCAACATAAAAGCCGTGCATCTAAAGTCGTAAATGATGAATTGCTTCTTACGGCTTGGCATGTAGGTGGCTATGTTTCAGCCAAACTAAAAAGCGAAGAATGGGGAAGCAAAGTTGTATCTCAGTTATCAGAATATATACGTTCTCAGCATCCCGATATAAAAGGATATGGACGTAGCAGTATCTACAATATGGTTATGTTCTATGAAGAATACTCATCAGAAACTTTTGCTTTAACTGTAGAACGATATCTGAATTCCGAATTCGTCCAGCCAACAATTGGACAAATTGAAAGGTCATCAATTGTATCAAGCGATGAAGCAAATATAATAGTGCAGGCAGCATCCGCACAAATTGTCCAACCATTGGCTGGACAAATGCCTAAAATATTGGAATTGACAACGTTTACAAATCACATTGAGATTCTTTGTCGATGCAAAAGCAATGAAGAACGATTGTTCTATATTCTTTATGCTAACAAAGAACGTTTGGTTAAACGAGAACTTCAACGTTGCATTTCCAATCAGACTTATTCTACGCTGTTGGGTAGCAAAAATAACATGTCAAAAGGTTTGCTTGAAACATATCCCAATGCACCTGTAATGTTCAAGGACACGTTGTTTGTTGACTTTCTTAATTTACCGAAGAAGCATAGTGAAACAAAGCTAAAAAACAGTTTGGTGGAAAACATGAAGCAGTTTATCCTTGAATTGGGAAAGGACTTCATCTCTATGGACCAAGAATACAGACTTCAAGTTGGTGCATCGACATATAAAGCGGACTTGCTGTTTTATCATCGTGGTTTGCAAGCTCTGGTAGCAGTAGAACTTAAAAAGACAAAGTTTCATCCAAGAGACCTCGGACAATTGGAGTTCTATTTGGAGGCCCTTGACAGAGACGTGAAGCGTTCCAATGAGAATCCATCTATTGGAATCATTCTTTGTCCTGAAGCCGATCGTGTGGTAGTGGAATATGCCATGAGTCGTAGTATGAGCCCTACAATGATAGCTGAATATAAGCGTATCCTCATTCCGCAGGAGCGCTTGCAACAGCAACTTGATGAATTTTGTAATGTATTTCTAACTAAAAAATAACTGTCATGGATACCAAGAAACTACGTCAAAAGATACTCGACCTTGCTATTCATGGCAAGCTTGTTTCCCAAGATCCCAACGATGAACCTGCATCGGTGTTACTTGAACGTATCCGTGCAGAGAAGGAACGACTGGTAAAAGAAGGGAAAATAAAGAAGAGCAAAGCCTCAAAAACTACCGATACGCCCCATTATGAGAACGTGCCGTTTGAGGTACCGAGTTCGTGGGAGTGGTGCAATCTGGAGGATATATGTATTTTTCTATCACGAGGGAAATCACCGAAATATTCAGAAGATGATAGAACCTACCCAGTGTTCGCTCAAAAATGTAATTTGAAGGATGGTGGTATATCATTAGAACAAGCAAGATTTTTAGATCCTTCAACAGTCACTAAATGGAACGACATTTACAAATTACAGACAGGTGACATTCTTGTTAATTCTACTGGTACAGGAACTGTCGGTAGAACAAGATTGTTTGATGTCACTTGTTTGGGAAGCTATCCTTTTGTGGTTCCAGACTCTCACGTCTCTGTTATAAGAACTTCAAACCAAATAAATTCAAAGTTTATTTTTGCCTATATATCATCTAAATTTATCCAACAATATCTAGAAGAGAATCTTGCAGGAAGTACAAACCAGAAGGAATTATACATAGGAGTCTTATCAACTCTTCGTATTCCAATCCCTTCTTTTACCGAACAAGAACGTATTGTCGCAGAAATAGAGAAGTGGTTTGCTCTTATAGATCAGATTGAACAAAAAAAAGGCGATTTACAAGCTACCATCAAACAGACAAGAAGTAAGATTCTCGACCTTGCCATCCACGGCAAACTCGTACCACAAGACCCCAACGATGAACCTGCTTCGGAATTGCTCAAACGTATAAAACCTAAAGCGGAAATCACTTGTGATAACGGGCAGTATGGGAAGTTACCAGAGGGATGGTGTTTGGTAACTGGTACAACTCTATTCAAACAGATGAAATCCTCTAAACCAAAAGGAGAACTTTTTAAGTATATTGACATTGACTCTATAGATAATAAGTCTAATATTGTGTCCTCTATCAAAGAAATACCCACTGTAAAAGCCCCAAGTAGAGCAAGCAGATATACAGAAAAAGGAGATGTGGTTTTTTCAATGGTTAGACCATATTTAAGAAATATTGCCCGAATAACGGAAAACGATTGCATTGCATCAACAGGCTTTTATATATGTAGTCCTTACAATTATATGCATTCTATGTTCTGCTATTATTTAATGCTTTCGGATTATGTCGTTGATGGTCTTAACTCCTTTATGAAAGGTGATAATTCACCATCCATAACGAAAAGAGATGTTGATAATTGGTTATATCCTTTACCACCGATGAATGAACAACATCGTATTGTCGTTAAAATTGAGGAAATCTTTACCCTCCTTGATAGGATTGAATTGTCACTCAGAATGTGTTGAGCACTATTGTATAAAAATGCCAAGGAGATATCACATCTCCCTGGCACATCCTTAAAGAAAATTTATCCACGAGGTGGAAATGGGTCGTTTCCATGAGAGTCACGTTCTCTTATACATCCATCTCGTCAATGCACAAACAGTTCCGTGTGTTGATTTTTAGAAATAGAACGAGCGAGTGCGATGGCCTCTGCTTGGGTTGCATGATAAGACGTCATTCGACTATTGCCAGCTCCTTTCACACCCCATTTCCCATTTGACGGAACAACATGTTGATTCTTACCAATTTTAACACCTCCTCTCAAGGATGATATTTACAAGATCATTTGTATGTCCCATTATACTATTACAAACAATATGTCTACATATATTTAATGTCAAAAAGGATGTAAATTCCTTATTGATATGATATTATGGCATATTTGCTCACCAATTCACCACCTTATCTACAATCTTTTGCTGTTCGCTTGCAGTTCGACGTAGATAGATACGAGTCGTTTCTATGCTTTCATGACCCATCAGGTCAGCAAGTAGGGCAAGGTCATTGAAACGGTCGAGGAAGTTCTTAGCAAAACGATGACGGAATGAATGGGGATAAACAACTTCCCTGTTCATTCCGTACTTGTCTGCAAAATGCTTTAACTGTTGAGCTATGCCACGTGTAGTAATGCGTTCGCCAAATCGATTGAGGAAGATGTAACCAGAAGAGCGTCCTTGTTCTTTTAGCCATTTAGTGGCTTCTAATCTCAGGTTCTTCGGAATATACAAACGACGTATCTTTCCGCCCTTGCTATAAAGGTCAAGATGCCCAATCAGCACGTGTTCTGCTTTGATATGAAGCAGTTCACTGACACGTGCTCCTGTAGCTGCCATAAACCACACTACAAAATACCATTCATCATAACCATCTGCTTTGAGTCGTGCTTTGAGAAACTTGTAATCGGCATCACTGATTACATTTTCCAAGAAGTTCTTCTGTTGGACTTTTACGAATTTCACTTTCAGTTTCTCTTGCTTTGTAAATTCAAGATACTTGTTGATGCCTTGCAAACGTAGGTTTACGGTCTGTGGTTTGAAGTTCTCTACTAAATACCCTTTGTATGCCAAAAGGTTCTTTTTGTTGACTTCCCCATAATGACTGAGAAAATACTGTACCGTCCATACATAAGAAGTAACGGTGTTCTTTGCCAAATTAGTCTTGGCCAGATTGTCTTTGAATTTTGTTACCATACTACATTGAAATTAAAATGAATACAGTATCAATATAAAGAAGACGTATCGGGCATTATCAGAACTTGCCTAGTTCGTGGTGTGTTGCGCCCATGGGAATACTGTGTTCTTTAAGCGACGGGGAGAAGCAAACAGGTGTAGAAAGAATAAATCTTGATGTCAAATATTTGAGGGGTGAGCGTGATGCCAAAACTCTAGCAGTAGGTAAGTTCACACCAGCAAATTCACTTCTGATATTGGTTGACGGAGAAAATTCTGGAGAAGTTTTCAGGACTCCAATTGAGGGTTATCAAGGCAGTACTTTCAAGCAACTGTCTATAAAAGATGATATGAATACAGACTATGTCCTGCAAGTTATAAACTTACATCGTAAGACACTGAGAGAAAATAAGGTAGGCTCTGCAATTCCGCATCTGAACAAAAAACTGTTTAAAGAAATAGAAGTACCAATTCCTCCTTACAAAGAACAACAAAGGATAGTCGAAACCATAAATCATGCATTTAAGCATCTTGATACAATAATGGAGAGCCTATAAACTCTCCATTATTGCGTCTAATTGAGCAAATGTCTTTCTAACTGCACTTACGATTCTTTCTTGTTCTCCCAATGGAGGCAAAAGAAAATCAAAATTGCCTATTACGTTAGCACTGATATTAGGTTGTGCACCACCATAAGCCAGTTTTAGTATTTCTTCCACTTTTGACCGCATAAAACAATCCCTGTACGATGCTAGCAATATGGAATCATCTAAGATACGTATGTTCGCAACTCGTTGGTTCAAATATACTGTTTCTTCATATGAATAAACTCCCATTTTACCGGTTGTAGCTCCTGACATTGCGATCAACAAATCGCCCTTGGTTACAATAAATCTGTCATCTACTTTTTCCTGAATATAAACACACTCTGTTAAATCGATGGAATTGTTCACTATATTAGATATGCGTATTAACGGTACACCTTCTGTCATGTAATCATTGCTGCTAAAGGCAAAACCATTTTCAATTTTACACAAATCGGAAAGCTTACATACTCCCCATCCTTCAGGCAAGTTCTGATAATGCCCGTTATCACAAGTGATTTCGGCATTTGGATTGATACGTTTGAGCAACTCTGATGCAGGCTCGTCACTTGGGTCTTGCGCTACAAGTTTGCCTTGTATAGCAAGGTCAAGAATTTTAGATTTGGTTTGTTTGATCGCTGTTAGTAAATCTGTCTTTTCTCGTTCTATTTGCTCTATCAAAGCAAACCATTTCTCTATTTCTGCTACAATTCGGATTTGCTCTGCAAGTGGAGGAAGAGGAAATAATAACTTTGCAAAATTTCCTTTGTTTAATATTGGAAGAGTAGTTGCTGAGGCATTAAATTTTATTTCATCCTGAAAATAATCTGATGTGCACACATCATATATGAATTCCGCTAAAATGAAATCATGAGGAATTATTGCGTTTATTTGTTGATTACAACTACCTTCAATTGTTATTAGCCCTGTTTTTCCAATAGTTGCACCAATACAAGTAATTAATACTGATTTTACAGGTAGTTTTCGAGCTTGTTCAAATCCTAATAATGAAAGATGATCACTTGCTCTTTTCACGCATTTTCCTTGTTCTAAATCTGTTGGTTTATAAAATGGTATATCACCGCCATAGTATTCAGGAATATCTTTAGAAGGGGTACTACCTGTAACGATTTCACCAATATTCCCGACCTCCGTCCACTCCCACGAACTAGGAATTTCAAACGGCACATTCTCATAATGGGGCGTATCAGAAGCGCAATACTATATAAACAAAGCACTTCTAATTATTATCTTCTCCTTCTGGTGTTATTATCATTCTTCTTCTCTCCCCAAGGCATATTAGACGATGAGCCGCCTCCACCTGTTCCAACATGAGTCTGTGCTGGACCACCAGAGAGCATCTCAAATTCGGTTATCTCCTTCGTTTTACGTTTGCACCGGCTTTGCCGACAGCAAACACGAAGTCGATGGGTCTCTTCGAGACAAATCTCGTTAGTTGTTAAAGAAACTTAAAAAGCGGGTAGGATTTATTGTTTTTCGATAAAAGAGATATACTTTTGTATCGTTAAACGATAAAAAATTATTGAATTATGAAACAAGACTTATCAAAACGTATGACTGTACTAACAGTTATTGTGATTCTTTTTGGCGTGCTAAGTATAGTGGCAACGCTAATAGCAACAGGAAATACAGTAGGGCTTTTTAGCATAGGTAGCGGAACTGTACCCACTATTGATTGGGATGGTGAATTTCTGGTATGGAAGATTTTAATGTTGCTGGGACTTGTTGTATCGGGGCTTGCAACAAATATTTTATTGATAGCATTTATGTGGAATACAGTAAGGCTGATTAAGAGCGGTGAATTCTTTTCGCATCTCAACACAAAAATATTGTGGTGGTTAGTTCCATTAAGCTTTTTAAATGACTTTTTAGGAAATAATGCTGATATGCTATTTAAGGATACATCATTAACAATATCACTTTGGTCTATTTTTACACCTCTTTTAATAGCAGTAGTGGCTTTAATCTATTCAACAGGAGTATTGCTTACTGAAGAAAACCGTTTGACAGTTTGATAATCAGGTATTAACAAAATAAAAGAATGTTATGTCAATAATAGTGAATGTAGATGTGATGTTAGCTAAACGTAAGATGAGTTCTGGCGAACTGGCTGAAAAAGTAGGTATTACGGCAGCTAATCTTTCAATATTAAAGACCGGTAAGGCGCGTGCTATTCGTTTTTCCACTCTGGATGCAATATGTAAGGCTCTTGATTGTCAGCCCGGAGATATACTGGAGTATCGCGATTAAATTTTGTGGTTCTCAATTATTTTGTAATTTCGCGCTGAAGACTAATATTAAGTAGTTTAAGCGTATGGAACAGAGTAGAAGAGATGTAGATAGATTGGCCAGATGCATAATGATTGCGGCTGCAGTATCATTAGTGGGCTTTTTATGCTGGTTTTTCAGAGATATTATAGCATATATATTGGTAGCGGTAGTAGTATCACTAATAGCTAATCCTATAGTGAAACTGCTAAAGAAGATACATATAAAAGGTAGATATATACCGGGATGGATGTCGGCAGCGTTGGCTTTGATCATTGTAATAGGACTTCTGCTGGCAATAATCTTTCTGGTAGTTCCTATAGTGAGCGGTATAGTTAAAAACATATCGGTAACCAACATAGAAAGCTCCGCTAAAAGTATTGCTGTTCCGTTAGCAGATTTTAATGCCTTTTTAAGAGATAGCTTCTCTTCATTAGGTCCCGATTTCCGTATAGAAGTTGCCATAATTCAGGAACTGCAGAAGCTGTTCGATACATCGCGTATATCGTCTATAATTGGTTCGGCAGCATCGTTTATTACCAGTTTTGGTGTAGGAATATTTTCTGTAGTATTCATTAGTTTCTTCTTTATAAAAGATGATTCTCTATTCACTAAAATACTATGTGCACTGGTTCCCGATAAGCATGAAAAGACCGTTGAAAAGGCAATTTCTGATATTGAATATCTGCTTTCAAGGTATTTTGTGGGTGTGCTGGTGCAGGTAATGGGAGTAACATTGGTAAACTTTCTGGGATTGTTCTTTATAGCCAGATTAGGTTTCCATTCATCCATAGGAATAGCGTTTCTAACAGGAATATTCAATATTATTCCGTACATAGGTCCATTGTTGGGTGGTGCATTGGGAACAGTTTTCGGTTTGGTTCTAAAATATACAAGTGTAGTTCCGGTTGGATTGGATGTAAGTTTCTGGTTCTTTACCGCTGTTTTGATAGCAATATTCTGCTTTACACAGTTTATGGACAACTATCTGTATCAACCGCTCATTTACTCTACAAGCATTAAAGCAAAGCCTTTGGAGGTCTTCTTTGTAATGTTGATAGTGGGTTATGTAGGCGGACCTTTAGCCATGATTATTGCAATACCAATATATACAGTATTCAGAGTTATTGCTTTCCGCTTCTTTGGCCATATAAAAGCAATACGGAAACTAATCCCATCCGAGGATTTGATTTCCAACGATTGATAGCTGTGCAGATTATCTCTTTTGTAAGAGGTATATCTTGTTTTTTTTTCATATCTTCGCTAAAATTTTAACAATTTGTTCAAATGGCAGTAAAGGTTGTTGCAATCGATGCAAATTCAAGACGTGAATTAAAGCGATTTATAAGGTTTAATGATAAGCTATATAGGGGTAATCCTTACGCAGTTCCCGAACTCTATTTCGATACATTCGATACATTGAACCCAAAGAAAAATGCAGCATTCAGTTTTTGTGACGCACAATATTTTTTAGCTTACAAAGATGATGAACTGGTTGGTCGCGTTGCTGCCATTATCAATCACAAAGCAAACAAAATCTGGGGTACAAATACAGTGCGCTTTGGATGGATAGATTTTATTAACGATTTAGAGGTTTCAAAAGCGCTTTTAGATACTGTTGCAGAGTGGGGTAAGGAGCGTGGAATGGATGAAATAGAGGGACCTTTTGGGTTTACTGATTTCGACCCTGAAGGCATGCTTACAGAAGGTTTTGACCAATTAGGAACGCTTGTAACCATATACAACTATGCTTACTATCCGGAGCATATGCGTAAACACGGACTGGAAGAATCGGCTAAATGGATAGAGATGAAACTAACCGTTCCTGATGAAGTACCGGAAAAGCATACTCGCGTGGCCGCACTTGTAAAACAGAGATATGGTTTGCGTACAGAACATTGTAAATCGGTTAGAGAACTGGCCAACAAATATGGCAAGCAGATTTTTAAATTGCTGAATGAAGCATACGCCTGCCTATATGGTTATTCAGAACTATCTCCGGAACAGATTGAACTATACATAGATATGTACGTTCCAATCTTAGACCGCAGAATGATATCAATGGTTGTAGATTCTAACGATAATTTAGTGGCTGTAGGAATATCTATGCCTTCACTATCGGAAGCTTTGCAAAAAGGCCACGGTCTGATGTTACCATTTGGATGGTGGTATCTGCTGAAAGCTCTATTTATAAAGCGTCCTAAAGTGTTGGATCTGATGATGGTAGCCGTAAAACCGGAACTTCAAAATAAGGGTATAAACGCTCTGCTTATGGAAGAACTTGTACCAAACTATAAAGCTATGGGCTTTGAATATGGTGAAACAAATCCGGAACTTGTAACCAACACAAAAGTACAGTCTATGTGGGAGTTCTATAAACCGGAAATACATAAACGTAGAGCAACTTTCAAAAAGAGTATATAATGACTGAATCTATCCATATAGTAGAAGTAAAGAGCCGTAAAGAGCTTGACAGGTTTATCAAGTTCAACTATAAACTGTATAAAGGGAATAAATATGCAGTTCCGGAACTATATAGTGATATGGTAAACAACTTTACTCCAAATGGAAATGCAGCACTTGAATTTTGTGATTTAGTGCTATTCAACGCCTATTGCGAAAACACTATAGTAGGGCGTATAGCAGGTATAATTAACCACAAAGCCAATAATGTCTGGAACAGAAGAGTAGTTCGTTTTGGTTGGATAGACTATATAGACAATAAAGATGTATCCAAAGCTTTGCTTGATGCTGTAGAAAACTGGGGCAGAACACAGGGTATGACAGAAATAGAGGGTCCGTTGGGCTTTACCGATTTTGACCCTGAAGGTATGCTTACCGATGGTTTTGACCAATTGGGTACTATGGCCACCAATTATAACTACCCTTATTATGCTGAACATCTGGAAGCATTAGGCTATGAAACATCAGCAAACTGGGTGGAGTGGCAGATTCCGTTCGATGTTATACCCGAAAAGATGAGCAGACTGGCAGATGTTGTGCTAAAACGATACAATCTGCACGTAGCAGAGTTCGGGAAAAGCAAATCGGATGAAGCCAAGAGATATGCTACAAAACTATTTGAACTTGTAAATGAAGCATACGCACCTCTATATGGATATTCTGCATTCTCCGATAAACAGATAGCGGATTATGTTAAGCGTTATCTTAAACTTATAGATAAAAGACTGGTAGTTATTATTCTGGATGAAAACGAAGAGCCTATAGCTGCCGGTCTCATTATGGCATCACTATCCAGAGCATTGCAGAAATCTAAAGGTTATATGTTTCCATTCGGATGGTGGCATTTGGCTAAGGCATTGTGGTGGAAACATGACAACATAGTAGATTTGATGTTTCTGGCTATCAAACCGGAATATCAGAATAAAGGCCTCAATTCAGTTATGTTCAACAGGCTTATTCCTATAGCCAAAGAGATGGGATTTAAAGTAGCGGAGAGCAATCCTGAACTGGATAACAATAGCAAGATGCAAGCCCATTGGAACTATTTTGAGGGCGCACATATACATAAACGTAGAAAAGCTTTTAGAAAAGATATATAATATGGCAGACGAGGCATTGTTTGATGAAAATTTAGATGGTATAGTTCAACCGGAACAGGTTCGTTACGATGAAGAGAATATACGCCACATGAGCGATATGGATCATATTCGTAATCGCCCCGGTATGTATATAGGTAAGTTGGGTGATGGCTCTCAACCGGACGACGGTGTCTATGTCCTGATGAAGGAGATAATAGACAACAGTGTAGATGAATTTAGAATGGCCGCAGGCAAACGTATAGAGATAGATTTGGAGAATAATACGGTAGTAAGAATACGTGACTATGGCCGCGGTATCCCTCAAGGCAAACTGGTGGAAGCAGTCAGTGTTTTGAATACCGGTGGTAAATTTGATAGTAAAGCATTTAAAAAGAGTGTCGGTTTGAATGGTGTGGGCTTGAAAGCAGTTAATGCGCTGAGTTCAGCCTTTACAGTGAGCAGTTATCGCGACGGTGTGGTACGAACTTTAAACTTTGCCAAAGGCAATCTGTTAAACGATGTTACCGAGAAAACCAATGACGAAAATGGTACAATGATATGCTTTGAACCGGATAAGACACTGTTTGTGAACTATTCTTTTCGTGCTGCCATTATTGAGACTATGCTCAGGAACTATGCCTATCTGAATACCGGTCTTACCATAATGTATAACGGACAGCGCATAGTATCCAGAAACGGTTTGGAAGATCTGCTTGTAGAACGTATGAGTTCCGAAAGCCTATATCCAATAATACATCTAAAAGCCGATGACATAGAGATAGCCTTTACTCATGCCAATCAATATGGAGAAGAGTACTATTCGTTTGTAAACGGACAATATACGTCGCAAGGCGGAACGCATCAGAGTGCATTCAAAGAACACATAGCCAAAACAATTAAAGAGTTCTATAACAAGAACCAGGAAGCATGCGATATTAGAAACGGTATTGTGGCTGCCATAGCAGTAAACGTGGAAGAACCGGTGTTTGAAAGCCAGACCAAAATCAAATTGGGTTCAACCACCACAAGCCCAAATGGTGGAATGTCTTTGAATAAGTTTATAGGCGATTTCATTAAAAAAGAGGTAGATGATTATCTGCATAAGAACAGCCAAATAACCGATGTGCTGCTGCAAAAAATTCAGGAATCGGAAAAAGAGCGTAAAGCTATAGCCGGTGTAACAAAACTGGCTCGTGAACGTGCTAAAAAGGCAAATCTGCATAATAAGAAACTGGCTGACTGCCGAGTCCACCTGAACGATTCCAAAGGTACGCAGCAGGAAGATAGCTGCATATTTATAACCGAGGGTGATTCTGCCAGTGGTTCAATAACAAAGAGCCGCGATGTTAATACACAGGCAGTATTTAGTCTAAGAGGTAAACCACTGAACTGTTTTGGGCTAACCAAAAAGGTGGTATATGAAAACGAAGAGTTTAACCTGTTGCAAGCGGCTTTGAATATAGAAGACGGACTGGAAGGACTCCGTTACAACAAAATAATTGTTGCAACCGATGCCGATGTAGATGGTATGCATATACGTCTGCTAATGATAACCTTCTTCCTTCAGTTCTTCCCGGAATTGATAAAGAAAGGACACGTTTATATACTGCAGACTCCTCTTTTCCGCGTAAGAAACAAGCGCAGAGGTAAAAAGGGTTTGGATAATGTAGAAGGTGTTGTTACCAGAAAAGGTGAATTTGAAACTATCTACTGCTATAACAACGAAGAACGATTGGAAGCAATAGAAAAACTAAGCCCAAATCCGGAAATTACCCGATTCAAAGGTCTTGGTGAAATATCGCCCGATGAATTCAAAAACTTCATAGGTGCCGATATGCGTTTGGAACGTGTTACTCTGCAAAAGACTGACGATGTGGAGAATCTACTATCATTCTATATGGGAAAAAATACCATGGAAAGGCAGAATTTCATTATAGACAATCTGATAGTAGAGCAGGATTTGATAGAAGAAGACGAAGGAGAAAAATTTTAACTATACACAAATGAAACTACTGTTCCCGGGCACTTTTGACCCATTTACAATAGGCCACGCAGATATTGTAGAGCGTGCATTGCGTTTTGCCGATGAATTGGTTATAGCAGTTGGCATAAACGAAAACAAGAAGACTATGTTCGATGTAGATGAACGTCTGTCCGCCATAAAAGAGTACTACAAAGCCAATCCTAAAGTAAAGGTTATAGGGTACGATAGCTTTACATCCGATGCAGTGCGTTCAGAAGGAGCCGATGCTATTCTGCGTGGGGTTCGTTCCGTTGCCGATTACGAGTACGAACGCAATATGGCCGATATAAACGCCACTTTGGAAAATGTAGAGACCATATTTCTATGTTCATCGCCTACGGTACAACATATAAGTAGTAGTCTGATAAGAGAGATGATAAACTTTGGCCGTCCTATAGATGGTTTGGTAATAGACACATTCAATATCTGATTTATGAAAAGATTTACATTCACTATATGGTTGTTGGTTGCCATTATTTTGCAAGTAAGTGCCCAGCAGACTATCGATTCCCAACTCCAAAAGCTTTTGATAGCAGAAAGTGCTATTGAAAATCTTTATGTTGATAAGATAGACAATGCAGAACTTGTTGAATCTGCCATACGTGGTATGTTGAAAGAACTGGATCCACATTCAACATATCTAACTCCTGATGAGGTTGAAAAATCGAATGAATCGTTACAAGGTAATTTCGATGGCATAGGCATCCAATTCAATATGATTGAAGATACCCTGTTTGTGGTACAGCCACTGCCAAACGGACCATCTGAAAAGGTAGGTATTCTGGCAGGCGATAGAATAATAACTGTTAACGATACCACTATAGCAGGTGTGAAAATGTCGCAAGAAAACATTATGAAGCGACTTCGCGGTCCAAAAGGTACAGAAGTTAAAATAGGTGTAAAGCGTCAGGGGCTGGATGAACTTGTCTATTTCAATGTTATACGTGACAAAATTCCGGTGAATACAGTAGATGCGGCATATATGGCTGCCGATGGCGTAGGTTATATAAAGGTATCAAGTTTTGGACTTACCACACTGCAGGAATTTCGAGAAAAGATGAAAGAACTGCAGTCTGCCGGAGCAAAATCGCTAATACTTGATTTACAAGGTAACGGTGGTGGTTATCTGCATGCAGCTGTAGAATTAGCAAATGAATTCCTGGAGCGTGACCAGTTGATAGTATATACAGAAGGTCGTCGTTCACCACGTAGTGGTTACCGAGCTACCGGGAATGGTATGTTCAGAAAGGGTAAACTGGTAGTGCTTATAGATGAATTCTCTGCATCTGCTTCGGAAATTGTATCGGGAGCAATTCAGGACTGGGACAGAGGAACAGTGGTAGGGCGCCGATCATTTGGAAAAGGATTAGTACAGCGTCCCATAGAATTCCATGATGGGTCAATGATAAGACTTACCATAGCACAGTATTTTACTCCTGTAGGTCGTTGCATACAGAAACCATACGGAGAAGATATTGATTATGCTGCCGATATAGTAAAACGACTTGAAAGTGGCGAACTAACAAATGCCGATAGCATACATCTTCCGGATTCACTTAAGTATCAGACAAAAATAAAAGGTAGAACGGTATATGGCGGTGGTGGAATAATGCCCGACGTGTTTGTACCACTTGATACCACCAGAACAAATAAATATTACAGTGAAGTAACTGCTAAAGGTTGTGTGCTGCAAACATCGCTTTCATACGTAGAAAAACATCGTAAGCAATTGGAACGTAGATATAAGACATACGAATCATTCAATGAAAAGTTTATCATAGACGATGATATATTGCAATTACTACAAGATAAAGCATTGGCAGCTAATGTGGATTTTGATGAAAAACAATGGAATGAAGTGTTGCCTATCTTTAAAATTCAGCTTAAATCGTTGATTGCCAGAAATATCTGGAGTATGAATGAGTATTATCAATCTATGTCGGAATTGGATGATATTCTTCAACAGGCGTTGAAACTATTAGATACAGAGTAATGTTTTTGCATCATACAGCAGCAAAAAATGAATTATTATTGTACTTTTGCGATAATTAATAGTGATTATACTAATTATTAAACAATTTATAAAATTATGTCAAACAACGAGAATGCGGGTTTTTATAAACTCAATTGGGTGCAGCGCATAGGTTTCGGTGCAGGTGATATGGCTCAGAACCTTATCTACCAGACCATCAGTATGTGGCTGCTCTTCTTCTATACCAATGTATTTGGTATTAAACCGGGTGTTGCAGCAACAATGTTCCTTATTGTACGTATTATTGACGTTATTTGGGATCCTATTGTAGGTGCTTTTGTTGATAAGAAAAATCCAAAGATGGGTAAGTACCGTTCATATCTGGTACTTGGTGGTATTCCTCTTACAGGTTTTGCTATTCTCTGCTTCTGGAACGGGTTCTCAGGTTCATTGCTCTATGCTTACATCACTTACGTAGGTATGTCAATGTGTTACACTTTAGTAAATGTTCCTTACGGTGCTCTGAATGCATCACTAACACGTGACACTCATGAAATTACAGTACTAACATCAACTCGTATGTTTATGGCAAACCTTGGTGGTCTTGCTGTATCTATGGGTATTCCTATCTTGGTTAAGTACTTTGCTAAAGGTAGTGAATTGGTAGGTGAACAGGCTATGCCTAACGACGGTCGTGCTTGGTTCCTCACTATGTTGGTATATTCATTGGTAGGTCTATTCTTCCTTATCTTCTGTTATTCACAGACTAAGGAAAGAGTGGTTATGGATCAGAAAGAGACAGAAAACGTTAAGGTTTCTGACCTCTGGACCGAATTTGGCCGTAACAAACCATTGCGTATATTAGCATTCTTCTTTATCACAGCATTTGCTATGATGTCAGTAGGTAATGCAGCAGGTTCATACTATATGCAGTATAACATTGGTTCAACAGCAGAACAGATGTCACTCTTTATGGGCTTGGGTTCAATTCCTGCATTTATCTTTATGCCATTGGTTCCTGCTATCAAGAAAATGGTTGGTAAGAAAGGTATGTTCTATATCTTCTTGAGCACAGCTATCTTCGGTATGGCGCTTCTTTACATTGTATCAGTAGTTCCAGCATTAAGATCACAGATGTGGATTGTTTATCTGGCACAGTTTGTAAAATCAACAGGTGTTATTGTTGCTACAGGTTATATGTGGGCTCTTGTTCCTGAAGTAATTGCATACGGTGAATATACTACAGGTAGAAGAATCTCAGGTATTGTAAATGCTCTTACAGGTATCTTCTTCAAGGCCGGTATGGCTCTTGGTGGTGTTGTTCCTGGTTTGGTACTCGCATGGACCAGCTTTGATGCAGAAATGGCAACTCAGCCAGATTCAGCATTACAGGGTATTCTCTGGTTGGTATGCGTAATTCCGGCTATCCTCTTGGTATTGGCTATGTGGATTATCAGCAAATACGAACTTTCTGACGAAAGAATGGACGAAATCAACAAGGCTATTGAAGCTAAAGCTAAAGCATAATAGCAATTAACATTCAATCTATTTATAGAGGGTGATAGGCACTATGTCTATCATCCTCTTTTTTTCAAAATACCCCATTTCATCGGTATTTTTTTTGCCTCTTAATAACGTCTTTTATTCAATCTGCTTAATTTGTCCAATATAATCGTTATTGAGAATATGGTTTGCAGCTATAACCATATACATAAACCAGGTGGTATGTCCACCCATACAATACTCTCCTTGTTGCCAAATAAATGGATATTTGAGCCATTCAGGAAGATCCGGTCTTATAAGGTTTGTTCCTGGAGTTACACCACCGGGTATGTATGACCATTCAGCACGGTTTGTTCCATAGGCCATAGTGGCCGATTCTGCACCAACGCCGGAAACTAATGATGCTTGATTTTGCCCGGGATGAACACCTAATAGATAATTGATAGCATTAAAGATGTAGTCCGGTTCAAATATGTCAGGATATGATTGTACCAGATAGCAGTAATTATATGCAAGGTGCTGTGGCTCCCATGAACCTGACGAACTATTCCCTCTATTCTCCGGTATTCCGTATGGGTTTTGTTTACTATAAGCAGTGTACATATCTTTTAACCCAGGCAGAGCTTCACGTATTGCTTTTGAAAATTTCTTATTGTTGATAGCTTGGTCAAAGCGCCCTATGAACCAACCTGTTTGTGTAATGTTCTTACAGATATGTTCTTGCTCAGAAAGTATGTAATCACTATACTTCTTATTTTTTGTGGTTAGATATAGTTCAACTGCTGCGTGAAGTCTTGTTGTTTTAAGTCTATTGTTGTCTGGAAGGGAATCATACAGTGTTTCTGCAATTTCCAGACACTTTACAGAGAGCGTGTCGTTATGACCGCGCAAAACACGGCTTATTCCTGCCAACCATGCTGATACTTGTATTTCACGTGATGGATTCTCTTCTGTAAACACCCACCTGTCATCAGTGTTTCCACTAACTCCATCGGTGTGCGCCGAGGCATCGCCCAAATGAACGTACTGACGTACTGTAGGACATAATATACCTCTGTATAATCTTCCCAATGCGTTCCAACCTGCAACTATTGTTAAGGCTCCATTTTCTACCTGTTGAAGCATATCGTTCTTACCATCAGGCTGATGTAATTCAACTATGTGGTTGTTGAAATCTATAGACGTTTCATCCCAATATACGTTGTAGTTATCATGGGCCATTGCAAGCAGATATGCTTCGCCAGCCTGGGATTCTATGCGTAAATCGTAATCGCCGGCATCGTGCCAACCGCCTATATTGAGTCCCGGGACAATATCTCCCGGCTGATATTTGCAAAGTGTCGATTCTCCCTGTGAATAGCCATCAATATGATTAATGCCTGTTGGTGCCATACGTGCATCATCGTGGTGACAATAGTCGTGCCATACTCTATATTTTTCATTAACACGCATATGGCACATCTGGATAGGGAGGAAATACTCTAACTCTGTTTGCCATACACCTTTATTATATATTTGCGGATCTATTTGGAAAATAGGTGAAAATGAATCGCCATATTTTACTTGATATATGCCTGTTTGTGTTATGTCGCTAAAATCGAACTGCAGATAGTTATAACGCCAAAACATTCCCCATTTATGAGCATCTGTTTTTTTTACAGTTTTAGTTCCATCTGCAGTGATATGTAGCAATTCAACCTGTTTTATTTCATTGTCGCGATGGTCTAATTCAATTATTGCTACTTTTTTCTGTTTTGGATGGTAGCCTACCTGCGATGTCTGTACTACCGGTTTATATCTCCATTCTTCTGTTACAGTGGGCTTTACTTTCCATTCGGCTACTCTGCCTTTGTCGCCTGCTTTGAATTCTGTACGTAATACAAACCATCCGTTGTTGTGGTTCATCCTGCCATCGTATAATTTCAAATCGCCTTTAAGCGATTCTATGGTTATGCGACTTAACTCGTCGTGTGGGTTTAACACAAATTTTTTACCTATGGCCAAAGGGGCACTAACAACATCGTCAGCTACCATTGGGTTGAATACGCTACGGTCTGGAACCAGTATTTCAAGTTTGGCTCTACTTCTTGGATTAAAATTGCCTACGTTGTCAAAATTGGAATTTTGTGACATTGTTGGGCCTGTAACTTGTCTGGGAAAGACACCTACTTGTTCATCCATTATCCAGGGCTTACCTATCAGTGTGGCAGGGACGAGTTCCAGGTTGAAGCCTATTTTACCTTCATATAGTTCAGGTACCTCTCTATCTAGATTGACCGTAAATAGCAGATAATCGTCAACGGCTTTTACATTGAGCGTATAATTGAAGACGAAATCGGTATAAACCATAGGGTTAAAACCCGATAAATGTTTTGTTGAATCGGGATAGCATAATTCTACAGTAATGCTGCCATCATTATTTACTGTACGTTTCTTTATTTTAGGAAGTCCTTGCCATTGTCCCGGCGATGTTTCCATACGAACATCACCACAGCCTGCCCATCGGTTGCCATTGAGTACAATTGTAATTCCACCTTGATGTCCTTCAGGATATATATCATTGAATACCATTACGTTAGCTCCGTGGCTTTCGAAATACCCTTTGGAATTGATTTTAAAATCTTGAGCGTTGATGCAAATTGTAATAAGCATCAGGATGGTTGTAGTTAGTAGTTTTCTCATATACATTATAATTTGATAACAAAACAGATGGGGTAGCCCATCTGTTTTGTATTGTAAGTTTAGAATCCGAATCCGAAGTCTTCTACAGCTTCACGTTTGGTGTTTTCCGGTTCTTTTGCTTCTAAATGTACTTCGTTACCATTAATAAAGATGGCTTTAACCGGACATATAAATTCACATCCACCACAGCCTACACACAGTTCCGGGTGAATTTCCGGAATAGTTATGCCATTTTTGTAAGGCACCATTCTGACAGCTTGGGTTGGGCAGTGTTCTGCACAAGCTCCACAACTGGTCCCGTTTACTTCTACCACACATTTACACTGTGAAAAGGCTACCTTACCGGGCTGGGTTTTATGTTTCTGCTCTACAGTAAGAGGTTTGATAGCTCCGTTTGGACAGATTTCGCTACAAACTGTGCAATCGTAGTTACAATAGCCTTTGTCGAACTTCATTACAGGCTGCATTATTCCGCCTATACCATACTCCAGACCGGCTGGTTTAAGTACGTTAGATGGACATTTGCTTATGCATAGATGACAGGCTGTACAGTGCTGCAACAGGTTTTTGTGGCTTATAGAACCCGGAGGTGACAATGGTGTGAGCTCCTCTCTGATTTTGCAGCCGCAAGCGTGTTCTGCAGCCTTGGTGGTAAGAGTTGCCGGTACCATTGTTGCTACTGCCAATGCAGATTTCAAGAACTGACGTTTAGATTCATCTACAGCAACAGGTGCAACGCTCTCTTTTGAAGACTTTTTCCATGAAGGAACATATTTGATTGCGTTCTGTTTGCAGTTGTCTATGCAGTCAAAACAAGTTACGCAACGTGAATGGTCTATAGTCTGGTTTGCTGAATCTATACAGTATGCTTTACATTTACGACTGCATAAAGAACAGTGGTTACATTTGTCTGTATCTATCTGTACCTTAAATACAGAGAATCTTGATAATCCTCCCAAAACAGTTCCAACAGGACAGATAGTGTTACACCAGGTTCTGCCAAATTTGAATGATATGAAACCTATAATTCCTAATGTGAGTACAGCTACTATAAACGATGTAACAGACCTTATGGTCAGTTCTACAAAGAAGAATGTGTAACTGCCTGTCTTTTCAGATATTACAGCAAGCAGATTGTTGCCCAATATGTAAAGTGGTTTGAATAACTGTGTTGCCATACGTCCGTATGCACTATACGGCTCTACAAGACTTACCAAGAAGGTAAAACCAAATATCCAGGCAATGATAAGTGCTGCCAAAACACCCCATCTTAACCAAGGGCGTTCAGGTTTATAACCGAACTTCTTTTTCTTGTTCGTCTTTTTTGCTATCCAGTTGAATAGATCCTGAAATATACCTAATGGGCATATAACAGAACAATATACTCTGCCAAACAGAAGCGTACCCACCACTAATATTATAAGAGTGGCTATGCTTAATGAAAACAATGCCGGTGCAAACTGAATTTTTTGCAACCAGGGGTTTTCAATAACTCCTGCAAAATCAATAAAACCGAATGTAAGGATTGCTATGACTGCAATAGCCAAAACAACTCTAATCTTTTTTAGCATAATGAATTAGTGTTATAGTTTAATTCTCTTTACGTTCAGTTTGTCTATGTCCATTGTACCCATACCCAATTTTTGACCATTTTCAATATGTGAAACGGTTTCCAATGGAATCTGTCTGAACTGATTGAAGAATTTTGCAGCAGCTGTATCTACTGCAACTATATCGGTCGATGCAAAAAGTGCTTTGGTCAGTACTACGTCGTTTGCATTTCTACCCTGTGGGCCGTTGTCGGTCATTATGCGATATGCATCTACTATGTGCAAAGCTGCCGGTTTTGAAAGTGTTGTGATATCTGCAATACACTCCTGTAATCCTAAACTGTGGAATGCGCGTCTGTCCCATACAATACCCATGTGGTTCTTCATTGCAATGGTAAGACGTGCACCACCATGATTCTTCAAAACAGGTATATTGAACCATACATCGCTTTCCAAAATGGCTTTGTGTACTTTTGCTTTTTTCAGAGCCTTGCCTTTTGGTAATTCAATCTCCTGATAGTATGATTCTTCATTTGCAGGGACCATTATGCCGCCGGCGGCTTTTACTGCCTTGTCTATACCACTGTGGTCATAACATCTGGTCCATTCGTCACAAGTGTGATCAAATACTCTTACTTCTGCTGCACCTGCATTCTGGCACTGCTTAATCATCTCTACAATAAGGTCCGGATTTGTGTTTGCAGCAAGTTCAGGTGTCCTATCCCAACCAATGTTTGGTTTTAGGGTCACTTTATCGCCTTTCTTTACAAACCTTTTTATACCGCCTAACTGTTCCAAAGCGGCGCGAAGCATTGCTGCAGGTTCACCGTTCATGATTGCAGCCATATCTGCATAGTTGTCGGCAGCTGCCTGTGCTGTGGCTGTTCCCGGCAATGTGGATGCCATAATATCCATAACTCCGTTGCTCTTCACTGTTAGCATAGCACCTGCTGCGGCAAGTGTTTTAAGAAAATCTCTTCTATCCATATCGGTCAGTATGAAATTTAGTTATACGTTAATACACAATTTTTCTAAATTAGTTTGCTAATGTAGTGATTTGAATCGTAATAAAGATATTTATTGAAACTTTTTTTCTGTATGGTGAAATATTTCCCCATTATTTTTACTCTGTTGTTGTAGCAGTCCCATAAAATAGCTAAATTCGCGGAATATTATACATATTAATTTATAAGTAAGATGTCAGGTACAAAAAAGATTTCATCAGCATTGGTTTCGGTCTATCACAAGGATGGACTTGATGAGATTATTACAAAACTTCACAAGGAGGGTGTAGAACTTATTTCAACAGGTGGAACACAGCGTTTTATAGAATCGTTGGGTATCCCTTGTAAACCGGTAGAAGAGTTGACAGGCTATCCATCAATTCTGGGTGGTCGTGTTAAGACACTGCATCCAAAGGTATTCGGAGGAATACTTTGTCGTCGCGATGAAGATGAGGATATGGTTCAGATTGTAAATTACGATATTCCTGAAATAGATTTGGTTATTGTAGATTTGTATCCATTTGAAGCAACAGTCAAATCAGGAGCATCGGAAGCAGATATTATTGAAAAGATTGATATAGGCGGTATATCACTAATCCGTGCCGGCGCAAAGAACTTTAAAGATGCAGTTATTGTAGCCAGCAAGGATCAGTACAAACCTCTGTTGGATATTCTTAATGACCGTGGCGCTGAAACTACATTGGAGGAGCGCCGCTGGTTTGCCAAAGAGGCGTTTGCAGTATCATCATATTATGATAGTTGCATATTCAACTACTTTGCAGGTAATGAAGAAGATGAACATTTCCGTTTTGCAGTAGATGGTCACAAGTCTTTACGTTATGGTGAAAACCCACACCAGAAGGGATTGTTTTACGGAAACTTTGAAAATATGTTCGATCAACTTCATGGTAAGGAGATATCTTACAACAACCTGTTGGATATTACAGCAGCCGTTGATCTGATTGACGAATTCAATGAAACTACATTTGCTATTCTCAAACATAATAATGCTTGTGGTGTAGCTTCAAGAGATACACTATTGGAAGCTTGGAAAGATGCACTTGCCGGTGATCCTGTTTCAGCTTTTGGCGGTGTACTTATAACAAATGTTCCTGTTGACAAGGAGACTGCGGAAGAGATAAACAAATTGTTCTTTGAAGTGATAATTGCACCTGATTATGCATTCGATGCATTGGAAATACTGGGTCAGAAAAAGAATAGAATTATCTTGGTACGCAAAGATGAACCAATGTTGAAGAAGCAGATTCGTTCTACTCTGAATGGTGTTTTGGTGCAGGATAAGGATTCAAAGACAGAAACTCCTGATGATTTGAAATTGATGACTTCCAGAACTCCATCGGATGAAGAGATACAGGATATGTTGTTTGCAAACAAAATAGTAAAGAACAGCAAGAGTAATTCTATAGTATTCGCTAAAAACAGACAATTGCTTGCAAGTGGAGTAGGTCAGACATCTCGTGTAGATGCTTTGAAACAGGCTGTTGAAAAAGCAGGCAGTTTTGGCTTCACTCTTGAAGGTGCAGCTATGGCCAGCGATGCTTTCTTCCCATTCCCTGATTGTGTGGAATTGGCAGACAATGCAGGTGTGAAAAATGTTATCCATCCGGGTGGCTCAGTTCGCGACCAGGAGACTATAGATTATTGCGAACAGCATAACATGACTTTGGTAACTACAGGTTTCAGACATTTCAAACATTAATTAACTATTAACAACATACAACGGTGGGACTTTTTTCTTTGACACAAGAATTATCGATGGACCTTGGTACTGCCAATACCATCATAATGTACAAAGACAAGATTGTTGTCAATGAGCCATCTATAGTAGCTTTGGACAATAAGACAGACAGACTTATTGCGGTAGGCGTAGAGGCTAAAGAGATGTATGAGAGAAATCCTCAGAACATCAGAGTTATCAGACCTTTAAGAAATGGTGTGATAGCAAGTTTTGAAGCTTGTGAACAGATGATTCGCGGCTTCATAGATAAAGTAGATACCGGCAGACGCCTCTTCTCCCCATCGTTGAAGATGGTTATTGGCGTTCCTTCCGGTATTACAGAAGTAGAATTGCGTGCTGTTCGTGACTCAGCAGAGCATGCCGGAGGTCGCGATGTATATATGCTGTACGAACCAATGGCTGCAGCACTTGGTCTTGGAATAGATGTATTGGCACCTGTTGGCAATATGATAGTAGATATAGGTGGTGGTACTACTGAAATTGCTGTAATATCTTTGGGCGGTCTGGTATCAAATCGTTCTGTTAAGGTGGCAGGCGATGATTTTACTGCCGATATCCAGGAATATATGGGAAGACAGCATAACATCAAGGTTGGTGAACGTATGGCAGAACGTATCAAGATAAATGTGGGTGCAGCTCTTACGGAACTTGGCGATGAAGCTCCCGAAGATTTCATAGTGGCAGGTCCGAATAAAATTACTGCTCTGCCAATGCGAGTTCCTGTATGTTATCAGGAGATTGCGCATTGTCTTGATCATTCAATATCACGTATTGAGATGGAGATTCTGAATGCTCTTGAAAGCACACCTCCTGAACTTTATGCTGATATTTTGCAGAATGGTATTTATCTGTCGGGTGGTGGCTCTATGCTTAGAGGTATCAGTAAACGTCTTGCCGATAAACTTGGTATTGAATTCCGTGTAGCTGATGAACCGTTGCTTGGTGTGGCAAAGGGAACAGCGGCAGCACTGAAGAATGTAGAAAGGTTCCCATTCTTGATGAGATAACGGAAAAGGAGACATTGCCGTGCGTTCGCTATTTGACTTTATAATAAAGCACAGCTATGTTATTCTGTTCCTTGTTTTGGAAACAGTATCGCTGGTACTTCTGTTCGGTTGTAATGACCGCCAGAAGGAGGTTTTTTTGACTTCTGCCGGTAGCTTTTCCGGAACAATTCTGGAGAGTAGTTCTAACGTCCGCAGGTTTTTTACCCAGGGAAAAGAGAATAGTAAGCTTGCAGCCGAAAATGCTCGGTTGCAAGTTGAACTTTTTATGTTAAGAGATTCTCTTGCCAATAGTCAGTTGCCACAAACTAAAAACTCTATTCTTACAGCCAGAGTAATAGATAACTCCATACGTAAAGACGACAACTACATTACGTTGAACAAAGGTTTGAATGATGGGTTACGCGAAGGTATGGGTGTATATGACAGCAATGGCGTAGTAGGTGTTGTGATGTTGGTGGGAAAACGTTACAGCATAGTTCTGCCAATAATAAACGGAAAAAGCAGTATTAGCTGTAAAATTAAGGGAGACAATAGTTTTGGCTTTTTGGAATGGAGTGGGGGCGATGCCTCTATAGCAGAACTCCGAGACCTTCCCTATTATGCCTCTATAAGCGTGGGCGATACTGTAGTAACAAGTGGTTATTCAGAAATTTTCCCAGAAGGTATAAACGTAGGAACGGTATTAGATGTTCAAAGAGTAACCTCCGGATATACGTTAAAGGTGAATGTGCGTTTGGCTGCCGATTTAAGTAAATTGGGGTGGGTGTATGTAAATACAGCGCAGACCGATGATGAATTGATACAGTTGTTGAATCAGACAAAACAGTAATATGGGGACAATAGCCGTTTTCAAGAAGATAGGGCAGGTATTTCTGTTGGTGGCATTACAGGTGCTCATTCTGAATAAGATAAACCTGTTTGGTTATGTTACCCCTTTGGTTTATATATGGGTTACTATTAAGATAGATAACAGCTATTCCAGAAATGCTATTCTGCTAATATCATTCTTGACCGGTCTTGCGGTGGATATATTTACAGGAACACCGGGTATGCATGCTGCAGCAATAACACTGTTGGCTTTTGTTCAGCCAAATCTTGTAAAGTTGTTTGTGTCGTATGACCGAAGAGAACTAATGATACCAAGTATAGATACAATGAGAAGAGGACCTTTTATTGGTTATGTATCATTGTGTACTTTAATACATCATCTTTTATACTTTGTTTTGAAGAGTATTCCGGTGGCTGACTGGTCTATGCTTATTTCAAAAGTGATATTCAGTGCTGCTTTGACAGTTCTGCTTATAATTGTTGTTGAGATTTCGTTTGTAAAGAGTGCCGGTAAAAAGAGCAGAAGGTGAAGGGCTATAAATACAAGAATAGGAAGTTTACAATAATGATTATCTTTACGGTTGTTGTTATTGTCTATATATGTCGTCTGTTTTCCATACAGGTGGCCGATACAACCTATCGCGAATCGGCCAGAAGTAATGCTTTGTACAATAGAACCATACATCCGTTGCGTGGTATAATATATGACAGAAACAATAATATGGTTGTAGGTAATCAACCTTATTATGATGTTACTGTGACTATGCGCGATGTGGATAATCTGGATACGTTGGAACTGTGTAGGTATCTGGATATAACAAAGGAATTCTTTGATGAAAGGATGAAGGAGATAAAGAATACCAAGCGTAATCCAGGTTATTCCAGATATACGTCGCAGGTGTTTATGCCACAGCTGTCTATGGAAGAGGTTGCGGGATTCAGGGAACATCTGTATCGTTTCAGTGGTTTTGCAATTGAAAATCGTTCTCAGCGGCAGTACCATTATGATGTTGCAGCTCATCTTCTGGGCGATTTGGGTGAAGTCTCTAAAAGTGAAATGGATAAAGATGAATTCTATGAAAGAGGCGATTATATAGGTAAACAGGGCGTAGAAAAGTTCTATGAAAAATATTTGCGTGGGGAAAAGGGCATTGAAGTGATGCTAAAAGATGCATACGGAAGAATTCAAGGCAGTTATATGGATGGCCAATACGATATAGCTCCACGCGCAGGCAGTAATCTGGTTCTGGGAATAGATATTAAACTTCAGGAATTGGGCGAAAGACTGATGCAGGGTAAAATAGGTAGTATAGTAGCCATAGAGCCTGCTACAGGTGAAATACTATGTATGGTATCGGCTCCTACCTTTTCGCCAGCCAGTCTGGTGGGCCGACATAGAAGTGATAATTATAATGAACTCTATAATCACAAATCAAAACCTTTATTGAATCGTACCATAATGGGTACATATCCTCCCGGTTCTACCTTTAAAACAGCGCAGGCCCTTACATTTTTAGAAGAGGGTATAGTCAATTCAAACACATCCTATCCCTGTTCCAATGGTTTTGTCTATGGTCGTCTGAAAGTGGGCTGTCATGAACACTCTTCGCCTATCACTTTGGCTCCAGCCATAGCAACATCGTGTAACAGCTATTTCTGTTGGGGCTATTTTAGAATGATAGGCGACGAAAAGTATGGTTCTGTACAACAGGCTATGACTGTATGGAAAGATTATATGGTGGATATGGGCTTTGGCTATGCACTCGGTGTAGATCTGCCCGGTGAAGTGCGTGGTATGATTCCTAATGCACAGTATTACGATAAACTTTATAACAAAAGTTGGAATGGTTTGACAATTATAAGCAATTCAATAGGTCAGGGCGAAATAACCCTAACACCATTGCAGATTGCAAATTTAGGTGCAACCATTGCAAATAGAGGTTACTATATAACTCCTCATGTGGTAAAGCAGATTGAGGGGGCAGAAATAGATTCTCTATATTCCAAAAAGCACTATGTGAATGTAAGTAGAGAAAACTATGAACTGGTAGTGGAAGGGATGCGTCAGTCTGTGCTGAATGGAACCTGTACTGCTGCAGCAACTAACCTGTATGAAGTTTGTGGAAAGACCGGAACAGCCCAGAACAGAGGTAAAGACCATTCGGTATTTATGGGTTTTGCTCCAAGAGAGAATCCGCAGATTGCAATAGCTGTATATGTGGAGAACGGAGGTTTTGGTGCAACATACGGTGTTCCTATAGGTGCTTTAATGATGGAACAGTACATTACCGGTACGCTATCGGAAGAGAGTGAAAAAAAAGCGGAGTATTATGCTAACAGGAGTATAGATTATGGTGACCAGACGCGTTAAAATAGTTTCCAATCTGGATTGGCTTACAGTTGTACTGTTCATAGTTATTATGTTCTGTGGATGGTTAAGTATCTGTGGCGCAAGTTTTGACGCCGATATGACTCAATTGCTGTCATTCTCTACCCGCCCGGGAAAACAACTTGTTTGGATGTTCTGTTCGCTGATACTTGCTTCGTGTATATTGTCTATAACAAAGGATTTTATTGATAAATACTCCTATCTTATTTATGTAGTTGCGTTATTGGTGCTTCTAATTACGATTGTGATAGCAGAAGATACCAAAGGTTCGCGGTCCTGGTTACATCTTGGCCCTGTAAGTATTCAGCCGGCAGAGTTCTCCAAATTTGCTACTGCATTGGCACTTGCAAAATTTATTGATTCCAATAAACTGGATTTAAGTAATTGGAATGCTTTGTTAAAGAGCGCTCTTATCTTTATTATTCCTCTGCTATTGATAATATGTCAGAAAGAGACAGGAACAGCTATAGTATTCATAGCCTTTTTCTTAGTCCTTTTTCGCGAAGGCATGAACGGCACAATATTGCTGATAGGGTTTTGTATGGTTCTGTTCTTTATATTAGGTATTAAATATGCTGAAACCGTATTCGCCAATCAACTGTTCAGTGTTGGAGTATGGTTGGTTTTATCACTTATTCAGATTATAACAACTATTCTGGTATGGATGTTTGCAAAAGAGAGAAGAATAACGGTTATCACCTTTTATATAAATATAGGAGGTATGCTTTTGGGAATGTCGGTATCAATGTTGGTATATCCATTTGACGTAACAATTTTGCAGATTGTTCTTATATCCCTAAACATACTTTTATTGTTATACCGATGGCTTAAAGATATGGCAAGACAGTATCTCTATATAGCCCTGTTCGCTATATGTTCTGTTGGTTATCTCTATTCGGTCGATTATGTATTTGAAAAGGTTCTTGAACCACACCAGCAGGTAAGAATTAATGTAATATTGGGACTTGAAGATGATCCTTATGGTGCAGGTTATAATGTAAATCAGTCAAAGATTGCTATTGGATCGGGTGGTTTTTCCGGAAAGGGATTTATGAAAGGGACTCAGACCAAACTGAAATATGTACCAGAACAGGATACCGATTTCATATTCTGTACGGTGGGCGAAGAACAGGGCTTCTTGGGCTCTACGTTTGTGTTATTGCTCTATCTCTCTTTACTGCTTAGGTTGGTATATCTTGCAGAATTGCAGACTTCTGCCTTTGGCAGGGTTTATGGGTATTCAGTGGCATCTATACTGTTTTTCCACCTATTTATAAATATAGGTATGGTGCTTGGAATTACTCCTGTCATAGGTATTCCATTGCCATTCTTCAGCTATGGTGGCTCTTCACTATGGGGCTTTACTATTCTGTTGTTCCTCTTCCTGCGTATGGATTGCGAACGGACAGCCCGTTAAGACTGTCCGCCACTATTTATTGCTCTCCGTTATTGTTGTTATTATTGTTACGTTTCTGGAACTTATCTTTTCTGTTCCAATGACCATCTCTACCACGTCTGTGTTGGTCTTCACGATTCTGTGGCTGTTGTGGCTGTTGGTTGTTTTCAGTTCTGTCTTGTTGGTCAAAGTTCTTTCTGGTTGGTCTCTTTTTCTTCTTTTTCTTTGTGCTGTCAAAGCGTGTCAAACCATCTTCGTCAAGAATATCGGATGTGCTTTTAGCATTGTTATCATTGTCATAACCATTCAGACTCTTTGGTTTGATGCCTCGTTTGTTTAGCGCAATTATCTCTAATGCTCTGCCGGAAGATATGGTCTCCAAATTGGCCGCAAATACTTTGTCGGTAGAATAAGATAACTGGTCATTCAATATGTCAGCTTTAAAGAAATAGTAGGTGTTATCTATGGTAATTAGTTCCATTTCGCGCGATGGGAAATGTTTTTGTGCCTCAACATAAGTATCTACTTCGTAGTTCAAACAGCATTTTAACTTAGCGCACTGTCCTGCTAACTTCTGAGGATTCATTGATAAATCCTGAAAGCGTGCTGCACCTGTAGAAACAGATACAAAGTTGGTCATCCAGGTGGAACAGCACAATTCACGTCCGCAAGGACCAATGCCGCCTATTCGGCCGGCCTCTTGTCTGGCGCCAATCTGTTTCATCTCTATCCTGACGTGGAAGTTCTCTGCAAGAACCTTAATAAGCTGGCGGAAATCTACACGTCCATCTGCTATGTAATAGAATATAGCCTTATTGCCATCGCCTTGATACTCTACATCGCCTATCTTCATCTCCAATCCAAGGTCTTTGGCAATCTGACGAGAACGTATCATAGTGCTGTGCTCGCGCGATTTAGCCTCTTCAAACTTCTCCATATCTACTTCGCGGGCTTTTCTATATACACGCTTTATCTCTATGTCCGGCCTAAGGTTTGCCTTTTTCATTTGCAATTTTACCAGTCTGCCGGTCATGGTAACCGTACCTATATCGTGTCCGGGGTTCGATTCCACTGCTACAATATCGCCCTTTTCAAGCTCCAGATTATTTGCATTCAGATAGAACCCTTTTCTGGTGTTTTTAAATTGCACCTCAACATATTCACAGTCATTATTTGCTCCGGGTACCCCCTCCAGATAGTTGAAAGAGTGGAGCTGACCTATATTTTTGCCGCATCCTTTATATGAGATGCCCTGACATCCCGGTTTAAGTATGAAATCCTGATCCATATTTACTGTTTTATAAGAATGATAAGTTTCAACGATAAATCGAAGAATACCATTCTGGAATTTACATTCTGTTCTATATGTCGTTGGGCTAATGAAAATTCTTCCATCAGTCCTATTATGTTTCTCTCATTAACAAACGGAGCAAATTTTGTGGAAAAATTCTGCTCTTGC
Organism: uncultured Bacteroidales bacterium; assembly: GCA_937916465.1. GTDB lineage: Bacteria > Bacteroidota > Bacteroidia > Bacteroidales > Bacteroidaceae > Colenecus. Next base: position 85,173 of record CALFTK010000021.1, read on the forward strand.
ATTGTAAGATAGTTGAGCGATGGGTTGTGAAAATTGCAGATGAAATTTTCTCGAATCATGCGTTGGCAATAGGCTAAGAACCGTTTTTGCCATTCACGACCATACGCAGCCAATGTCTCTGCCAGGTTTTTTATCTCTTTTACATTTCTGGAGTAAGCCAGACGCATTAACTGCATAAAGAAATTTAGATACTCCTGACTCTCTTCGTTTATTTGTAATGTCTGTAGTGCCTTGTGCCAACTGCCTGAACAGATATGTGAAATGTTCTGGGCAGTAGTACTGTCAACACTATATGGCGGTTGCTGAAGTCTGGCAGAAATTTCGTTCTCCTGCAACCGTTTGAACTCAATTCGTTGTGTTCTACTTGTTATGGTTTCCAATATCATATCCGGATTGTTGGAAACCAAAATAAATACTGTCTTCTGTGGCGGTTCCTCTAACAGTTTCAGCAGACTGTTGGAACATGCCGGATGCATCTTTTCAGGATACCAGATAATGGCTATTTTATAACCGCCTTCGGTCGATTTCAACGATAGTTTGTTGGTAATTACATCACTTTCTGCTGCAAAAATCTGAGCCTGTTTATTATCTGCTCCCAGTGATATAAGCCAGTCTTCCAAATTGAAATACTCCTTTTCTGTAACAATCTCTCGCCAATTCTTTATTTCGTCATCACATCTGGTTGGTTTTTGCGATGACTTGCTTTTGTTTATTACAGGATATAAAAAATGTAGATCAGGATGTACCAGTTTGTTCATCTTGTAACACGAAGGACAAGTGCCGCAAGAATCGTTGTCGGCACTGTTCTTGCAGAGCAGATACCTGGCAAAGGCAATAGCCATTGGCAGTTTGCCGGTTCCTTCCGGACCACTGAACAGCAGTGCGTGAGGGACTGTCCCCTTACGCACCATATTCAGCAATCTGGCTTTTATATCGTCCTGTCCAATTATATCCTTGAAGTACATCAGTATTAAGGTTATGCGGTTTACAGGATTGTACAGTTACAACTTGGTTTTAGCTGTTTGAAGAAATCATTACCCTTGTCATCTACAAGAATGAAAGCAGGGAAGTCTTCTACTTCAATTTTCCAAATAGCCTCCATACCCAATTCCGGATACTCTACACACTCAATAGATTTGATATTGTTCTGTGCAAGTATGGCAGCAGGACCACCTATTGAACCTAAATAGAATCCACCATGTTTTTGACAGGCATTAGTAACGTCTATTGAACGGTTACCTTTAGCCAACATTATAAGTGAACCACCATTAGCCTGGAATTCATCTACGTATGGGTCCATACGACCGGCTGTAGTTGGTCCCATTGAACCGCAAGCCATTCCTGCAGGTGTCTTTGCCGGACCGGCATAGTAAATTGGATGGTCTTTCATATACTGTGGCATAGGTTCACCGGCATCCAGGCGAGCCTTGATTTTTGCATGTGCTATATCGCGTCCTACTATGATAGTACCGTTCAGTGAAAGTCTGGTTGAAACAGGGTATTTGCTCAGTATTTTGCAAACTTCGCTCATGGGCTGATTCAAATCAATTCTTACTACTTCGCCTTCGCCTGCATTTCTCAACTCTTCAGGTATCAGTTCGTATGGTTTGTCATCCATCTTTTCAATCCAGATACCATCTTTGTTAATCTTACACTTTATGTTGCGGTCGGCCGAACAGCTTACACCCAAACCTATAGGGCAACTTGCACCGTGACGTGGCAGACGTACTACGCGCACATCGTGAGCCATATATTTGCCACCGAACTGTGCTCCCAAACCTATCTTGTAAGCCTCCTGAAGCAGTTGCTTTTCAAGCTCTATGTCGCGGAATGCACGACCGGTTTCATCGCCTGTAGTTGGAAGTTCATCATAATAGTGTGTAGATGCAAGTTTAACTGTTAACAGGTTCTTTTCTGCACTTGTTCCACCTATTACAATTGCAATATGGTATGGAGGACAAGCTGCTGTTCCCAAACTCTTCATCTTTTCTACAAGGAATGGAACCAATGTGCCGGCATTCTGTATGCGGGCTTTTGTCTCCTGATACAGGTATGTCTTGTTTGCTGAACCGCCACCTTTGGTTACGCAGAGGAAATGGTATTCCATACCTTCTGTTGCCTCTAAATCTATCTGTGCAGGCAAATTACATTTGGTATTTACTTCGTCATACATAGTTAACGGAGCGTTCTGGCTGTAACGCAGGTTCTCTTCTGTATAGGTTTTATAAACACCTAATGAAAGAGCCTCTTCGTCACAGTAACCTGTCCATACCTGCTGACCTTTTTCACCATGAATAATAGCTGTACCGGTATCCTGACAAAGCGGTAACTTACCTTTTGCAGAAACTTCTGCATTGCGCAAGAATGTAAGAGCTACATATTTGTCGTTGTCACTGGCTTCCGGGTCTCTCAATATTTTAGCTACCTGTTCGTTGTGTGAACGGCGCAACAGGAACGATACATCGCGGAAAGCAGCATTAGCCATTTTTGTAAGACCCTCCTTTTCAATTTTCAGGATAGGTTTGCCTTCGAACTCGCTTACACTTACATGATCTTTTGTAAGCAGATAGTACTCTGTTTTGTCTTCGCCCAACTGAAACATTGGTGCATACTTGAATTTATCCATATCGCTATATTTTTATTGTTCGTATTCTGTATCGGGATAGAGGAAATCGTTGTACGGATATTTCTGTACGTGAAGCTGTTTCACCCTGTCGTAAAGCACGCTTCTCAGTTCCTCTATATTGGTTCGTTTGGTTGCAGAGATGAATAGACATTCTCCGTCTAATTTTGCCATCCAGGTCTGCATCAGTTCATCAATTGTAACATTCTCTTTTGTGGCAGGCGTTAAATCATCGGCCTCTTTTTCTACCCATGAATATGCATCTATCTTATTGAATATCACAATGCTGGGCTTATCTCCTGCGCCAAGTTCAGACAGTGTCTTTTCCACAACTGTCATCTGGTCTTCAAAATCTGGATGTGATATATCTATAACATGAAGTAATAAATCGGCTTCACGCACTTCGTCCAGTGTGGATTTGAATGATTCTACAAGGTCTGTAGGCAGCTTGCGAATAAATCCTACTGTATCGGAAAGCAAAAACGGCAGATTCTCTACCACCACTTTTCTTACTGTGGTATCTAAAGTGGCAAATAGTTTGTTCTCTGCAAATACGTCACTCTTTGACAGTAGGTTCATAAGTGTGGATTTACCTACGTTTGTATATCCAACCAGCGCTACGCGGATTAATCTGCCACGATTTTTGCGCATTGTCGATTTCTGTCTGTCAATATCTTGCAGTTGCTGTTTAAGCCACGAAATTCGTTTGGTTATTATTCGGCGGTCCATTTCAAGCTGGGTTTCACCCGGTCCGCGCAGACCAACACTACCCTTACCGCCTCCGGCACCTGAACCACCACCCTGGCGTTCCAAGTGGGTCCACATTCGTTGCAGTCTGGGCAGCAGATATTTGTATTGTGCAAGTTCAACCTGTGTTTTTGCGTGGGCTGTTTGTGCACGCATGGCGAATATGTCCAATATTAGTGATGTCCTGTCCAGAACTTTTACATTCAGAGCTTTCTCTATGGCCGACATCTGTTTGGCGGTCAGTTCATCATCAAAAATAGCCATACCTACTTCATCTTCCAGGTCTGCCATTTTATCTATGTAGGCTCTTATCTCTTCAAGTTTACCCTTTCCAACGTATGTGGCAGAATTTGCAGCATTTATCTTCTGGGTAAAACGGCGCATGACTCTTACTCCGGCAGTATCGGCCAAGAACTCCAGTTCATCAAGATACTCTTCGGTTTTGCGCTCGTTCTGCTCCTGTGTTATTATACCCACAAGTACAGCGGTTTCTGCTCTATTTTCGGCTGTTACTATAAACTCTTCCTTCATCTTTCTCTTTTTTCAGTGTCTTTCTTCTCTTTATCCTCTTTTCCCCCTACCAACATAACTATTTCTCCCTTGGGTTCGTGGGTGGTGAAATGTTCTATCAGTTCTGCCAATGTACCTCTTACACACTCTTCATGTATTTTGGATATTTCGCGGCATACAGCAGCCGGTCTGTCCGGTCCAAATGTTTCTGCAAACTGACTTAATGTCTTTACCACTCTGTAAGGCGATTCGTAGAATATCATTGTTCTGGATTCATCTTTAAGTGATGCAATCTTGGTAGCACGTCCCTTTTTTTGTGGTAGAAAACCTTCAAAACAGAATCTGTCGCATGGTAGGGCCGATATTACCAGCGCCGGAACAAATGCTGTGGCGCCCGGCAGACACTCTACATCTATGCCACTGTTTACGCATTGGCGCACTAACATGAATCCCGGATCTGAAATGGCCGGAGTGCCTGCATCGCTTATCAGAGCTATGGATTCTCCGCTTAAAATACGTTCGGATATTCGTGCAACAGTTTCGTGTTCATTGAATTTGTGATGTGACAGGAGAGGCTTCTTAATATCATAATGCTTTAACAGAATACCACTTGTGCGGGTATCTTCTGCCAAAATAAGGTCAACTTCTTTCAATATTCTTATTGCCCTTAAAGTGATATCTTCCAGATTGCCTACCGGCGTAGGAATCAAGTATAATTTTCCTGCCATTATTCAAATTATTATCAGAGAGCAAAAATAAACAAAAAAATTCTCAATCATTCTATTTTTCCACCTTATTAAAGGGTAATCTGATTTTATTCATAACAGAGTTCGGTTTTTAATCTATTTGTACTATCTTTACACATTGCATACAAGAATTATCAAGTAAGTCTATATGAAGAAAGTATTGAAAATATCAGGTATAGTATATTTGCTGCTCTTCTTTGCAGCAATCTTCTTGTTCTATAAGTTAGTAGTTCCATATCAGATGGCATTTAAAGAGCAAGCAGGTTTCTTTATGGCAACATCGTCATATATAGCTCAATATTTGCAAAAACCGGCCATTTTATCGGAACTTTTGGGCGATTTTCTTACTCAGTTGTTCTGCCTGAAAACTTATTATGCAGTAATTCCTGTTTTGTTGCTTGTCTTAGTGTGGTTGGGTTTTGCGTTGACCATTAAGAGGGTGACAAAAAACAGTTCAGCTTTTATATCTGCATTGTTACCGGTCGCAGTAGAGGCGGCATTTCTTGTCTATATGAATTATCCGCTATCTTCCACTATATCGCTTCTTGTTGCAGTATGGTCTGCATATCTGGTTACAGGTTTGCAGAATAATTGGAGTAAAAAGATTTTGCTTGCAATTTTGGTACCCCTACTATATCTGCTTATAGGCGGGCATACGCTGACGTTTATGCTGATAGTTACAGTAATGGATTTGAAATTGTGGCAATTCAATCTGTCTGTGTTTGTGGTTGGAATAGTAGTAATTATGCTCATGGGACGTTTATATAACCTAACCTTTCAGCAGTCACTATTGTATCCTATTATTCCGGGTTATATTATTCCATCAAATACAATGCTTTTGCTTATGGCTGCAGCTGTTTTGTTGGCTTTGATATGTGGTAGTCTGAAAGTTTATGGTTGGATAACTTCTGTTTTGTCGGCTTCATTATTGGTTTTGGTTATGCATTTTTCATATAATGCCGATACAGAATATGCTGTAAAAATATCAACAAAGGCATACAACGATAAATGGAACGAAGTAAAGAGTTTGTCATTAGATAACAAAACCAACAATCCTCTTGGAATATACTACAGAAATTTGTCATTCGCACGTGAAGGCAGACTGGCTCAGGAACTGTTTAAGCATGCGCAGATGACTTCTGACGGGCTTTTTATGGATCTTCAACCCGGGGTGACATATCTGGAGGTCTTTTCATATCTTGATGTCCTTTTGGAAGTAGGCGATGTTTCGCAGGCAACAGACTGTGCTTTGCTTTGTCAGACTGTTATGCCAAAATCATATTCATCGCGTGGCATAAAGAACCTTGCAGAGATAGCAATGATAGTGGGCGATATAGATGTGGCAAATAAATACCTTGATATGTTGGAAGCAACCATTCCGCATAAGAAATGGGCTGTAAAAATGAAAGAATGTATGGCTGCCGATTCTCTACCGCAAGAGTATGTGGTATATCGTAATCGTATGCCTTTAGTCGATTATTTTTATCAGCAGAATAACTGGCGCGAATCACTTGTTGCAGTAGCCGATGCCAATCCGCTGAATGTGGTTGCAATAGATTACCTGTTGTCAGCAAGTCTGCTCAATAAGAATTATCAGACATTCCTTTCTCACTATGACCGATACTATCTTAATAAGTTGGATAGAATAATTCAGGTACCTGAAATATATCAGCAGGCATTACTGCTTCAGGCTACTGATGATGAAAGTCTGCAGATGATTATGGAAAAGTACAGAATTCCTATGAGTATGGTCGATTATTATTTTGCTTTTGTAGATGCACAAGCTGAATCGCAAGGCGATATACGTAAATTAGGCAATTTTGCAGGCACGTATTGGTATTATATGGTTTTAGCAAGATTTAATAAGCAATGATTATGAAGAAGATATATGTATTATTGGCTACAGTACTTGTACTCTTTGCAAGCTGTTCTAAAGATAGTGGTACAGTTACATCGGAAAGTATATTTCCTAACTATTCCGATGTAGTTATCCCAGTCAATATAGCACCGCTTAATTTTATGGTCAGTGGTGCCGAAAAGGTGAAAGTAAACATTAGCGGAACATCTGAATATAGCTTTTCCAATAGAGGTGAAACAGTAAAATTTCCATTGAAGAGATGGAAACAGATGTTGAATGTAGAAAAAGGAAACAGTTTGAAAGTATCGGTATTTGTAAATGGTGAAAACAGTCCGCTGGCGCAGTTTAATTGGACCGTTTCTGCCGATTCCATCGATAAATATCTAAGTTATCGTCTTATTGAACCTGCCTACGAAGTGTGGAGCAGAATAGAGATTCAGGAACGAAACCTTGAAAACTTCTCTACTCGTCTTCTGGGCGACAACAGAACTGCCGATAAGTGTTGTATTAACTGTCACACAACAAATAACAAAGGCACATCATTCATGCATCTGCGTGGCTCAAATGGTGGAACAATATTAAACAGAAATGGTGTTGTTACAAAACTGAATACCAAAACTGAATTTACCGGCAATACTGTATATGGCGATATATCGACCGACGGCAGATATGGCGTGTTCACAACGGCCGATATCAAGTTTGCCATCCATTCCCACTATACAAAGCGTATGGAGGTCTATGACTCTTCAAGCGATTTGGTAGTTTTGGATTTTGACAATCTTACAGTAACCGATGCTCCTTGTGTAAAAGGTACGGAGTATCAGGAAACTTTCCCATGCTTTGCTCCGGATGGAAAAACTATCTTTTTTTGCCGTGCAAAGCATCTGCCACAACCCGATAGTTTGGCCCACATGAAGTATGATATAGCTGCTGTCCAATTTGATCCGAATACAGGAAAAATTGGAAACAAGGTGGTTACAGTGGTAAGTACTGAAGGTAGGGATGTATCTTTCAGCCACTTGAAATGTTCTCCTGACGGTCGTTATCTTATGGCTACTGCAGCCAGTTATGGAACTTTCCCTGTTTGGCACGAAGAGAGTGAATTGTGGCTTATCGATTTGAGAACCGGTGCGGTTGATGTTATGAAGGATACTAATGCCAGGTATGCCGATACATATCATAGTTGGAGCAGTAACAGTCGTTGGATAGTGTTTGCCTCCAAACGTGACGACAAGGTATATGGTCGTCCTTACATTGCTCACGTTGATGAAAACGGCAAAGTATCTAAAGCGTTTGTATTACCGCAAAAGAATCCGGATCTTTATAACACAACATTGAAATCATTTAACCTTCCTGAACTTTCGGCAGTAAAGGAAGATTATAATGCACGTGACGTTTCCGTTCTATACAACAAAATAGAACCTAAACAGGTAACTTATAAACAGTAATTTTTTTATCAATCCAGATAACGGGCAAAGAAATCCAGGAAGTAGGGCCAGTTTGGTCCGGCTTCGTGGCCTCCTGAATGTTGGCGGAAAGCTATATCTCCATCCAACAATCCGTAGTTAACTCCCGGGAAAAGGTCTGTACCAATACCTTTTAAACCCAGGAACTCATAAATTTCCGATGCTTTTGCAGCACCAATAAATGAACCGTTTATATCAACCCACATTTCCGGTTCAGATACTGCACCTACCGAAATGAATATTGGTCTGGGGGCACACATCCCTATTAGTTCGTGCTGGTCAACAGGCAGGTCGTCCCATGAACGGTTAACATCGGAATATTTTATCATGTTTCCTGCAACCCAGTGGTATGAATCCCATGCAGTGGTGTTGTCACAGGTTTCTCCACAGTTTCTTCTCCATGCTCCTGCGCCTGCTCGACCTGATGAACAGACCATTGCGGTGGCTACACGTTCATCGAATGCCATTGTAACCAATGCTGCTTTGCCATATCGCGATACACCCTCAACTGCAACTTTATCGGCTGCAAAACGGTTGTCTGTTTCAAAGTAGTCTATAAGTTTAGAAACTCCCCAGCCCCAAGCGCGAAGTACACCCCAATCATCGGGTTTACGATACTCTCCTTTGTTACATAACCCAATAATACCACTTCTTAGACCGTGCCCGGAGTCCGGCTGGACTGTATTAGGTAATATCTGCGCAGCTGCCCATCCGCGTTCCAGAACCTGTTGTTGCCAACTGATTGCACCACCCCACGACATAGGCATTCCTAACATATATGAAAAAACTACTACCACCGGCAGGTTTTCAGTAGCATCTTTTCTCCACATAACCTGCGCCTGAATCTCTACCTCTATTTCAGGATAGCTACTGTTGTCAACAATACCACGCAATTCTCTTATTACAATATCCATATCTGCCAATTTTGCATCGTATTCGCGTGCTATTTGCCAATCTACATTAGGAACATTTTCCGGGATTCGCCCATAGACCTCTCTTTCAAAGACCTCTTTGATTTCGGGACGGCGTACTTTATACCACATACGGGCATTCTTTACCTTCTTTCCACTGAATGTAGTAAATGGATCGGGGTAGAAAGGAAACGGGTTTGCCAACAGTTCATTGTAGTTTGGACGTAAAGCCGGGTCGGCAGCCTGACTGTCACGGCGTGGATTGGTCTCTTTTACTCCAATCTGAGATTTCATATTCTCATAATCTGCCATAGTAGCTCTGTTCAAACTATCTTGATTAACTCTTTGCATAGCACCCCATTGTGCTTTAGCACTACATACGGTCAGGATAAGTGTAACAGCTGTCAGTAGAATTTTCTTCTTCATATACATATTGGTTCTTTTTTATGCTTTAGCGAATTTTAGTTTATGCAAAAATAGTAATAACTTTGCGTTAACCAAATATTGAACTGTATGAAAAAAATGCTTTACATTTTGTTGTTATTGACGGTATTTGCTGTTCCTGTGGTAGCAGAAGATTTTACGCAGGTGACAGCTCCTGAAGCTCCGTTTATCTTTGAACCATTGCAAATGTATGTTTTTCCAGACAAAGACTATCCTATAACCAAATATGGAGCAAAGCAGGGCAATGTTCAGGCTACTACAAATGCTTTTGCAAAAGCAATGGCTGCCTGCAATAAAAATGGTGGTGGGCGTGTGGTTGTTCCACCGGGAGTCTGGAATACCGGCCCAATTCATTTTAAAAGTAACTGTAATCTATACATAAGCGAAGGTGCCAAAATTGTCTTTGATGATGATTTGCATATGTATTATCCTGCTGTCAAGACATCGTGGGAAGGTACTGAATGTATGAACATATCGCCGTTAATATATGCATACGAATGTAAGAATATAGCTATAAGCGGTCCCGGTATGCTTGCTCCGGAAATGGACTTTTGGCGTACATGGTTTGAAAAGAGTGATTCGCACCTTGAAGCTACTCGCAGATTGTACGCAATGTGTTCTACTCAGGTGCCTGTAGAGCAGCGCCGAATGGATGCTCCGGGAGTTCAAATGCGTCCGCATCTTATACATTTGAATCGTTGTGAAAATGTTCAATTGGATGGCTTTCGTATTCATGAAAGCCCTTTCTGGACAATACATACCTTTATGTGTAAAGATGTTTGGGTGCACCATTTGGATGTTTATGCGCATGGTCATAACAATGACGGTATAGATTTGGAGATGACTCAACATGTTGTGGTAGAAGATTGTACTTTCAATCAAGGCGACGATGGAGTGGTTATAAAAGCCGGTCGCAATCATGATGGATGGCATTTGGGAATGCCTTCACAGGATATTGTGATACGTAATTGTGAAATAATCAATGCTCATTCCGTATTGGGTATAGGAAGTGAAATGTCCGGTGGAGTACGCAGGGTATATATGCATAACTGTAACTCATCGTCGGAAGTGTATAGACTCTTTTACATTAAGACAAATCATAGGCGTGGAGGTTTTATTGACAATGTTACTGTGCAGAATGTATCGGCTTCCAAGATGATGCGTGTATTTGAAATCGATACAGACGTTATGTATCAGTGGCGCGATATAGTTCCTACATTCGATACAGTCTATACGAAAATCAGTAATATAGCTATTATTGATGCCAAAGCAGACCAGGCAGATGCCATATACGAAATAAAAGGTGATGATAATTCTCCTATAGAGAATATCACCATTAAAAATATTCACGTGGGCGAAGTTAACCAGTTTATAAATAATGTGGTCAATGTAAGGAATCTTACTGTCGATAATGTCAGATGGGATAATTTTACGCTGAAAGATCGCGAAATCAATGTACCGGGTATCGCTCCCGGCCGTTAATTAAGGTAATGGCAGTAAACCTTCCCAATGAACATCCCAATTTCCATCTTTAGGAAAACCCGGGTTCTTCTCGGTGCAACCATCATAACCTGCACACATTAGTGCCATTGCGGTCAGTAATCCGCCGTTTCCCGGCAGATAGCAACGCAAACTACTGTTCTGGTAGTTGTGCCCATTGGGTAGATATGTGTTTGTTGTAACGTCTTTCAGAAGTGCTTCCACTGCTATCTCAGGTTCTCCCAAACGTACTGCACACATACTTGTTAGCGGGAAATCCCATCCCCATGTTTTGTTCCAATTCCAATTCTCCATTACCCAATATAGTGTATGGCGCATAACTTCCGCATTGAATTGTGGGGAATTTGGTAACATTCCGTATGCAGCTAACACTGCGGGATGGTCAGACGTGAGTTCTATTTGTGAATATGTCTCGGGGTTTGACTCTGCTGCTGTGTAAAGACCATTGCTTTCTGCCAAACTTGACATCTTTTTAGCCATTTCATCGGCCTTTTTTGCCAATTTCACGTTGGCAATAGCTCCCATTTTATTGACAGTATTCAAACCATATCTCCAGTATGCAAGTTCAAAAGGTGGGTTGACAGTGGTCTCCGGTTTAAGTGTTTCCTGTGCAGGAATACACCCTTTGAGAATATATCTGTCATTTGCGGAATCGTATGTGGCAAAATCAACCATAAATTCTGCCGTCTCTTCCAGTAATGTTTTGTATTTGTCTATGTTTGAACCACTGCGTTGTAACAGATGGGCTAAATATATAATATGTGGTTGTTGCCAGATAAGGTATGTACCAATATCTGATGGAGTGTCTTTTGCCGATGGGTCGGTCATTTTCATCCAACGGATACCATTAAAACCCTGTCTTTGCGCAATTGATCGCCCCTCTTCTGCAGCAGACAAGTACCATGGCATGGTCCGTTCAAGCATTGCACTGCGATTCCATAAGGCAAAATGAGCCTGATGCCACCAAATCATCTCCATGTGAAATTTGCCATACCATGAATTATATGTTAATCCGGTCTCTTGCGGAGGTGTTGTAGCAGAACACTGTATTGCTGTAAGATATTGTGAAAGTACAACCCTTCGTTCCAATTCTGCCGCCCTTTTGTCTTTACATTTGCTAAAATCTACAGCTGCTCCATCCTTCCAGAAATTTTTCCAGTGGTTTGCTGCATCAGCAATACAACTTTCTGCTGAATGGCACTTATCCTGAGGATTTTCAGTGAATAGAACACTGAACTGCCATTCGTCACTGTTGGGAGTAATGGTTATGGTGTTTTTTGCAGTTATTTGTGGCGTATTAGCTTTTTCTGTGGTTATTATCAGATAATATGTTGTGTTATCGATGCATCTTTTTACAATAGTAGTGTTGTTGTCCTGTTCTATTATTTCTGTTGTGTGAGGTTTGTCATTACTCCAGTCAGAAGCATCGTCCGTATGTGCTCCGGTGGGATATGCAAAGCGGATTGTTATGGGCATTTTGATTTTAGACGATATTTGTGCCGATACAATATCGCTTTCAGGATGTACTACTGTTTTAACATCGACATCTTCTCCTTTTGCTTTGAAATGTGAATGTAGTATGCCATTCCACATGTCCAGAGTTTGTTGTGTTTCTGATATATCCTGGGGTAAAAGGTTTGCAAAACCTATGTATCCCAAATGTAGCCTATGAGGATTTGAACGGACATATTCGGCAGCTGCTTTATGTCTGCCTTCTGATGCCTGACATGCGTATAATTCTGTTTTTCCGCGCCCAAAATCTTTTGCAACAAGACACTCCCTGAGTGTGTACTCTTCTGTGTTGGGGAAGCTGTGCCAGCCCCATCCTGACATTGTTCCCAAAGGTATTCCGTTGCAGTACAGTTCCGGATAGGTCTGTAATCCGGTTATATCGGCTGTAAAGGTAAAACCACCGTTACCTAATGAAAGTGAAGCCAACGTATCAATCAATGTTATGTGCGGATTGTTTCTGGATACAAGCGCTTTGCGGTCAATTTTTTCTGTACAGCCTATAAGCAGAACCGCACAGATTATGGTCAGTAATACTTTTTTCATAAATGCAAACTTAATCTATTGATTCCAATCTCCCAAATATCTAATTGAAAATAGAACTATAAATATTTGTAGTAACTTGGTTGGGTTTTTAAGAAAATCTTATAATTTTGCAACGGCTCTGAAACCGTAAAAACAATTTTAACCATGAAACAAATTAAAAGTTTGTGTATGCTATTTGCCATTACATTGGCAATGGCTTCGTGCGAGAAGCAAACAGTTCAGTTGCTTCCCGACAAAGTGAGTAACAAAGTGACATTCAAAGTGTCAAGTTTTGAACAGATTCCATTCGGTACATCTACAAAGGCTGGTAGTGCGCAGACTCTTGAAGAACTCTGCTCAAAAATCAATTTTGCCGTTTTTGAAGGCGAAACCAAAGAACAGAGTATTGTACAGAATGTTGGAGACGAAGGATTTGGTACAATCTCTCTCTATCTGAAGCAGGGTACGCATAAAGTGGTGGTTATAGCCCATAATGGTGATGCAAGTGCTACCATATCGTCACCCAATGAAGTATCTTTCAGTAATAAAGTGACAAACAAGATGACAGATACCTTCTACTATTATGGCGAAATTACAGTAGGTAAGGATGAACAGACCTATAACCTGAATCTGGAACGTGCAGTTGCAATGGTTCGTTTCAATATTGCAGATGATTATCCTGAAGGCGTAACTCAGATGAAGTTCTACTATTCCGGTGGTAGTAGCACACTCGATGCAACTACCGGTTTAGGCTGCGTAAACAGTAAGCAGACCGAATTGTTTACTGTAAATCCTGATATGAAGCGTTTTGAAATGTTTACCTTTCCTCATGCAGTAAAAGATACGTTGAAAATGACAGTCTCTGCTCTGGATGTTAACGAAAATATCATTAAGGAGCGCGAATTTGCCGAAGTGCCGGTAACTCAGAATATGATAACCAGTTATACAGGCAATTTTTTCGTAGGTGAAACCTCTTCTTATACCATGAGTCAGGTTGCAATCTCTGCAAATGGTGAATGGGCAGGCGAAAATGAAATAGAGTACTAATAATAACCTTGTGTTTTAGAGCCGGAGTCGCAAAATGTTACGTTTTGCGACTTTTTTTTACTATTTTACAATCCTTTATATTTTTTATTATACTTTTGTTGCAAGAACTATTATTTATGCAAATATGAAAGAAACTCTAAAACTATCAATCTTCGCGGGAATATCTATTTCATTGGGTGGTGCAGTTTTTTTGAATGTAGGAGGTGTAGCCGGTGCTGTACTCTTTGCCTTTGGCTTGCTGACGGTTGTACATTATAAGTTAAAACTCTACACAGGAACTGCAGGTTTTATTAAAAAGGGAGAACTGAATGACCTTTTGCTCATACTTGGTGGCAATATAATAGGATGCTTTATAACGGCAATGACAGTAAAGTTTTGCGCCTCCGATGTAGTAATGCTATCAACCGATGTTTTTTCTCAGCCAAAAGAGAGCGTTATCAATTCCATAACTGTTGCAGCAGATGCTATAGTTCAGAAAAGGTTGGCTACAGGTCCTGTAAAATGCGGTATTTTAGGTATCTGGTGCGGTATGATTATGACCACAGCAGTGAACTTTGCCCGTAAGGGACAGATGCTTCCGTTGCTATTTGGAGTGCCTCTATTTATTTTGTGTGGTTTTACCCACTGCATAGCAGATGCATTTTACTATTGTGCTGCTTCGTGGGATGCAGTATGCGCACAGCCTATAAAACTTTTGGTAACCTATCTATTTACAGTACTGGGTAATTTTGCAGGATGTAACCTATATAGGTTGTTTGTAAAAGAGTAATTACGTATATAAATAGATTTAACCAAAATAGTTTTTCACTATATTACTACTAAAGATTAATTTAATTTTACAAATATGAAGAGACTATTTTCAGCAGCATTGATTTTTGCTCTGTCTATCAATGCTTTTGCACAGATGGGATTTGGAGGCTTTGGAGGCTTTCAGGTAAATAATGACAATCTGAAATATTCAGAGAAATTTTCAGATATTAACTACGCAGGTGATGACAATGCATATCACACATTGGATATTTACCTTCCTGAAGAAAAAAAAGATTCTTATCCTGTAGTTATACACATATATGGTAGTGCTTGGTTTAGTAATAATTCAAAAGGTGCTGCCGATTTGAATACAATCTGTGCCGAATTGCTTAAGGCGGGTTATGCAGTTGTTACTCCTAACCATCGCGCAATCAGTGATGCAAAGTATCCTGCTCAGATTCACGACATTAAGGCTGTTATCCGTTTTGTACGCGGTGAAGCAAAGAAATATAAGTTCGACACATCATTTGTGGGTATTTCAGGTTTTTCATCAGGTGGACATTTGGCATCACTTGCAGCTACTACAACCGGAGAAAAGACCTACAAATTGGGTAAAGAATCAGTTGATTTAGAGGGTTCGTTAGGTAATTACACATCATTTAGCAGTGATGTTGATGCAGCATGCGACTGGTCAGGTCCTATAGATCTTCTCAATATGGATTGTGGAGAAGCTATGATGATGAATCCATCGCCCGAAGAGCAACTTATTGGAGTTGCCAAAGAGGGTAATGAAGATAAATTCGCTCTGCTTAGTCCTATTACTTTCATAGATAAGAAAGATCCTCCAATGCATGTATTTCATGGCAAGAAGGATAATGTAGTTCCCGGCTGTCAAGGCGAAAGAATGTTTAAGGCTCTGCAAGATGCAGGTGTTGAAAGCTATGCTGTATTTGAAGAGAATGGTGGCCACGGAATGGGAATGTATTCTGAAGAGAATCTTTCAAAGATGACAAACTTCTTCGATAAAGTTCGCAACAGCAAAAAATAACACATCTATTCCAAATAACATTTCTAGGGGTGCATCTTTCTTACAGTGCGCCCCTTTTTTTCTCTTCCTACAAATACAAAAAACGCTCCGCATTTGCGAAGCGTTTTTTGTGGAAGTGATTCGCTTGGATTTTGTACCTTTCGGTTATTTCCTTGCGTTATCTGTTTCTTTTCTCCTTTCGTCCATTTGTGCCTTCGTCTGTAACTTCGCAACACAAAATTTCAAAAATTAAGCGTATGAAGACATTAACGAAGAAACAAAAAGAAGCGAATGGAGAGAATTTCTCGCTCATAATGGATGATACTGCCATCCTTTTGCAACGGAAGGCTGACTACGTGATGAATATAAAACAGGTCGCAGACTATCTTTGCCCTACTTCCTTCCCACGCCAACTTGACTATAGAAGAAATCAAAACCAAGTACAGACTTCGCACTATTGACCGTCTGAGAGCTAATATGCAAGTTGTGGTTATTCGGGAAAAATCGTTGAGGGGGAAGTATGAGAAGTTTTTTTTAAAATAAATCCGTATAAATTTACCTAAAACACAAAGAATCGTCTCTATTTAGTAAACTTATTTAGGTAAACTTGTCGTTTTTGTAGGTATTATTTGTACTTTTGCATAAATGAATTAAATCTAAGATAATGGCAAAAGATATTAATCGTATTAAAGTAGTACTTGCCGAGAAGAAACGTACGGGTAAATGGTTGGCTAAAACGATAGGTAAAGACCCCGCCACAGTATCTAAATGGTGTACTAATTCCGCCCAACCAGGACTTGAAACGCTTCTTGAAATAGCCCACGTACTTGAAGTGGACGTGAAAGAACTTATTAATTCAAGTAAGGAGGATGTGATGTATATCCAAGTAGTAAAATGAATGTACAATACAATTAAGGTTTAATGTTTTTATTAGTATTATTAAACTATGGCTAAGACCGCTGAAGAAATAAAAGATTTGTTGGCTACTCCGCTATTTGTTGAGGGGCAAAAGAACAACTATATATCAATCAAAGAAAAAGGTGATGTCACCTATATTGAATATAATTGTAAAAATACAGCAAAAAGGAAGTTGCAAAATCCAGAGGAATTTGTTCAAGCAACAGCATTCTTAAGGTTAATAATAGAATATCATTATTCACCGCTTAACATATCTGTGAACGAATCAGTGCAAGTTGGTTCTTCCACTAAAGAAGCTGATATTCTTGTCTATAATGACAAGAACAATAAAATTCTTATTGTTGTAGAATGTAAAGAAGAAGGCATAAATGAAAGACAATTTCAAGTTGCTATAGACCAAGCATATGCTTATGCGCATGCTCTTGCAGGACAATACGTTTGGGTGACTTCAGGCATCAGACATGAGTATTTTGAGATTGTTGAACTCTATCCCGTTGAACGAATTACCATTTCCGACATTCCTAAAAAAGGAGGGAAAGTAGATAGATTCAAATATGTAAAAGGTGGAAAAGAACCTCGACCTGGGACAAAAGCAGAATTAATGCAGAAATTCAAGTCTGCCCATGATGCATTATGGGGCGGTGGCGCTTTGGCTCCAACAACAGCTTTCGATGAATTGGATAAATTAATCTTCTGTAAAATATGGGATGAAAAGTGGAAGGAGAATAATCCTAAAACGAAAGGGGAACCTTTTGATTTCCAAATTATATCCTACCCGGAAGACCAAGAAGATAAACAAAATATAAAAGCCAAGAAGGAACTAGAGAAAAGAGTCCGTTCATTATATGAACAAGGCAGAAAAAAAGACCCGGAGGTTTTTAAAGATGATATAAAACTGGATAAACATAAAATATATACGGTCGTCAATTATCTACAAGATATTAATTTGTCAAAGACAGATTTAGACTCTAAAGGATTGGCATTTCAGAAATTTATGGGAGAATTTTTTCGGGGTGATTTTGGGCAATTTTTTACTCCAGATTCTATCGTGGATTTTATGGTCAAGTCAATAGGGATTAAGAAAGAATGGAAAATACTAGATACGTCTTGTGGCAGTGGAGGATTCCTCTTGCATGCATTAAAAGAAGTGAGGAATGAAGCAGATGATATTTTTGATGATGAAATAGGTAGTGCTTCATGGAAAAATTATTGGCATGAGTTTGCAGAAAAACATTTGTATGGTATAGAGATTAATGAGCAGATTTCACGAGTGGCCAAAATGAATATGATTATTCATGATGATGGCCATACTAATATCATTACTAATGATGGATTAAAAAACAATAATGCTATTGAGATTGAAAACCGTAATTTGAATTTTCAAGATGGTACATTCGATTTAATAATGACTAATCCACCATTTGGTTCTTCTGTGAAAGCGGATGAAGTTGGATATTATAAAGAGTACGAACTGTTCGAGAAGAATCTTGGCATTACAGAGATCAAAGACCGTATCATTGATAATGATAATAAAAACAAATGGCGTACTTCGCAAAATACCGAAGTATTATTCTTGGAAAGATGCTACAAATATCTGAATGAAGAAAACGGATATTTAGCAATTGTTATCCCTGATGGCATTTTAACTAATTCAACAAGCCAATATGTTCGTGATTGGATTGTAGAGCATTTCAGAATATTAATTGTAGTATCTCTGCCACAACATACCTTCTCTCATGTAAGGGCTGGTGTAAAATCTTCTGTCTTGTTTTTGAAAAAACACCCTCGGGAGTTGACTCGGAAATTTGAACAAACTTTGACGGAGATTAAGGAAAAGGTTCGCAAGGAAAAAGGATTGGATAAAGAGCAACGTTCAGAACGAATGTTGACCCTCTACAAAGAATCTATATTCAACTACTCAAAAGATTATGAGGTCTTAATGTTGGAGGTTGAGAATGTTGGCTATGATGCTACTGGAAAGTTTATTGAGGGTAGTGAGTTAGATGACGTTGCTAAGAAGATTAAGGAATTTATTTCTAAAGTGAAATGATTACGACTACCATTCATCTATCAGATATCCTCAATTCGCAACGTATAGACGTTGCCTATTATAAGGATAATTCAGGGACAAATGATTTTGTTTCTCTTTCAAAATACGTGGATATTAAAGGAGGGAAGCGCATACCTAAGGATAAATCTTTTTCTTTTGAGAATACCAATTATCTGTATATGCGTTTATCCGATATTACTGATTTTGAATGTATCAATTATAGTGTTTTAAAAAACATCAGCGAAGAATTATTTAATATTCTAAAGCGATATGAAATATGCAATAATGAAATTATTTTTTCTGTTGCAGGCACTATCGGTCGTGTTTTTGTCGTGAAGAACATCCCTGAAGGAAAACGTGTCATATTAACGGAAAATTGTGCAAAACTTTTGCCGAAGAATGATGGAGTCCTTCCTGAATACATTTCGATACTATTAAATTGCGATTTTATTCAAAAGCAGATAGAAAAGAATAGAATTCAAACTACTATCCCCAAAATAGGATTAGAGCGCATTGGAAAAATAAGAATCCCAATATTGCCAGATATTAAACGGCAAACGGAAATCATTGGTTTTTATGAGAAAGAATTGGAAAGGCAACGGCAAATGATTCAACTAGCCAACATTGAAGAAAACAATATTGATTCTGTAATATTAAGTTCTCTTGGTATGCCTCTCCATTTTAATGAGAATCTGAGGAATAATAGAAATTTCTGTGTTAATATATCAGAATTACTTAATAACAGAATTGATCCATATTATCATAAACGTTATTTTAAAGAAGCATTTGATTCCCTGAAAAAAGCTGACGGAATAAAGTGTTTAAAAGATATTGCCGTATTGATAACAAGTGGTATTACACCAAAATCGGGCGGAAAAGATTATACTACTCCTGATAAGGGAATAGCCTTTATACGAAGTGGAGACATTGATATTAATGGAGATATTAACTATTCCGAACTATTATATATAACACAAGAGATTCATGATACCCAAATGAAATCTTCTCAGTTAAAAAGGAATGATATAATGATTGCTATAGTTGGTGCTACTATTGGTCAGGTTGGGATATATCTATCAGATAACGAAGCTAATATCAATCAAGCAATAGCTTTAGTCAGGTTAAAAGAGAATATAAATCCAGAATATGTTAAGGAGGTTTTAAATTCATCCATTGGTCAGTTGAATTTTGATCGTTTGAAGCGCCCTGTTGCGAGAGCCAACATCAATTTAGAGGAAATAGCATCTATAATGATACCCGTACCAGACATAGACAAACAAAACGAAATTGTCAGAATAGTAAAAGGTATTAGGAAGAAGGTAAAGCAACGTTATTTAGAAGGAAATTCGATTTTAAATGAAGCAAGACAAAAGATAGAAAAACTAATATTAGAATAGTTATGGCAAAGTTAGAAGGTATAATTTACAAGGCTTTTGAGAACTTTATAGTTTTTAGAGGGTATGCTCCTATCGGTGTTCTTGCAAAAGTGTCAAGACGTCCAGAAGCATATCAACGAATGGCTGATGATAATCACAAACGAGATATTATTAAATTCTTAAGGAGGAAAGAGTATTCTTATTTTCCAGAACTGGTCTTAGCATATCGGGGAGCCGATTTAAATGGACTCATTGGTGAGTTGCATGGAAAAGACGATATCGAATATAATGCAGAATCGTATGTAAAAGGGCTTAAAATCTTGAAGGAAAGAGTACCAGTAAGTGGATATAGAGCAAGGCATGCTCAACTTCAAATAGCTGAAAATATTTTGTTGAGAGTAGACGGTAATCATAGATTGGAACCTTTCGATGATAGCGATGATTGGTGGAGTCTCTTTATTGAGGAAAATGCACCTGTAACATATTCTAATGATGAAAAAGCACAATGGTTACACCAAAAGATAAGCTCATATAAACAAGAAATTGAAAATATTATCGTTCCTTTTTCAATTGTAATTTCCAATCAGGATATTGCTGATAAATTTGAAGCTTCTATTTTCAATAATATTAACTTCAAACAACTCCCATTAAAACAGGAGAAGAATATTCAGAATGTTTATAGATTTTTAAAAGATTCTGAAGAGTTAGGGGCTGCTCATTTCCTAACCATTAAATTGATAGAACTTGTTGAAAATGGGCACTTTAAAGGCCTTTCATTGTTGGCAATGGGAACTGAAAACGAAATTTATAGAACAGTATGTCTTAAAACTATAGATTTGTTGTTGAGTTATAATCAGAAATATGCAAATGAAATAGAAGAAATAAAAAAGAATATAAGTGAATATGATGCTATTATAAAGGAGCAGGAACAAGAAAGAGAAAAACTTAAAAAACAACTTTTACCCAAAACAGAACGTAGGTCAAAACGCGAGATTGAAGAAAAAATCAGTAAAAATCAAAAGTTCTTAGATGAAACTATTCGTAATAAGGAGATTGCTCAAAAGCAAATTAACGTTTTAAATAAATTCATCAAATCATCAAATTGTATTGATGATATAGAGATTGCGATACAATCACTAAGGTCAACATATGCAAGATTAGGAGATAATTATGGTAATATATCAATGTTTGTTGCCCTTGTATATTTCAAATTGTTGGATGAATCAAAATTTACAAGTTTCATAGAATGGATTATTAAAAATGGAATAAATAAAATCCCGGTGGATGATTATTTACCAACTCATAATGCAGAATCCCTTATTGCTTTATTTAATCGAGTGTATGAAGCAAAGGGAAAAGAGATTTTTATCTCCATGCAATTTAATGATCCTCAAAGTGAAATGATATATGAAAAAGTTGTACAAACAATAGAAAGATTTAATCATAGAAAAGAATTGGATATAAAAATTACCATGATTAGAATTGATCAGAAAACAACAACAGAAATGTTTACTATTTCAAATGAAATAACAAGGGCTATAGAAAATAGCAGTTTAATCATAGCTGATTTAAGTAGTCATAATGTTAATGTCTATCATGAAATAGGTATAGCGATGGGGGTAGCTCAGGCTAAAAATCTTCCAGCACCTGTTATATTGCTGTATAAAACAGATTCTTCATTTAGAGATAAAAATACAATTGATGCAGATCATTTTATTGGTTTCAACCTTCGTGGTGAATCTCAATTGAGATTTGAAACTTATAAACAACTTGAAGATGGGCTGATGGAGAGACTTGAAAAGCATTATGAGGTATAACTTGATTTGATATAATGAGGGATTACGTTTGCTTTTTTACTAAGTACGATTTAAGTATAGGACATTACCTTGAGATGGCAGAAAAGCGAATTCAAGAAGTGTCAAAGGGAAATGTGCCTACAAATTTGGAAGGCATTATAGAGCTTTGGCATATTCGGCGAATGATAGAAGAGGATTGTAGATTGCAAAAATGGACTGATGCTAAATTTGATAAACTCAAATTATCTACGAATGCATATAATACTATAATTGCCAACTATTTTAATAGTATTGACCCGAAAATGCTCAAATGTGAGTATGAGCAATTGAATTGGACTTATAAAGAAACATTCTGGCAGATTATAGATGCATACAAATTATACAAATTAATTATACCTGAAATATTACATGATATTATATCAGAGAACGTCAACTATTTGCGTTATGTATTACAGTGTAAAGGAATCGTTGAAAAGTTCAAGAATGTTATTCGCAATGAACTTTTAAGCAATATAAATAGCGCACATATCATTCTTGATAGATATGTAACAAAGCCGGATTCATTACAAAAATCGGAAATATTCCTTCCTTCGAATCTAACATTGGTTGATAAAGAGCAAATCATAAACAATTATTTAGATAGTGAGGAACCCAATTTAAACTATGTAAGATTAATCACACAAATTAAAGATGAGAAAGATAAGATAATACTTTCAACTAAAACTAAATTGAAGGCTGAAATACTTGTCAATAAGTTAAATAACGAGTTGATGAATGATTCAAGGACTTCTATAACACATTGGTCTATAAAAGTACAATTTACAAATGAAGAAGGAATACAACCTGTTAATTTTAATAATGATGAGCAAGGCATTCCGACTTATACTTATAGTGTACCTTACATAAAAGAATGTAATAATATACAACGTGTAAGAAACTGTATTACGCTATTTGGATGGATGAATAGGCGCTTTTTAGTAAACTTGATTAATAAAAAGTGTGAAGTTAATACAATTGAATCTTTTATAATGGATAAAGGAAAATATTCTTATCCCTCATATACGCATTTTTATCACAAAAATAGTTTATCTTTATATGAATTATATGGATATAATGAAGTATTAAAACGAATGGGAAGTTCTTTTGAAAAGGAATTGAAACTGTTTTATGAAAGTTTTTTGCAAACCGAATATGATTATCCTAGTTTGCCAATAAATTTTCCAATGGAAAACGATTCATCATTGAATAAATGTCGAGTATTATGTCCTGAATTAGATGCTATAATAAAACAATATAGTACATTCGTGAAAGAAGATGAAATTAACAAAGATTATATACGATTGTCAAAACCCATAAAGGTTGAAGAAGGTAAGAGTTTGTTAGAAAATAAATATTATGAGGTTAATGTCAAAAATGAAACCATTGATATTGTATTAAGAGGGCTGTTTCGTTCAGGAAATTCATTATTGCATTTTGTAGAACCATTCAAAGATAAAAATTATCATTCTTTAACAGAGTTATTAGAACATGAAAATGACGTTTTGTATTCTAATTATGATGATTTTCAAAAACCTCATTTAGATTTTCTTATAGAACAAGATCTCATAGGTGTTAATGAATGTGGACATTTATATATCGCAAATAAGACTAAAATCGAAGTTTTAAAGTCTCTTTGGGAATATGGTGTTTGTTCTTATTGGCATTACGGTACAGAAGGCAGAGCGATTCTTGATGATTTCTTTAATAAGGATTGGCTTATTAAGGATGACCATCTGTTGAGTAGCTTTGAGCGTGATTATTTTAGCTATTATCTTGATAATATGAAATATACCAATGGTATGGCATATAGGAATCATTATATGCACGGAAGCACCCCTCCTGTAGATGATGAAAAAGAACATTCAACGGCATATCTTACAATTCTGAAATTACTTACTATTTTAATTTTAAAAATAGAAGATGATTTATGGCTAGCAAGAAGAGCTACTGCAATCTATGCAATCAATAATGATTGGAAGAAAATCCGAAGTAAGATAAATGACTGTTGACAAAAAATAATAAAACATACTTAAAAATATTGATATAATAAAATATAATGTACATAATTTTAGATAATAATTGATTTATGAAAAATAACATCTATGAAATAGCATTTGAATGCAAAAAAATTGCTGATCAGCAAATAGAAGTCATAAGGACTATTATCCCTCGTGGAAATATCATATATACAGATTATACTGTTAATGGTAATATAAGAGGATATGAACAAAAACTTTTATGCTTGAAAGATGCAATGAAAGATAAATATCCTGAATTATGCTTTCAAATGCAAGAGCACATGGATAAATATGATACAGATAAAATTGTTCATTTGTCTGCATTAGAGGCTATTGTTAATAGCATTATAGCATTAGAAGGTAATATTGTTATAGAGGAACCTGTCATAACAAAAAGGGATGTCACTATTAAAAAGAAAAAGATTTTCATCAGTCATAAAAGTGAAGATAAACCTTTCGTAGATGCTCTTGTGAATTTATTGAGACTTTATATTGGTTCAGATACCGATAAAATCTTTTGCAGCTCTGTTCCTAACTATAAGATAGGCTTAGGCAAAGAAATATACCCCGAAATAAAGGCTCAATTTGATGAGTTTGATGTTTTTATGATTATTATTCATTCGCCTCTCTATTATCAAAGTCCAATATGCCTTAATGAAATGGGGGCTTCATGGATTTTAGATACCAAGTGTTGCTCTTTCCTTACTGCGAACTGCAAATATGATGATTTAAAAGGAACAATAGATAGACAGTATGTATCAATAAAAGTGAATGGGGATGATGTTAAAGATCGGATGAATGAGTTTATTTGCAAAGTTTTAGAGTATTTTGAGTTGCCTCAGATTGAAATGTTAAAATTCTCCCAATGGGAAGCTGATAGAGATAAGTTTATAAAAGAAGTATGTAATTTTTAATATTTCTTGTTGAATAAGCGAAGAAAAATACCGTATTGAATTATGACCAAGGAATCTCAAAACATAGAATTCAAAGAAAGTTGGCGTGACGAATATCTAAAATGGATATGTGGCTTTGCCAATGCGCAAGGAGGTACGCTTTATATCGGTGTATCTGACAATGGAGAAGTGTGTGGCTTGCAAGATGCCAAGAAATTGATGGAGGATATTCCTAACAAAGTACGTGATTTACTCGGTATTTTGGTGGATGTCAATTTGAAAGCAAAAGACGGGAAAGAATATCTTGAAATCATAACAGAAAGTTATCCTTATCCAATCAGTTATCGTGGACACTACTATCAACGTAGTGGGGCTACCAATCAAGAATTGAAAGGAGCTTCACTCGACCGTTTTATGCTTCGTAAGCAAGGTCGTACATGGGATGGCGTACCTATTCCTTATCTAAAAAAGGAAGATTTGGACGGTAATGCTTTTGATATATTCCGAAAATATGCTGCCAGAAGTGGTCGCATGGATGATGGCGATTTGCAAGAAAATGATGAAGGACTGCTTGATAAACTGCGTTTGGCGGAAGGCGATTACCTAAAACGGGCAGCCGCGCTTGTTTTTCATCCCGACCCTGAGAAATATGTAACTGGAGCGTTTATAAAGATTGCCTATTTCAAGGAAGATGCCAATCTGATATTTCAAGATGAAATTCATGGAAATCTTTTTCACCAAGTAAAGGCTACCATGGAGTTGTTGACTACTAAATATCTTCGTGCTTTAGTTAGCTACGAAGGGATTCAACGCATTGAAAGTTTGCCTGTTCCGCGTGAGGCTTTACGAGAAGCATTGCTCAATGCTGTGGTTCATAAGGCATACGAAACATTGACTCCGATTCAGATTGCGGTCTATGATGACAAACTGGAGATATGGAATTGTGGTACTTTGCCAGAGGATTGGACTTTGAACCATCTTTTGGGTAAGCATCGCAGTCGTCCGTATAATCCGGATATTGCGAATGTCTTCTTTCGTGCTGGTGAGATTGAAGCATGGGGACGAGGTATTGAACGAATTATTGCAGCTTGCAAGAATGCCGGATATCCAGAACCTCAATTTGATTATGATGGTGGTGGTTTATGGACTATCTTCCATTTTGGAAAAGAATATGCTGAGACTACCCAGAAAACCGCCCCAAGTGAGGGAGTAAGTGAGGGAATAAATGAGGGAGTAAATGAGGGAGATACTCATATTGATGCAATTAACCAAATTGAGAATGTAAGTGATACTACAAAAATAGAATTAGCTAAAATTCTACATCTATTTCATGACAATGAAGGATTAAATTTAAAAGATATTGCTTTGAGAGTTGATAGACCAGCTAAAACTGTTGAACGTTATCTGAAAATCCTTAAAGATTTGTCAATTATTGAATTTAGAGGTGCGCCTCGTAGCGGCAAGTATTATGTTGTAAAATTATAGATTTGGTTATGACTGCGTTTTTTGGGAAAGTTGGGGTACTGGAGTAAGTCGTATGGTTGAAGCATGTAAAGCCGTAGGGCTTCCAGAACCAGAATATGGAGCAGACGGTTTATTTGTTTGGATTACATTTAAACGTCCTAATATACCGGCTAAAACTGGTGGTCAAACTGGTGGTCAAACTACAATTGAGCAAGTGTATTCCCTTATAAAAAATACGCCTACCATTACCCGGGCTCAACTTATGGAATTAACAGGGAAAAGTTCAAATACAATACAAAAATGTATTTTGAAATTAAAACAAGATAATCGTATTAAACGAATTGGCTCTCCTACTTTTGGAGGGTATTGGCAAATAATCGAATTACAAAAAAGGTCACAAAAAAGGTCACAGTGATGACCATTTCTGTGACCTTTTTTCGATGTTTATAGACAGTTTGTCCACATAATCCTCCACTCAGCTTGCTGATTCCAGTGTACACTCCACCCGTGTGATTTATCACTTCGGGGAATTAGGCTACCCCACTATGTTTTTGTGTGGATAACGGGCAAGCCCGTGAGGTGAAAATGGAGAAGAAAAAGGAAAACCGCATTGACCACTTGTTTGGGGTGGTGCAATGCGGCTTTTCCTATGCTTTGTCGTTACGATTATCCCCAAACATGGAAGAGTTTTTTGTCAAGGTTGCGGGTGACAAACTCTATGGGAAGTTTGGCATAGAGTTCGGTTGTTCTGATGGAGGAATGTCCCATCATTACCTGCAATACTTCCTTAGGGATTCCTTCGCCTAAACTGATGGTACAAGCAAAGGTGTGGCGGGCCACATGGGTGGTCAAAGGAAAACTGCAACCGAGAGCCAAACCGACACCTTTTAGGAATTGGTTGTACTTTTGGTTGGAGGTGATGTGAAGTTTGTAGTCGTTCCGTTCCAAAATCTTTTGGGTATAGGGAAGGATGGGTGTGATGAATTCCTCTCCAGTTTTCATTCGATGCCCATCAATGTAATCATGTCCATCTACCGTGATGATGTGCTGGGTATAGTCGAACGACTTGGCATCGCTATACGCCATGCCCGTAAAGATTTGGAAGAGGAAGAAGTCAAGGTATTTATTGGCTACTCTGTCTGCTGACTCTTCACGAATGGCAATCAACCGTTTTATCTGGTCTTTGGTGAGATGTGGGCGTTTGCCCTTCTCGCCACGTTTGTCTTGGAAGCGGTTGTATGGATTATCTTTGATGAGTCCCAAACGAAAGGCTTCGCTGACGTAACTTTTGAATCGTTTGTGATAATTGTGGATGGCAGCCTGGCTACGTTCAATGAGCTTGCCTGTAGATGTGTAAGTTTCTTCTTCACGAATGAACATATCAAATTCATAGATGTGAGTAAGGGTTACATCATCGAATGTCTTGAATTTGCCGAAACGCTGGAGGGCTTTATAAGTGGTCAAGTGTCCCTTGCGCGTCCCTTCTCTCATTTTGCGTGATTGGATACGTTCGCGCATCCATGCCATGAAGTTGCGTCGGTTGCTGCCATCTGATGACAGATAGGTTTTGAATTGTTGGGTGGTCATGTCATCACCATTTACTTCCATAGCAATGATGATACGTTCAAACTCCGTTACCTTCTTTTGAATCTGTTCGTTGAAAATGGCTGCCTTGGGATGGTTGATTACCTTACCATCCAGCCATTGAGTGGCATTCAGAAAGATACCGATTGAAAAGTAGAAACGTTCACGACCCAGACAGACAACGATTTCTACGGCTGCACAAGTGGTATCACTTGCTTGTTTTCGTCTGTTGAAAACTGTTCGAACTCTATTGTTCATAGTGTAACACATTTGTGAGAAGTGTAACACAACTGCTGTAACACAAAAACCGTCCTAAAGTGGCTTTTTATGTCCAACGGTGTCACCTTTTCTCTTTTTTTTATTGGTGCCACACTCTAAGTGAAAAACCTGATTCTGATTTCTAACCTTTTGATAGTCAAAGGCGATGAGGAGTTTGGAAAAAGAAAGGGACTTTTTCAAGTCCCTTCTTTCAGTGATCCGCTTGGGGCTCGAACCCAAGACCCCAACATTAAAAGTGTTGTGCTCT
>CALFTK010000022.1 GCA_937916465.1 uncultured Bacteroidales bacterium
GTGCCAGACTGTTGTTACCCATCACATTCCAAAACATGGGGTCAGAACTTAATTCGGTTCCTATTTTCAGTATGGAATCACTCTTTTCATACTGCCCTACTTTATTCAGCGACTGACCGTAGGCAAACAGATATTCATAACTCTGTTTCATTTGTGCTAACAACTGTTCTGCATCTTCCACCACATATTCAAAGTATTCCATAGTATGCCACTGTTTTGTCTTTTCCCACTCCTTTTCAGCCTCTCTTCTCTCTTTAATAGTGGGGTATTCAGAAATAAACAAACCGCCTATTAAGGTCAACAGTAAGTATTGCGTTAAAGAAATATCTCTTATTCCACCGTTTTTAGGGGTTGCACACAGAGCCAACAGTACGGGAAACATTATACACAGCTGTTTGATATGGAACGGATAGGAAAACAGAGCAAAGACAGCATACACCATTATTCCATAACACCACACTGTACCATTACGCATAGAACATAACACCGCGCTTATTATGACAGCTATAAGAGAGAGCATAGCCAAAGGTCCGCACTCTACACCCATGTGCAGATATTCATTAAAAGCGTTATCCGGACAACCGGCAGTAAGACGCTGATGTTCGTCAAGAAGAGATATATCAAAAAGGTCTTCTTCTGTCGCTGTCTGTGCATAAAAGTGTTCTGCCTGTGCAGTGGCATAAGCACCACCAAAATTACCCATTCCGGCACCTGACAATCCGTGTGTTGTCATTGCTTTCCAACTGATGTGGTTCATAAACATACGTCCGTCGGCAGATGCTTTCTTAAAACTGTATGCAGCAACCACTGCCACCACCACTACAGCCGTTATGGGCAGAAAGTAACGTTTCAGCAGTTTTCGCCATCTCTCAGTACGCACTGCAAAAAGTAATGCACTGCAACATAGAGCAAGAATGGCGGCACGGCTTTGAGTAGCAGGAAGAATAATAAGTGCGCCAAGCGAAGCTATGGAAGTAATCCTGCAACTTATGTTTTCCAATCCGAATCTCTTCTGCCTGGTTTTATCCATTTCTCTATACGTAGTAACAGCGTATGCACCAAGCACAGCTATGCAGACAGCCAGAAAACCACCATAAGGACCCGGGTTAAGGAATGAACCGGTACAGGCAAACAGATAGTGGTTTGATGTACGTTCCCCCAACACCTGTAACAGCCCTTTATATGCTTCAAATAGAGAATAGCCGGATATAAATAAGAGTGTAGCATAATTTATGGTCTTAGGAAAAATACTGCAAATCAATCTGACAGACAGATAAACAAACACACAGCCCAATATACGTTCAAACACCACATCCCGGGCTGTACCATGTTGAAAAACATAACACAAAGCAATCACTACGGTAAATAACATTACCGAAAAGTCTGTCAGATTGAATTTTGCAGAATTCTTAAACATAATAACTAATGTTACTTTCTACCACCATACTATCTCTCTGTTTTGGTTTATTATGAACGGCCGTTCATTGGTGCCGCGCGTGTAGTTTCTAAGCCACAGCAAGCAGTTGCAGGGCAGATTGTCATAGTGCAGGGTGTTACCTTCAGCCTTCCTGTAACCTAACGATTTCCACCTTTTGCCATTCCAACAGAAGAGTTCATATCCATTTTCCGGACAGATGTCGTTATCATCGCTTCTGGGCGATATGCTGACAGCACTTATCCTTACGGCCCGTTTCATATCCATTCCCACCCAGTTACCATCCGGCT
>CALFTK010000023.1 GCA_937916465.1 uncultured Bacteroidales bacterium
TCACTTATAAAGTCTGTATCGTTTACTATTGACTCTTTAACATTTGCCTCAATTGTAGCTTGATCTGAAATATCTTTTAAACCTGAAATCTGGTCAACATTTACTAAAATATCTCGCTTTAATTGATAAGGAAATTCTACTTTGCTTATTGCATCTTCATTAGATACTATTAATTGCGGATCTAATTGATCTGCCTTTACTTTAACAGGATCACCTACTGGCGTAATTAAATTGTCACTTTGATTAATATAAGCAACATTACTTGGGAGATTCACTGCAGTTAATTTTATAGTTCCGGGTAAACTTGTGTCTTCTGTTGTAATAGGTGTAAAATTTAATAGTGAAAGAATAAATGAAGATAGTAATATAATGGATATGACAATGAAAACAATAGATATTTAAAATGGTTATCAAAAAATGCCAAAGTTTTTATAGGATTTGATATCTTATTAATATTGATATCAGTTATTGGATATTTATTAATAAATAATCAAGAATTACTTTCAATTTTATTATCATGTTGAATTTCATTTATATTGATTTTTTTTATATAATTAGGTAAGATAAGATTTCTCTATGAAGTAAAAGGGAATTTATTGTAAGGAGGTTTTTTAAATGTGTTTTTTATTTATATTTGTGGCCAAATAATTAAATAATAATGATATGGCACAAGTATCTATGACGGTTAGAATGGATTACGAACTTAAACAGGCGTTTGATGCTTTATGTACTCAATTTGGAATGAGTGCAAATACCGCTATGAATGTCTTTGCAAAGGCTGTTGTACAGCGTCGTAGAATACCATTCGAAATAAAAGCTAATGATGACACAGTAACCATAAGTAAAGGTTTGGAAGCTTTTCGTGAAATAAGAAAAATGGCAGAAAGTGGTCAACTGCCAGATTTGACTTTAGATGAAATCAATGAAGAAATCAGATTAATTCGTTCGGAAAAAAACAGACAATGATATACGCAGTAATCGATACCAATGTGATAGTATCAGCTTTGCTATCACATACACACAATTCATCTACAGTAAAAATAATGGAGGCTATTTTCAATGGAATGATATGTCCATTGTATAATAGTGAAATTATTAACGAGTATGCGGATGTTCTAACTCGTCCAAAGTTTAGAATACCTTCTCATAGTGTAGGGGAAATAATAAATCTAATTGAAAAATTAGGTATTGAATCAGATAGAGTTCATACTGATGAGATAATTAAGGATTTGGATGATGTTGTATTCTACGAGGTAACTTTATCTAAAGAAGGCGCACTTTTAGTAACAGGTAATATAAAACATTTTCCTAGAAATTCAATCGTTGTAACACCTGCAGAAATGATTCGGATTTTAGAAATTAACTGCACCAAATAGTATAGGAAGTGCAAATGTAAGTTGAATTCAATTATAAAAATATGATTGTTGTATTGTTTTAAAGCTTGAATAATATCTTGTTGATTGATATTGATAGAAAACAAACATAATGCTGTTTGTATCTTATTGATTTGCAGTGTTGTATGTTGTTTATTTGATAGAATGTTTTTGCTGAATAATTCTTTTTAATTATTATTTGTCTATATCTTTGAAATAAATTTCCAAGATACTTGCGCTCGCTGTGAAAAATATTGAAACAAGTTTCATAATTTCTCGCTCGCTTAACCGTATCTTTGAGATAAATCAAACTAAATTATAATGCATTATGAGAAAGGTTTTATTATTGATGTTGTTGATTGTGCTTAGCATAAATGCACAAAATGATTTATCAGCTCAGAATGGCGATAAAATTGCAGTGATAGGTAATGTCATATCTTTTGAACATTTAACCGAACCTGACAAGATACCTACAACAGGTTCTACTTCCGGTACATTTAATATCTCTTATGTTGTTCGTGTGAACTTAAACGTTAAAGCAGTTGCATACGGAGAATATAGCGGCGAAACAATTACTTTTGATTGTAAGGTAGTATTTAATGACGATAAGTTCCTTAAATACGACAATATGCTTTGTTTCCTTGAAAAAGGTGAAAATGGAGATTATTTTATGAGCCACATTCTGCATAACTGTTATGATGTTTACGAAGATAAAAATGAGGGTTGGGTAGCTGCTGCTTTTTCCGGTGAATGGTTCTTACGTGATACATATAACACCTACAAAAGACCCTTAACATTATATCCAGGTCAGGGCATAGATTCTGAATACTTAAAAATGTATGCAGATGTATACTTAATTTCAAACAGGGAGGTCTCTCCGTCTGTTTTAGAGGAGGCCTACCAGTTTACTGATGGCAAGGCCATTCCTAAATATGGTTATCCTGTATCATATCTCGTAGATTACCATATCAACAATTCGCAGGTCAAAACAAACACTGCCGATAATAGTGCAGTGGCTACTCCAAGGATGGTAGATTTAGGATTATCTGTTAAATG
This sequence comes from uncultured Bacteroidales bacterium, assembly GCA_937916465.1. Lineage (GTDB taxonomy): Bacteria > Bacteroidota > Bacteroidia > Bacteroidales > Bacteroidaceae > Colenecus. The sequence continues at coordinate 2,430 of CALFTK010000023.1, forward strand.
GGCCGATTGTAACTTAGGTGCTACTAGACCGGAAGAGTTTGGCAGATACTATGCTTGGGGTGAAACCGAACAAAAGTCCACATATATTCCAGAAAACTACAAATGGTGTAATATGCAAAGCAACATATTGACAAAGTATGTTATAGAAGAGGTTGAAGCACCGGTATATAAAGAGATAAAAGAGGCTAACGGATTGATAGTTGGAGAAATATTGTTATATGACCCTTTTTTGCCTACAAAAGGGACTATTGATGGCAAGACAGAATTGGAACCATCCGATGATGCTGCTACTGCTTATTTAGGTAATGGATGGCGTACCCCAACTAAAGCAGAGATACAGGAACTTTATGATAATTGCGAATGGACTTTAATAGAACAGAATGGTGTAAGAGGATATAAGGCAACAAGTAAGATAAATGGTAAAAGCATATTCTTGCCATTTGCCGGTTCGTGGTCAATGTTTGGTTACGGAGGTACAGACAAAAATAGTTCTATGGAAGCTATTTATATGTCATCTTCATTAGATGAGAACCATATAGATGCCTCAGTAGCTATCTATTTACGTGAAGTAAATAATATTTTTATTAAAGCAAGCACTAGAAGTGATGGAATTCCTATCCGTCCTGTTTATGATCCTAAGTAAATAAGCATTGTCGTGATGACAATATATACAAATTTATGGTTATTGATGACTGTTGGAGGGGTGTTCTGCTTCTCCAACAGTTGTTTTTGAACAAAATTATACAAGATTGGTGCTTCTGATGCAAAATGCAACATTTTTGCAACGTAAAATATGCCTATTGGGCCTACAACTTATTGTAATTTTGCAAAAAAAATAAAAGAATTATGAATGATGTAGGTAGAAAAATTTTAATAGTGTTGTTTGGGGTTACTTTTTGGGTGCTGGCAATAGCTACAGTGATGTTCTATACAAAGAATCCTTTTGAACTTAATGGTGAGGATACAAATTTTGGGGCATGGGGAATGTTACTTTATACCACAGCAAAAGTCCAAAACTATATACTGGATTCCAGTGGGAAAGGAAGAATACGTTTTACCTATTTCTGGCTTCGAATAGAGAATTGCCCACCATTTTATAAATATATGGAGATTTCCGGTGATGCCGCAATAACATTGTCACTTATCTATGCATTTGTAAGATATGGATTGATTGCAAATCCAAGCAACTTAAATATCTGTATAACAATAGCTCTCGCTATCTTTTTTATTGCTATTCTGCTTACTTTAGTAGGTATGAAGCATTATGGTAGAAACCCTTTTTTACCGGAACAATTGGAATCATTTCAACCTATGATAAGTGATTTTAAGAAGAGTGATGCCTATAAGGAAGTTCTCTCTGTGGTAGAACAGATAGGTGATGATTTTACAGCTACCGAAATAGAAAGCTTGAAATCCGATATGCGAAAGCAGATGTTATCAATCTGCACTTTTTTTAAGGAAAATGCTCCGTCACTGAGTAAAGATGATATAGATTACTGTCTGTTTGCTCTGTTGGGATTAAAACAGGTGGAGATGCTGAAGTTCTTTAATGTTTCTTATTCCACATTGCGTAGCAGAAAGAATAGAATTAAAGAGAAGATGAACGAAGAACTCTATAAAATCATCTTCCAGGAATAACTCTATTCAAAATAGCGTTTTAAGTAGTGTCCGGTGTATGAATCCGGGCACTCTGAAATCTCTTTTGGTGTTCCGGTGGCAATAATGGTACCACCCTTGTCGCCACCTTCGGGACCCAAATCTATAATGTAATCGGCACACTTTATTACATCCATATTGTGCTCAATTATTATAATGGTGTGTCCGCGCTCTATAAGTGCGTTGAAAGATTCCAACAGTTTTTTTATGTCGTGGAAGTGTAGTCCGGTAGTGGGTTCATCAAATATAAAGATGGTTGGATCGCTCTTCTCCAAACTTAGGTAGTATGCCAATTTTACGCGCTGACTTTCACCGCCTGACAGGGTAGAAGATGATTGCCCTAACTTAACATAACCCAAACCAACCTGTTTAAGTGCATTCAGTTTCTTTACAATCTTCTTTTCTGTAGGATTGTTGCCACTAAAGAATTCTGTTGCTTGATTTACAGTCATATTTAGAACGTCCCAAATGTTCTTGTCTTTATATGTAACCTCTAAAACATCGCTTTTAAAACGTTTGCCATGACAGCTTTCACACTCCAATTGTAAATCGGACATAAACTGCATAGAGATACTTATGGTTCCTTCGCCTTTACACTCTTCGCAGCGGCCTCCCTCTGAATTGAATGAAAAGTGTCCGGCTTTGAATCCCATCTGTTTGGAAAGAGTCTGGTCTGCAAATAGTTTCCTTATGTCGTCGTATGCTTTAATGTAAGATACCGGATTGGAACGCGAAGATCTTCCTATGGGGTTCTGATCTACAAACTCTACTCCTTTTACCATATTCAAATCGCCCTCTACAGATAGGCATTCACCGGGGTGTTCGCTGGTTTCACTGTAGATGTTCTTCAGGTGCAGATATAGTATCTCCCTGACAAGTGTACTTTTACCTGAACCGCTTACTCCGGTTACTACTGTCATTACATTCAGAGGGAATTTTACATCTATTCCCTTCAGGTTGTTTTGACGCGCCCCTTTTACCTGGATTGAGTTGTTCCAATATCGGGGTGAATAGGGTAGTGGAATGGTCTCTTTGCCTGTCAGGTACTTTATGGTGTAGCTGTCTGAATTGCTGTCCAGATTGTTTATATCGCCTTGATAGACTATGTTTCCACCGCCACGACCGGCTTCCGGACCTACGTCTATTATGTAGTCGGCTGCACGAATTATCTCTTCGTCGTGTTCTACTACTATTACGGTGTTGCCTATATCTTTAAGCTCTTTAAGTACCTTAATAAGTCTGTCTGTATCGCGGCTGTGCAGTCCTATGCTGGGTTCGTCAAGTACATACAATGAACCTACCAGGCTGCTGCCAAGCGATGTTACCAAACTTATGCGCTGGCTTTCTCCACCCGATAGTGTGTTGCTGGCTCTGTTCAGTGTCAGATATTCCAGGCCTACATTGGTCATAAATGTCAGACGGCGGTCTATCTCTTTAAGAATTCTCTTTGCTGTCTGATATTCGTGTTCCTGCAGTTCTAAATTGGAGAAAAAATCCTTTAGTTTGCCTATTGGCATTTCTATTAATTCTGTAATAGATTTTCCTCCCACTTTTACGTATGTTGCCTCTTTACGCAATCTTGTACCATGACATTCCGGACAGGTGGTTTTGCCTCTGTATCGTGCCAGCATAACTCTGTACTGTATCTTGTACTGGTTGCGTTCTACCATACGGAAGAAGTTGTCTATGCTACATTCCCAGTCGTCTTCCGACAGTGGTTTGCCTGTTCCGTGCCACAGATAATCTTTCTCTTGTTCTGTCAGTTCGTAGTATGGTTTGAAGATAGGGAAATCTACCTGCGAAGCCTGCATAATGAATGCATCTTTCCATTCGCCCATCTTTTCCCCACGCCAACATACCACTGCACCATCATAAATACTGAGTGAACGGTTGGGGATAACCAATGATTCATCTATTCCTATTATTCTACCATAGCCTTCGCATTTAGGGCAGGCACCTATAGGAGAATTGAATGAAAACAGTTGTTCTGTAGGCTCTTCAAACTTTAGTCCGTCTGCTTCAAAGCGGTTGTTGAACTCTGCAAGTGTAGTCTGTTCTGTATCATAAAAACGTAGCAGACAGCAACCATCACCCTCATAGAATGCGGTGTCGGCAGAATCGCTCAATCGGCTTATGCTCTCCTGAGTGTGGTCTGTGGATAGGCGGTCTATCAATATATATGCTTGATGTATGTTCTTTTCTATATCGGATAGTTTGGCATCATTCTCTATGATGTCTTCTATGCGAATAATCTCTGCATTATAGTCTATACGTGTATAGCCCTGCTGAAGTTGAGATTGCAATAGCTCTTTTATGCTGCTTTTACCACGCATAATCAGTGGGGCAAGAACAGTGTATCGGGTACGTTCCGGATGGCTCAGCATAGATTGCACTACATCTTCTGTGTAATGTCTTTTTACTAATTCACCGCTTATGGGCGATACTGTCTTGCCTATTCTGGAAAAGAGCAGTTTAAGATATTCGTAAATCTCTGTCTGTGTGCCCACAGTGGAACGTGGATTCCTGTTTGCGGTATGCTGTTCTATGGCAATGGTTGGTGGTAAACCCAAAATATAGTCACATTCGGGCTTTTTCATTCTGCCCAAAAACTGGCGTGCGTAAGACGATAACGATTCTACATATCTGCGTTGTCCTTCGGCATACAGAGTATCGAAAGCTAATGAAGATTTGCCGGAACCGGACAATCCTGTAATAACTATGAATTTATCTCTTGGAATCTCCAGAGATATGTTATTCAGGTTGTTAACCCTCACTTTATGTAGTAATATGTTATCTGTTTCCTTTGCCATATTCAAATTATTCCGCCTATTTATGCACAAAGGTACGGATTTTTATGCTTTCCTTTTCATTACGTTAGAATAATTGGTTAATTTTGCATTGAATTTTGAACATTCCAATTTATAGATATGATACTCTTCTTTAAGAATCAAACAGGCACAATAGTTGCCACTGAGAGCGTTTCAAAACTGTCTGATGACGATGTAAAAAAACTGTCTTGGCTTTACGGCGAAGCAGAACTGCTGGATGCAGAATCGTTAGAAGGATATTTTGTAGGTCCACGTCGTGAAATGATTACTCCCTGGAGTACAAATGCTGTTGAAATTACCCAGAATATGGGACTTTCGGGCATTTTGCGTATAGAGGAATATTTCCCTGTAAAAGATGCAGATGCAGAATACGATCCTATGCTGCAGCGTCTCTATTCAGGTTTGGACCAGAAAATCTTTAAGGTTGATATTGAACCACAACCTATTCTCTTTATTGAAGATTTGGAATCTTACAATGAACAAGAGGGTTTGGCTTTGTCGGCAGAAGAGATAGAATATCTCCACAAAGTAGAAGGCGAATTAGGACGTAAACTTACCGATAGCGAAGTGTTTGGTTTTGCACAGATCAATTCAGAACATTGTCGCCACAAGATATTCGGTGGTACATTCATTATAGATGGTAAGGAGATGGAATCTTCTCTGTTCCAGATGATTAAAAAGACTACTCAGGAAAATCCTAACAGCATTCTTTCTGCATATAAAGACAATGTGGCTTTTGCACAGGGTCCTGTTGTGGAACAGTTTGCTCCGGTAGATCACTCTACATCCGATTACTTCGTTATAAAAGATATTGAAACAGTTATCTCTCTTAAAGCGGAGACTCATAACTTCCCAACAACAGTAGAACCATTTAATGGTGCTTCAACCGGTACAGGTGGTGAAATTCGCGACCGTATGGGTGGCGGTAAAGGTTCTTGGCCTATTGCCGGTACTGCTGTTTATATGACATCTTATCCACGTAATGACCAGGGACGTCAGTGGGAAAAAGGTATGAAGGAGCGTAACTGGTTGTATCAGACTCCTGAACAGATTCTTATCAAGGCATCAAACGGTGCTTCCGATTTCGGTAATAAGTTTGGTCAGCCACTTATCTGCGGTTCATTGCTTACTTTTGAACACAAAGAGAACGACGAACAGTATGGTTACGACAAAGTGATAATGCTGGCAGGTGGTGTAGGTTATGGTACCAAACGTGACTGTTTGAAAGGTGAACCTCAGACCGGCAATAAAGTTGTGGTTTTGGGTGGTGATAACTATCGTATTGGTTTAGGTGGCGGTTCTGTATCTTCTGTAGAGACAGGTCGCTATTCATCGGGTATTGAATTGAATGCTGTTCAGCGTGCAAATGCCGAAATGCAGAAACGTGCTTACAACGTAACACGTGCTCTTTGCGAAGAGGAATCCAATCCTATAGTATCTATTCACGACCACGGTTCAGCAGGTCACGTAAACTGTCTTTCAGAGCTTGTGGAAGAGTGTGGTGGTTTGATAGAAATGGATAAACTGCCTATTGGTGACAAGACTCTTTCTGCAAAAGAGATTGTGGCTAACGAATCACAGGAACGTATGGGCTTGTTGATTGACGAAAAATATATTGGTCATGTTCAAAAGATTGCAGAACGCGAACGCGCTCCTATGTATGTGGTTGGTGAAACCACAGGCGATGCCCGTTTTGCTTTCCAACAGGCTGATGGCGTTCGTCCTTTCGATCTGGCGGTAAGCCAGATGTTCGGCTCATCACCAAAGACATATATGGTAGATGAAACTGTAGAACGTAAATATGAAAACGTTAAGTATTCCGAAAAGGAACTTACAAAATATGTAGAAGATGTATTGCAACTGGAATCAGTAGCTTGTAAAGATTGGCTCACAAATAAGGTGGACCGTTCTGTAACAGGTAAGATTGCACGTCAGCAGTGTCAGGGTAAGTTGCAGTTGCCACTATCAGACTGCGGTGTTGTTGCATTAGACTATCGTGGAAAGAAGGGTATAGCAACCGCTATTGGTCATGCTCCTCAGGCGGCTCTTGCCGATTCTGCAGCTGGTTCTGTGCTTGCTGTATCGGAAGCTCTTACAAACATCGTCTTTGCTCCACTTACACAGGGTATCAACAGCGTATCGTTAAGTGCAAACTGGATGTGGCCTTGTCGTTCACAGAAGGGTGAAGATGCACGTCTGTACAAAGGTGTTAAGGCTCTGTCTGATTTCTGTATTGCACTTGGTGTGAATGTTCCTACAGGTAAGGATTCACTTTCAATGACTCAGAAATATCCTAATGGTGAAAAGATTATCAGCCCGGGTACAGTAATTGTATCTTCAGGTGGTGAAGTTTCTGATGTTAAGAAGGTGGTATCGCCTGTATTGGCAGAAGTGAAAAATAGCACTCTGCTTCATATAGACTTCAGTTTTGATGAACAGCGTCTGGGCGGTTCTGCATTTGCTCAGTCACTTGGTAAGATAGGTAGCGATGTTCCTACCGTTAAGAGTGCAGAATATTTTGCCGATGCTTTCAATGCAGTTCAGACACTTGTAGAAAAAGAACTTGTTTTGGCCGGTCACGATATCTCTGCAGGTGGTATGATTGTTACTCTGCTTGAAATGTGTTTTGCTAACGTAAATGGTGGCTTGAATATAGATCTCAGCCAGTTGGTTGGTGACGATATTGTTAAGATTCTCTTCTCTGAAAATCCGGGCTTGATTCTACAGATTGACAATAAGAATCTGGATGCTGTAACCACTATACTTGAAGGTGAAGGTGTAGGTTATGCAGTTATAGGTCGTCCATCTGAAGATCGCAATATTACTTTGAAACTTGCTGATAAGAAGTTCAGTATAGATATTAATAAGATGCGTGATTTGTGGTTCCGTACATCTTATCTGCTTGACAGGAAACAGTCTATGAACGGTTGCGCAGATAAGCGTTACGAAAACTATTCAGAACAGCCATTGAATTTGAAGTTTAACTATAACTTTACAGGTAAGCTTGCAGACTATGGTTTGAATCCTGATCGTCGCGAATCTACAGGCATTAAAGCTGCTATCATCCGCGAAAAGGGTACAAACGGTGAACGCGAAATGGCTTATACACTATGGTTGGCAGGTTTCGATGTTAAGGACGTTACAATGACTGACTTGGTTAGCGGACGTGAAACATTGGAAGATATCAATATGATTGTCTTCTGCGGTGGCTTCTCAAATTCAGACGTATTGGGTTCAGCTAAAGGTTGGGCCGGTGCATTCCTGTTCAATCCAAAGGCAAAAGCAGCACTCGACAACTTCTATGCAAGAAAAGATACTCTTTCATTAGGTATCTGTAATGGTTGTCAGTTGATGATAGAACTTGGATTGGTAAATCCTGAACACGAAAAGAAGAGCCGTATGCTCCACAACGATTCACACAAATTTGAATCATCGTTCTTAGGATTGACTATTCCACAAAATAACAGCGTAATGTTCAGTACTCTGTCAGGTAACAGACTTGGTGTTTGGGTAGCTCACGGAGAAGGTAAGTTCTCACTACCTTATTCAGAAGATCAGTACAATGTGATAGCTCACTATACATATCCTGATTATCCGGCAAATCCAAACGGTTCTGATTACAATGTGGCAGGTATAGCAAGTGCCGATGGTCGTCACGTGGCAATGATGCCGCACCCTGAACGTGCTATCTTCCCATGGCAGTGTGGTTACTATCCTGCAGATCGCAAACAGGACGAAATCACTCCTTGGTTAGAGGCATTTGTTAATGCAAGAAAATGGGTTGAAGCTCAGAAATAAAAAGCTATTATAACTAAAAGAACCCCGAACTTTTTCTACAAAGTCCGGGGTTCACTTTATAATATAGATTAGGTGGTTTTCATTAAGTAAATTTGTGAATCTTATATTTTGAAAACGAAATAAAAAAACGAAATTATCACTAGTACATTAGAGGTCACAAATCGTGACCTCAAACAGGGGTAGAGGTGGTGACCGTATTTAGTCCCGGCAGATCTCCAGATCTGCCGGAATTGTGTAGCTATGTTTATTGGAAAAACAGTTGTAAGTTTGCTTTTTTAATTGTGTTGAATTACTTTTGTTAAACAATATAGTTTCAAACATAAATAGTAGTGGTATGAATATAGCAAATGTTGATTTTGCAACTTATTGTATTGGGAATCTCTCACGTCGTCTTGGGATTTCCTCTTATGAAGTTTACCAAAGACTGAAGAGTTCCGGTATTCTCACAGAGTATATTATACCATGCTATGATGTTTTGCGTACTTTTAGCAAAGAATATTTACTTGAAGAACTCACTGATTATATGAAAGAAAAAGGAGTATTACCATCATGAAAGTATATCACACATCATTAAGTAAATTTGTGAATCTTATATTTTGAAAACGAAATGACAAAAAACGAAATTATCACTAGTACATTAGAGGTCACAAATCGTGACCTCAAACAAGAAACACATGAACAAAATACTGTTTATGACCAACTGAACATTGATCAAGTAAAGTCGAGAATATATTCAGTCCGAGGAGTAGAGGTTATGCTTGACAGAGAGTTAGCTCAGCTATATGGAGTTGAAACCAAGGTGCTTAATCAAGCAGTTAAACGTAATATTCAACGTTTCCCCGAAAGGTATATGTTCCAGCTTTCTCTAGAAGAGTGGGAATCTTTGAGATCACAAATAGTGACCTCAAACAAGGGTAGAGGTGGTGACCGTTACCTTCCCTATGTGTTTACAGAACAAGGGGTAACTCAGTTGAGTACAGTGTTACGCAGCAAAACTGCCATAGAAGTAAACATTCGTATTATGGACGCATTCGTTGCCATGCGTCGCTTCCTGTCTGCCAATTCAGGCATGTTTCAACGCATTGAGAAAGTGGAACATCACCAGATTTTGACAGATAAAAAGATAGAGCTTGTGCTTAAACGTATGGATGAACTGGCACCAAGAGTTACCCCTGAACAGATATTCGCCACAGGTTGTGTGTGGGATGCCTGGAGTTATATCTCAGATTTGATTCGTAGTGCACATGTGCGTGTTGTTCTAATAGACAACTTTGTAGATGATAGGGTTCTCACTTTGTTGGACAAAAGAAATGACACTGTGTGTGCTACTATATATTCTCGCTATACAGAACATTTTAAGTTGGATCTAGCCAAACATAATGAACAGTATAATCCTATTAGCTTCATTCAGCTACCACACAAGTCTCATGACCGTTTCCTTATTATCGATGAAGATGTGTATCTAATGGGAGCAAGCGTGAAAGACATGGGTACAAGCCTGTGTGCTATCACTAAGATGGAGATTGCTCCTGAAACCGTCCTGTCATTATTGAAGTAATAAAGAAGAATCCACTACGAACAAACTTACCTTAGATGAGAGCCTTTGAAAAATACCAGAACATAGTAATTTTAGCCCTATGATTGTGAGGTTTACAGTTTAACTTTGCATTTGACGGGTGCAGATTCTACTTGTAGTCTGTTTAAGGCAGTAACCACATAAACATACTCTGTAGTGCCATCTTTGTATGGGAGATTTATAAATAGTCTGTCTGTAATAGTAATAATACGCGAAGGGTCTTCTATGTTTATCTGTTCGTCTTTGTTAAATCTATAAATTACATACTTAACAGGTTTCTCAAAAATCTTCTTCTTATTATATTTAGATGGAGTCCAGAACAGAACAGGACCATCGGTAGTCTCCAGACACATAACTTTTCTAACCTTACCCGGAGCATCTTGAGACATAGTAGGCGCAACAGGTTGCAAAGCAGGATACTGATGATACTCTTCTGTAAGTATAGTCCTGTAGTTACCAACATTATCTACAACAGCTTTTGCATACCAGAAGCAGTTACCTTGAAGTCCCGGCATAATACGCTCTAAATTTAATTTGTGGCGTTGCTGATGCATGGAACGATTGTTTGGATCTGTTCCGGTTATGGTTCTATCTACATCCTGACCTATAACCATTACACAGTTACCTGCATTTTCTGACCACCATTTGGTAAGCACGGAATAATCGGCTGTTTTATGTCCTGTGTTCCAATAGACCTGCGGAATGCAGTAGTCCATCCATCCCCTCTCTATCCAGTAAAGAATATCTGCATATAATCCGCTATAGTTTTCAAGTCCATTGGTCAGACTGCCATTGTGGTAACTTGGCGAAGAATTTCTGTAGATGCCAAAAGGAGAAATTCCAAAACGTACCCAAGGTTTGATGGTCTTGATAGTATCTCTTATCTGCTCTACAAAATGGTTAACATTGTCGCGTCTCCAGTCTGCCTTATCGGTAAATCCGCGATTATCGGCTTTAAACCATGCATCGTCATTGAATTTTAGATTACCGTCAGGGTAGGGGTAGAAATAGTCATCCATGTGGAAACCATCTATATCGTAACGTCTTGTAATGTCGGCAGCAACTTTGCATATATGGTCGCAGTTTTCCTGTATAGCAGGGTTGAAAAGAACCAGACTGCCATATTTTATAAAACGATCAGGGTGCTGTGAAATCTGGTGCATAGGTGACAGATCCTTTGTAGAAGCGGTTTGTGCTCTGAAAGGATTTATCCAGGCATGCAGTTCCATACCTCTTTTATGACATTCATCTATCATAAATTGTAGCGGATCCCAATCTTCGTCGGGTGCCTGCCCCTGTTTGCCTGTCAGATATTTGCTCCAAGGTTCTATATCAGATTTATAGAGCGCATCGCCCTCAACACGTATCTGAAACAGAATAGTGTTAATTCTTGCCTTTTCCAAACTATCAAGCTGGCTTATAAGTGTCCGTTTAAGTTCTGCGGTTGGGATAGCTTCAAACTGATGGTTTACAGCCTGTATCCAGGCGCCTCTGAACTCTCTTTTTGGTGCTGCTGCAAAAAGTGTTGTTACTGTCAGCAACAGGGTGATAGTTGAAATTAGTCTGATCTTTTTCATAAAAAAAATAGTTTCTCTTGTTAAATCTGCATCAGTCCCCAAACAATAACTGCGTATCTTATAAACTTACCTATAAACATGGATATTGTGGTCCATAGCGGGTTACTGCGTAAGAAACCTAATGCAACTGCAATAGCTTCGCCTATGAATGGCAGAAAGGTGAAGAATGCCATGAAAGAGGCTGCTCCTTTACCTTGCAGATAGTTCTTGACTTTATCTATCTTTTCAGGTTCTACCTTAAGGTATTTTGTTATCCACTCTGTTTTACCCAACCATCCTAACCAGTAACATGTCAGGCCGCCAACGGTATTGCCTATAGCTGCCGAAACAAGACATAGCATGGGGCTGCTGCCAACTTTGATGAGTGCCGCCACCACAAGTTCGGAACTGAAAGGAACTATTGTTCCGGCCAATAGTGCCGATATGAATGCACCAATGTATCCCCATTCAATAAGTATCTCAACCAGATTGTCCATTATTTACCGGATACAAATTGTTTGAGCTCTTGATATAGGCGTTGAACAGGTAGGCCAACTACATTGAAATATGAACCTTCAATGCGTTCCACCCCTATATATCCTATCCATTCCTGTATGCCGTAAGCACCGGCTTTGTCTAACGGAGAATACCTGTTTACGTAGTACTCTATTTCAGTTTCTGTAAGTTCTGCAAACTTTACCTGCGTGGTAACTGCAAAACTGTGACGTTTCTCCTTTGTGCTTAGTACAACGCCGGTTATCACCTGATGCCATTTGCCCGATAACTTTTTGAGCATATTCACTGCATCTTGTGGAGTTGTAGGTTTACCCAACACTTCACTATCTACATAGACAATGGTATCGGCAGTAATCAGAAGTTCATCGTTAGCCAATGTCTCCATATATGCGTCAGCTTTTTTGCCGGATATAAACAACGGTATATCTTCTCCCTGCAGATGCGAGGGAGAAGATTCGTCTATATTATCCAAAACACGTATGGAATAGTCTATGTCTAATCCTGCCAGAAGTTCTTTTCTTCTGGGCGATGCCGATGCGAGTACTATCTTATAAGGTATCTCTGTCATCCAAGAATTTTTTTGCCTAAGATAAGTTTGTCGCCTGAATCGTCAACAGTCCAAATCTGTGGTTTGCGACCATTGCCGGCATCGTGGTGTACTATATATAATAATGTGCCGTCAAATTTGCGGAACAACATACCATGACCGGAATTGTTGGCAAGAAATGCTTTTTCTTCCTGTACCCAAGGGCCTTTAATACTACCGCTGGTTGAATAAGCAATACCCTGTGCGTAACGTGTGTCGCCCCAACTTGACCATAACATGCCTAAAACACCGGTCTGTGTACGGAATAACTGTGGACCATCTGTTACCCAACCCGGAAGCTTCATGCCGAATGTGGCTTCGCCTATAGAGTTCATCTCTTTTGACCAAGGAGCTTCGCTGGCACGGAAAATGGTGGTTGGTTCTGCAGTACGATGTGTCAAATCTTCCGATAGTGGGAAGTAGTCCATTGTACCATCAATAAGCTGTGTCCATTCGTGTACAAATACCATATATACGGTATCATTCTCCTCGTATAGAGTTCCGTCTATGATATCCCAATCTACAGGACCAAGACAGAATGTTGAATCTTTTACCAATGGCAGATATGGACCTTCTACTTTGTCAGAAACCAAAAGTTGTGTCTGGTTTAGAGGTACATTGTAACGGCGTGGTACCTGTTCTATACATACTCCATGGTTATTCCAAGTACCTGCATAGTAGAATTTGTCACCGAACTTATGAATTTCACCGGCTGCTACAAAATGTCCCTGCATCCATGTTCCTGAAAGGTCTATTATTGAATGTGGACCATTCCATGTTTTAAGGTCTTTGCTCTTGTATAAAGCACCACCTGTACCGGTCAGATAATATGTCTGTGTTTCAGCATCTGCATAGATAAATGGGTCACTCATTGAAATTTCAGTGATGTCCATATCTCTTGGACCTTGCTGCGCCGGTCTGCGTGGCGGTTGTTGTGACTGTGCAGGTCTGGGTCTGTTCTGATTGTTACCTGCAGGAGGAAGTATCATTCCTCCAAAATTATTCTGTCCCGGTGTGGCTCTTGGTGCTTGTTCACCGCGTGGAACAGATACTATCTCCTGTTTCAGAAACGGATTGGTTTCTGCTTCGGTACATTTGTTACACTGTTTCTGCTCTCCGCAAGCGGTCAGCAATAGTGCTGCCGATGCAATCAGTAAAGTAGCTTTTTTCATAAATATATTATTTGGTTAAGTTATTATACTCTTCCAGCGCCTCTTCCAAAAGTTTAAGTGCTTTCTTTAAATCCTGATTGTTCAGTACGTATGCCAAACGTACCTGATTTTTTCCAAGTGAAGCATCGGAATAGAAACCTGTTCCGGGTGCCATCATAATAGTCTCGCCATTGCGTCTGAAATCTGTCAGGCACCATTGGCAGAACTTATCGCAGTCATCAATAGGTAGCTGAACCATAGTATAGAAGGCTCCCATAGGAATAGGTGAATATACGCCCGGAATTTTATTCAGACCATCTATCAGACATTTTCTGCGATTTATGAATTCATCGTATGTGGTAGCCATATAATCTCGTGGGGCAGAAATAGATGCTTCTGCAACTATCTGACCAATAAGCGGTGGGCTTAGACGTGCCTGGCAGAACTTCATAACTGCTTTGCGCACTGTTTCGTTTTTTGTGGCAATGGCACCTATTCTTATTCCACATTCTGAATATCTTTTTGATACGGAATCAATAAGTATCACATTGTCTTCTATTCCTTCTAAATGGCAAGCCGATATATATGGTGAACCGGTATATATGAATTCACGATATACTTCATCGGAGAATAGATATAAATCATATTTCTTTACCAAATCGCGCAACTGTAGCATCTCTTTCATAGTATAGAGATACCCGGTAGGGTTGTTTGGGTTGCATATCAGAATACCTTTGGTCCGTTCTGTAATCAGCTTCTCAAACTCTTCTACAGGAGGAAGTGCAAAACCATCGTCTATGGTTGAAACAATTGGTTTGATAACTGCTCCGGCCGATACTGCAAATGCCATATAGTTGGCATACGCCGGTTCTGGAACAATAATTTCATCGCCCGGATTCAGACAGGTCATAAATGCGAATAAAACCGCTTCTGAACCACCGCAGGTAACTATAATGTCATCAGGCTGAAATTTAATCTGATACTGCCCATAATAGTCACATAACTTTTTACGCAAACTCAAGAAACCCTGGCTTGGAGAATACTCCAATACATTACGGTCAATGTTCTTCAATGCGTCCAAACCTATTTGTGGAGTAGGTAGGTCCGGCTGACCGATGTTAAGGTGATAAATCTTTATGCCCTCTGATTCTACCTGTTGTGCTATCTTTGACAGCTTGCGGATAGGTGAACTTGGCATAATTTCTGCTCTATTAGATATTTTCATTGCAATGTAATTTTGCACAAAGTTAGATATTTGAATGAAATAATTGAAAAAAATAGCCTGTAATGTTTGATGAAAGAAAAAAGGTTGTACTTTTGCAATCGGTTAAAGTTAAAAATTGATTATGAATAGTAGATTTTGGTGGCAAAGCGAATGGTGCACTGTACGATGGCGTGGGGTGGCATAGTTCGTTTGTCTTATCAAAATTGAAAGATGAGATAATTGAAGCCCGAAACCACGCGTGGAGACGGGCTCTTTTTGTATAAACCAGAATATGAACAGATAAAATTGAATATAGATATGAAACAGAAAAGATTTTTTTTGAGTGAAAACGAAATACCTACACAATGGTATAATATTCAGGCGGAAATGCCTAATAAACCAATGCCACTGAAAAATCCGGCAACAGGGGAAATAATGACAGCAGAAGATTTGTATCCTGTTTTCTGTGAAGAGTGTAGCCGACAGGAACTTAATCAGACAGATGCATGGATAGATATACCCGAAAAGGTTCGTGAAATGTACACCTATTACAGAAGTACTCCTTTGGTACGTGCATACGGACTGGAAGAGGCTTTAGGTACCCCGGCTCACATATATTTCAAAAACGAAAGTGTCAGTCCTGTAGGTTCGCATAAACTTAACTCAGCTTTGGCACAGGCCTATTACTGCAAACAGGAAGGCGTTACAAATGTTACTACCGAGACCGGTGCAGGTCAGTGGGGTACTGCATTGTCTTATGCAGCTAAAGTATTTGGAATAGAGGCAGCAGTTTATCAGGTTAAGATAAGTTATGAACAGAAACCTTACAGAAGAAATATGATGCAAGTGTTCGGTGCGCAGGTGACAGCATCGCCATCTATGTCAACCAGAGCAGGTAAAGATATTCTTACCAAACATCCTAATCATCAGGGTTCGTTGGGTACAGCAATATCAGAAGCAGTGGAATTGGCAAGAATGACTCCGAACTGTAAATACACTTTGGGTTCTGTTTTAAGCCACGTTTCATTGCATCAGACCATTATTGGTCTTGAAGCAGAAAAGCAGATGGCTATGGCCGGTGAATATCCTGATGAAATTATAGCTTGTTTTGGCGGTGGTTCAAACTTTGCAGGTTTGGCATTTCCATTTATGCGTCATGCAATAAGCGGTGAACATAAAGGTACGCGTTTTATTGCTGTAGAACCGGCTTCTTGCCCTAAGCTTACAAAGGGTAAATTTATGTACGACTATGGCGATGAAGCAGGATATACTCCATTGTTGCCAATGTACTCTTTGGGACACAATTTTGCTCCGGCAAATATACACGCCGGTGGCTTGCGTTACCATGGTGCAGGTGTTATAGTATCACAGTTGCTTAAAGATGGATTTATGGAGGCTATGGATGTGGATCAGATAGAGACTTTCGAAGCAGGTATGCTGTTTGCTCAGAGTGAAGGTATTGTTCCTGCTCCTGAATCTTGTCACGCAATTGCAGCTACTATTCGTCGTGCTTTGGAATGTAAGGAGAGTGGAGAAAGCAAAGTATTGCTGTTTAACCTGACCGGTCATGGGCTGATGGATATGGCTGCATACAATCAGTATTTGAGCGGAAACCTTGCCAACTACGCAATGAGCCAGGAAGAGGTAGAAAAGAATTTGGCTGATTTCAGCTTGTAAAGATATGTTGTTATGAATGATTATGGTTTCTTTAGAGTAGCAGCAGCAGTGCCTGTAGTAAAGGTCGCTGCTCCTTCTGCAAACGCCAAACAGTGTTTTGAACTGGTAGAAAAGGCTTACGGACAACAGGTTCAGGCAATCTGTTTTCCTGAACTCTCCATAACCGGCTATTCCTGTGGCGATCTGTTCTTGTCCAGACATTTGATAGACAGTGCGGAAAGTGCTTTGGAGTGGCTGTTGCAGAAGACAGAAAAGATGGATATCATAATCATTGTAGGTATGCCTTTGCGTATAAGTTCATCACTGTTAAATGGTGCAGTAGTGCTTCATAGAGGTAATATAGTGGCGGCAGTGGCAAAGACATTCCTGTGCGAAGAATCGGGTGAAAGACATTGGTTTGCCGATGCTTCCGATATAGAAGATGGTTCTATAACACTCTGTGGCAGAACTGTGCCTTTTGGCCATAATATGGTGTTTGGAGATGGCAGGCGAGCTTTCTCCATAGAGATAGGCGAAGATTTGTTTGCAGCAGTTTCACCCAGTTCTATTCAGTCTGTAGCCGGTGGATTGGTTACATTCAATTTGTCGGCAGTAAAGAGTCAGACAGGTGCAAAGTGTCAGTTAGCCGATATAGTAAGAGTGCAGTCTATGCGTTGCATGTCGGGTTATGTAATGGCATCGGCGGGCTATGGTGAATCATCGGGAGATAATCTCTATATGGGTTGTTCGTTTATAGCCGAAAATGGAGTGATGTTGAAATATAGTAGTGATTGGGCAGCAAATGATTCACTAATAATATCCGACATAGATGTAGATAAACTTAATATGTGTCGTATGCGTAGTTCTGTCTTTAAGGAACTGAAAGGTAACGGCATCTTTTATAATCTAAATATTCCGGATTGGCACGCTGAAAAACCTATATATCCTATTCCTGAAAATCCATTTATAACAGATTCGTTAGATAAGACTTGTAGCGAAGCCTTTTCCATTCAGGTAGCTTCACTTGTTACCAGAATGCAGAATATATGTGCGAAAAAAGTTGTTTTGGGCATTTCAGGCGGGCTTGACTCAACGTTGGCATTGCTTGTTGTAGCTAAATCGTTCGATGTTATGGGGTTGGATAGAAATGGTATAGTTGCAGTAACCATGCCGGGATTTGGAACTACTGACAGGACCTACAACAATGCTTTGGAACTGATGAAATGTTTGGGAACAGATGTGCGCGAAATTAGTATTGCAAACGCCTGTCTGGCACATTTCTCCGATATAGGTCACAATCCTGAAATAAAAGATGTGGTGTTTGAAAACAGTCAGGCACGTGAACGCACACAGATTCTGATGGATTTAGCAAACAAAGAGAATGCCTTGGTAATAGGTACAGGTGATATGTCTGAACTTGCTTTGGGTTGGTGTACCTATAATGGCGACCAAATGTCTATGTATGGCGTTAATGCAGGTGTGCCTAAGACGATGGTCAGAAGGATAGTGGAATATTTGGCTGAAACCGAAGATTTTGCAGCAGTGAAGTCATATCTGATTGATGTGGTGGCAACTCCTGTAAGTCCTGAATTGTTACCTGCTGACAATGATGGAAATATTAACCAAAAGACAGAAAATCTGGTTGGTCCATACGAACTGCACGATTTCTTTATATACCATCTGTTAAAGAATGGCTTTGCACCCCAAAAAGTGCTCTATTTGGCAAAATATGCCTTTTCAGAACAATATAATGAGGATACTATATCCAAATGGTTGAAGCTGTTTTTGCGCCGATTCTTTAGTCAGCAGTTTAAGAGATCTTCCATGCCGGACGGACCGCAAGTATTTGCTGTGTCACTTTCGCCCAGAAACGGTTGGCGTTTTCCAAGTGATGTAAGCAGTGCAGAGTGGTTGGCCGATTTATAATTTGAAACTTGTGTAAGATAGATATGAGTAAATTAAGATTTGATGTTGTACAGGATGCCTTTAAAAAGAAGGCAGTTGCAATAGATGTTCCGGAAACAAGACCGTCAGAATATTTTGGCGAATTGGTGTTTAATCGTGATAAGATGCGCAAGTATCTTGACGTAAGGACATTTAATGCTCTTGTAAATTGTGTTGATAATGGTGCTTCTTTAGATAGAGAAACCGCCGATGCAGTGGCAAAAGGTATGAAGACCTGGGCCATGGAGCATGGCGTAACTCATATAACTCACTGGTTTCAACCACTAACTGAGGGTACAGCAGAAAAACATGACTCATTTATGGAGTATGACCACATGGGTGGCATGATTGAAGCATTCGATGGCCGTTCACTGGCTCAACAGGAACCGGATGCATCGTCCTTTCCAAATGGAGGAATACGTGCTACTTTTGAAGCTCGTGGATATACAGCTTGGGACCCAACATCTCCTGTCTTTATTCAGGATGATACCTTGTGTATTCCAACCATCTTTATATCTTACACAGGCGAAGCTCTCGATTATAAAACCCCTTTGAAGCGTTCTCTGAAGGCAATCAACGATGCAGCGTTGCCTATATGCAGAATGTTCGATCCTAATGCAAAAAAGGTGATAACATTTCTGGGGTGGGAGCAAGAGTATTTCCTGGTTGACGAAGATTTGTATGCTGCACGTCCCGATTTGATGCTGACAGGCAGAACTCTGTTTGGTCATGAATCTTCAAAGAACCAGCAGTTAGATGACCACTATTTTGGTGCTATACCTACACGAGTGGCAGCCTTTATGCGCGATGTAGAGATTGCAGGCTATAAACTGGGTATTCCTCTAAAGACACGTCATAATGAAGTGGCTCCTAATCAGTTTGAAATGGCACCTATATATGGAGAAGCAAATTTGGCTAATGACCAGAATCAGATGATTATGAATGTAATGAATACATTGGCACGTAAGCACGGCTTTGTATTGTTGCTTCATGAAAAGCCTTTTAATGGCGTAAATGGTTCGGGTAAACACAATAACTGGTCTTTAGGTACCGATACCGGTGTGCAGCTTATGGCGCCGGGAAAAGATGCTAATGGCAATCTGCAGTTTATTACTTTCTTTGTTAATGTATTAGCCGCAGTACAGAAGCATAATGCCCTGCTTAAAGCTACAATAGCAACAGCTACTAATGCTCACCGTTTAGGCGCGAATGAAGCACCGCCGGCCATTGTATCTGCCTTTTTGGGTAAAACTATGACAGATGTACTCAGAAAACTTCTGGAACTGCCATCAGATACTGCAATAGAGATTGCCGGAAAGAGCGAAAAATCTCTTGGATTGGTAGAGATACCGGAAATTTTTGTAGATAATACAGACCGTAACAGAACATCGCCTTTTGCTTTTACCGGTAATAGATTTGAATTCCGCGCCGTAGGATCGAGTGCCAATTGTGCAGGTGCTATAACTACGCTCAATGCAGCTGTTGCCGACCAATTATTGACATTCAAAAAATCGGTAGATATAGAACTTGAGAAAGGAAAACCGCAGAATGTAGCTATAATGGATGCCCTTAAACCTATTATAGCATCAATAATTGATGTAATCTGTTTTGACGGTAATGGATATTCAGATGAGTGGCATAAAGAGGCTAAACGTCGTGGGCTTGATGTTGAAACATCGGTGCCAGAAATGATTTCTGCTTTTACTCGCAAAGATTCTGTTGAAATGTTTGCCAGAGTAGGGGTCTATTCAGAAAAAGAGTTGGAGGCCCGAAATGAGGTTAAGTGGGAAACTTATAGCAAAAAGATTCAGATTGAAGCGCGCGTAATAGGCAGAATGGCTATTAATCATATTATTCCTACAGCTTTATCGTATCAGAAGAAACTGTTGGAAAATATTGCATTGATGAAGCAGGTCTTCCCCGATTCTTACGAACAGCAGGCAGATACTGAAATTGCAATAGTCAAACAGATTTCAGCCTTAACTACCGATTTGCGTAGAAAAGTTGACGATATGATAGAAGCAAGAAAAGAGGCTAATGTTATTATATCAGAATATGAAAAAGCAAAGGCTTATTATCTGATTGCAGAATCTCTTTTTGGTATTAGAACATTGGTAGATACTTTAGAAGAGATAGTAGATAATGATATGTGGCCATTGCCAAAATATAGAGAATTGCTTTTTATAAACTAAGCAAATGTTAATTTAGAGTGTTAAAAATTTAATATTTTAACATTAAGATATATTTACATTTACTAACATAGTTTATGTTTTACGAATCAAAATAATGCCTACCTTTGCGGTCGAAAACAAAGGATAATTCTCATAAGCATTAATTGGTTAGTAATTAGGTTAGTAATTAGTTTAGAGCCTCAGGGTTTGTGAAAACAGCATGGCTCACTTCGCAGGAAATGGTCCTGCGAGGGATGTAGAAAATGAGTTCACGTGAGTGAATTCTTTTTTTTATCCCTACCGTTGTCGTTTTGATAATTCGTTTTCAATTAACTCTCTGAATGTGCGTGAAACAGGTATGGGGTTTATTTGTCTGTTGTTTAGTAATAGGTAAAGATTGTTTCTGTCATTGTTAAAGAATTGAACTTTGTCAATGTTGACCATATATGATCTGTGACACCTTATTATATGGTATGGAGATAGCATCTCCTCTATTGCTTTGGCAGGAGTTCTAATCATGGAGCTTAGCACCTGGTTTCCCTGCTCGTAGAATATCTTTACATAGTTGTCTTCGGACACAATATAGAAAATGTTCTCAGTAAGTAGAGAGAGCTTGATTTTATTCTTGTAGTCCTTGAAATTTACCAGATGGTTTGTTTCTGTGTTTGTCTCTTTGTGTTCCAGCTGTTCGCTAAATCCTTTTGACAAACCGTACAAAAAACAGATGGTGTATGGTATAATAAGTATTAGTGTTATGCAGATAGACGATTTAGAAAATATTGGCAACAGTTGTTGGATATCTATATGGTTATATGGTAATGCTGTAAATAGAGTGTATAGTATGGATAGTACAAATACCTCTGCAAAATAGTATCCGAAAAGACCTATAATAGTGAAAGTCTTTTTTTCTGCTATATCGTGTAATAAACTTTTGCTCCATAGCAGAAATAGCATAGCCAATATGTAGAATAGTATGGTTGATAACAGCATCTTGCTGTCTTTTAGATTGAACCAGGCAGTTGTAGAGAATGGTGTATATATGTTCATGAATATGACAGAGAAAAGAGTTATAAAACCTACTGTCATATATAGAAATCTTTTTTTGAATAGAAAATAGGGTACTTTTTTCATAGTTTTTTTCTATTTGTTTGGGGCAAAAGTATTAAAAAAATGCGAATGTGGCGAATTGACGTTAAAAAATTGTGTGTGGCAATTCGCCACAAAATTGGGTATAGAGTACCACATATATACAAATTGCCACCTATATATAATAATTCGGTCATATTTTTGTATGTCAAAATGAAACGTTAATCATAAATTTATAGATACAGATATGAAGAGAATTTTAGATCTTGTTCCTGGCTGTGATATGAATGCTACCAGCTTGATTAAGATGTACGAGTACAGTTTTAAAAAGTTTTGGGAACATAAAGCTTTATGTGATTTTCGTGGAGGCGAAATGACTTATGCCGATTTGGCTACTCAGATTGAAAAAATTCATATATTGCTTAAAAATTCCGGTTTGAAAAAGGGTGATAAAGTTGCTCTTTGTGGTAAAAACTGTATGGCATGGGGTGCTACCTATTTTGGTGTTCTCACATACGGAGCAATACCTGTTCCAATTTTAAATGACTTTAAACCGGGAAATATTCATACTATTGTTAATCACGCCGAAGCAAAATTGCTTTTTGTAGGTGATGTAGTTTATTCAGGTATGGTTCCTGAAGAGATGCCTAATATATTAGGTATAGTTTTAATGAATGATTTTTCTTGTAAATTCAGTCGTTCTGAAGCTCTTACAAATGCTTTTGAACATTGGGATGAAGATTTTAATGCTCTCTATCCTGATGGCTTTAAAAAAGAGTATATATGTTACGAACCGGAAGATAATCCAAATGATTTAGCTGTTTTAAATTACACTTCAGGTACAACCAGCGACCCTAAAGGTGTTATGATACCTTACAGAGCGCTGCTCATCAATATGAAATTTGCCTGCGCAAACTTCCCGCTTCAGCCTGGACATACAGTTGTTTCAATATTACCTATGGCTCACATGTTTGGTCTGGCATTCCAGCTAATGTTTGAAGTGCTTTTAGGTTGTAAGGTTTGTTATCTGGTTAAGATGCCTACTCCTAAAGTGCTGTTTGATGCTTTTGCTGAACAGAAACCTACATTGATTATCACAGTACCTCTTATTATAGAGAAGGCAATCAAGTCAAAGGTTATGCCGGTTCTTAACAAGCCTATTATGAAAATTGCAATGGCAATTCCCGGACTTAATAATATAATAGGTGGTAAAATCAGAAATAAACTTTTGACAACATTTGGCGGTCAGGTGGATTCTGTTGTTATAGGTGGTGCAGCATTAAATATAGAAGTTGAAAAAGTTCTTAAGAAGATAAAGTTTCCATATACCGTTGGTTATGGTTCTACTGAATGTGCTCCTCTTATTTCATATTGCGACTGGGAAAAATACAAACAAGGTTCTTGTGGTATAGCTTTACCTGATACAATTGTAGATGTATTTAGTTCTGATAAGAGCAAAGAGGCCGGAGAATTGTTGGTAAAGGGCGATAATGTAATGTTGGGTTATTATAAGAATCCAAATGCAACTCGCGATGTTATAGATCCGGAGGGCTGGTATCATACAGGCGATATGGGCTTGATTGATAAAAACGGCAATATCTTTATTAAAGGACGTTGTAAGAATATGATTTTAGGTGCATCAGGACAGAATATCTATCCTGAAGAACTGGAGGATATGATAAACAATTTGCCATACGTAGAAGAATCATTAGTGGTAGATAGAGGTCATAAATTGGTTGCTTTGGTGCTTCCTGCATACGAAGTAGGTGCACAAGATGGTTTGACTGATGAACAGGTACTTGTTGCTCTTGAAGAGGGTAAAAAGCAAGTAAATGCTCTGCTTCCTGCATATTCTCAGATTGCAGAATTAGAAATCCGTACAGAACCATTTGAACGCACTCCTAAAAAGAGTATCCGTAGATTCTTGTATAAGTAATTGATACTTCATGAATATGAATAGCGAAAGCCTCCAAACAGTCACGGTTTAGAGGCTTTCTAAGTTAAATTCACAACGAAAAAATATATAGAATCTATTGTTATTTTCCAGCCTTTAGACCTTTGATAACCGCATTCGTAAATCCTGCCTCCTCCATGGCATTTAAACCTTTGATGGTAATGCCACCGGGAGTGGTAACTTTGTCAATTTCTTGTTCAGGATGCGATTTGTTCTTCATCAGTAGTTCTGCTGCACCTTTTATGGTTTGAAGAACTATTTCTTGAGCATCTTTTGGATAGAATCCCATCTCTACGCCACCCTCCACGCAGGCGCGGATATAACGAAAAACGTATGCTATTCCGCACGACGACAATGCTGTGCCTGCTATCATCTGTTTCTCTTCTACCTGTTTTGCCAAACCAAGTTTACCAAATATGTTCTGCACACATTCTATCTGTGCTGCAGTAGCATTCTGTGTAGTGTATAAAAATACTCCTTCTCCAACTTCTACTGCGATATTCGGAATTAGATATATAATGCCTGGAACAGATTCATCATCTTTTTTGAATAGTTCGCATAATTTGTCTGTGCCAATTCCTGCGGCAATGGAAATTATAAGCTGTTTGTTGTAGTCCAAAACCTCTTTGACTTCATCTATAGCCAATGGTAGAATCCAAGGTTTTACAGCAAACAATACAATGTCGGCATCTTTGACAGCCTCTATATTGTCGGTTGTGGTGTATGCTCCCGGAATGGCTGTGCTTATGCTGCTAAGAATTGCTGCCGATTTATCTGCGCATACAATATCGGTGGCCTTAAAAACCGATTCGTTGTACAAACCTTTTGCTATTGCGCCTCCCATATTGCCGGCGCCTATAATAGTAATCTTCATGATGTGTCACTTTTGTTACTCAATGCGAAGATAATGTTTTTATTTTTATCTACTCTATACATAGGCTCTATTTCTTCATTTTTTACTGTTTTTGTGTATGAAAAATCATTAATTATTCATTATTGAAGTAATTTGTAGTTAATTGATGATTTTTATCAACAATAAGCAAATTATGTGCGGTTTTTGAGGTATATTTGTAGTGACTTTTAAAATGGGGTAGATTGGTCTTATTGAAAAAAAGTAAATAAAATATATGGAAGAAAATTTAGTATTGGGATTGAAATTGCTTGTAGTTGGTATGTTGACAGTATGTCTCATTCTCTACATAGTTATTTTGTTGGGAAAGGGCTTGATTGCTTTTTCTAACAGATTTCCGGAGAAGAAGGAAGAACCTAAGCAGAGAGTACAGGCTCAGGTTATTAGTGATGAAACAAGAAAGGTCCTTGAAGCAGCTGTAAGTCAGATTACAGGAGGTAAAGGACGTATTACAGATATTAAGAAAGTGTAAATAAATTCAGATATGAGAGAAATTAAATTCAGCCTCGTGTTCCGTGACATGTGGCAATCAGCAGGAAAGTATGTTCCTCGTGTGGATCAGTTGACAGCAATAGCACCCCACATTATTGAAATGGGTTGCTTTGCACGTGTTGAAACAAATGGTGGTGGTTTTGAACAGGTAAATCTTCTCTTCGGAGAAAATCCAAATAAAGCAGTCAGAGAGTGGACTAAGCCTTTTAATGAAGCAGGTATTCAGACACACATGCTAGACAGAGGCCTGAACGGTATCAGAATGAGTCCGGTTCCTGCCGATGTAAGAAAGTTGTTCTACAAGGTTAAGAAGGCTCAGGGTACAGATATTACCAGAACATTCTGTGGCTTGAACGATGTTCGTAACATAGCTCCATCTATTGGCTATGCAAAAGAGGCAGGAATGATATCACAGTGCTCTTTGTGTATTACCTATTCACCTATTCACACTGTAGATTACTATGTGAATATGGCGAAACAGCTTATAGAACTTGGTGCCGATGAAATCTGCTTGAAGGATATGGCAGGTATTGGTCGACCTGTATCATTGGGTAAGATAGTTGAAGGTATTAAGAAAATTAAGAATATCCCTATTCAGTATCATAGCCATGCAGGTCCGGGCTTCTCTATGGCTTCTATTCTGGAAGTTTGTGAAGCAGGTTGCGACTATGTTGATGTAGGTATGGAACCACTCTCATGGGGTACAGGTCATGCCGATGTACTAAGCGTACAGGCTATGCTTAAAGATGCAGGTTTCAAAGTACCTGAAATTAATATGGCTGCATATATGAAATGCCGTACTATGATTCAGGAGATGATGGACGATTTCTTGGGTTATTACATACCTGATAGAAACCGTTATATGAATTCACTGCTTATTGCTCCGGGACTTCCGGGCGGTATGATGGGTTCACTTATGACAGACCTTGAAACCAATTTAGAGGGTTTGAACCGTTATAAAGCAAAGAACAATCAGCCTCTTATTACTCAGGACGAACTGCTTATAAAGCTGTTTGACGAAGTTACATACGTTTGGCCAAAGGTAGGTTATCCTTGCTTGGTAACTCCATTCAGCCAGTATGTTAAGAACCTTGCTCTGATGAATGTTATTCAGATGGAGAAGGGTAAAGAGCGCTGGAGTATGATTGCCGATGATATCTGGGATATGATTCTTGGTAAGTCAGGTCAGCTTCCTGGTGAAGTTGCTCCTGAAATCAAGGAATTGGCAAAAGCACAGGGTAGAGAATTTGTAACTGAAGACCCACAGGCTAATTATCCTGATGCACTTGATTTGTATCGTGAAAAGATGAAACAGAATGGTTGGGAAACAGGTCAGGATGATGAAGAACTGTTTGAATATGCTATGCATCCATCACAGTACGAAGCTTACAAGAGCGGTAAGGCAAAGGCCGATTTCGAAGCAGATCTTGCAAAACGTAAGGCAGAAAAGAATGCACCTAAGGGTGCAGCTCAGCCGGAAGTTCTTACTCTGACAGTAAACGGTGAAACATATAAAGTTAATGTAGCATACGGCGATGCTCCTGCACCTGCAGTTCAGCAGGCTGCTCAGAGTGCAGCTCCTGTAGCATCATCGGGTGCAGCAAACGAAGTTCTTTCACCACTTGAAGGTAAGTTCTTCCTTACAAAAGCTGCCGGCGATCCTGCTATCAAAGTAGGCGATATGGTAAACGAAGGCGATGTTATCTGCTACATTGAGGCTATGAAGACCTACAATGCTGTTCGTTCAGAATTTTCGGGTAAAGTACTTGAAATCTGTATGAACCCCGGCGATAACGTATTTGAAGATGATGTCTTGATTAAGATTGGATAATTATGAAAGAGACACTTTTAGAACTATATGAAATGACAGCCATAAGCAATATAGTTGCTGAACCGGGCTTCATTATAATGTATCTTTTGGCATTTGTACTACTCTATCTTGGAATCAGGAAGCATTACGAACCGCTTCTGCTTATTCCTATAGCATTCGGTGTGCTTTTGGCAAACTTCCCGGGTGGAGAAATGGGTGTTATTCAGGCCGATGAAAATGGTATGGTAATGGTTAATGGTGTGTTGAAGAATATCTACGATATGCCTTTGCACGACATTGCTCACGAACTTGGTTTGATGAACTTCCTGTACTATGGACTTATTAAAACAGGTTTCTTGCCACCTATAATCTTTATGGGTGTTGGTGCAATGACCGACTTTGGTCCAATGATTCGTAACCTGCGTCTCTCTATCTTTGGTGCTGCTGCCCAGTTGGGTATTTTTGCAGTATTCTTTGGTGCATTGTTCTTAGGGTTTACACCTCAGGAGGCCGGTTCATTAGGAATTATTGGTGGTGCCGATGGTCCTACATCAATCTTTACCACTATTAAATTGGCTCCACATCTTTTAGGTCCTATTGCAATTGCAGCATATTCATATATGGCTTTGGTACCTGTAATTATTCCAATGGTTGTAAAACTATGGTGTAGTGAAGCAGAATTGAAAATCAATATGAAAGAGCAGGAAAAGTTAGCAGGCAAACCAATTGAAATCAAAAATATGCGCCTACTTAAGATTCTCTTCCCAATAGCTGTAACTACTGTAGTAGCTATATTGGTTCCAACTGCAGTTCCATTGGTAGGTATGCTTATGTTTGGTAACTTGATTAAAGAGATTGGTGCCGATACTTCACGTCTGTTCGATGCTGCCAGCAATAGCATAATGAATGCTGCAACAGTATTCTTAGGACTTTGCGTAGGTGCAACAATGACTGTTGATGCATTCCTTAACTGGAGTACAATTGGTATTTTGGCAGGTGGTTTCCTGGCTTTCTGTTTGTCTATTTCAGGTGGTATCTGGTTGGTGAAACTATTCAATATATTTAGCAAGCAAAAGATTAACCCATTGGTGGGTGCAACCGGTTTGAGTGCAGTGCCTATGGCATCGCGTGTAGCTAACGAGATAGCACTCAAGTATGATAAAAAGAATTTTGTATTGAACTATTGTATGGCAAGTAATATATCGGGTGTAATAGGTTCTGCCGTTGCCGCCGGTATTCTGATAGCCTTCCTTTCATAACATTAAATAAGGTATAGTATGGACAAGAGTATAGAAATGTCGCCAAATAAGTTGGTTAAGTATTTGAAAAAACCGGCATCAGAGTTTACCAGAGCAGATATTGTAAAGTACTGTCAGGAAAATAGTATTGAATTCATCAATCTGCACTATTGCGGTTGGGATGGAAAACTAAAGTCTCTGAATTTTGTTATAAACAGTTTAGAACATTTAGAAAATATCTTGGCTGCAGGTGAACGTGTTGATGGTTCAAGTCTGTTTCCTTTTGTAGAAGCAGGTAAGAGTGATCTATATGTGTTGCCACGTTACAAAACAGCATTCGTAAATCCATTTACCGATGTTCCTACTGTGGATTTGCTCTGCTCATTCTTTGACAGAGAGGGCGAACCATTTGAAAGCAGTCCGCAGTATATTCTGCATAAGGCTCATACACAGTTCAAAGAGGTAACCGGGTTGACTATGGAGGCCATGGGTGAATTAGAGTATTACATCATAGCCGATGATGAAGAGATGTATGCTACACCGGACCAAAAAGGTTATCATGAAAGTGCTCCATTCAATAAGTTTGCCGATTTGCGTAATGAAGCAATGCGTTTGATTGCTCAATGTGGCGGACTAATTAAGTATGGCCACTCAGAGGTTGGTAATTTCTCTCAGAATGGCAAAATATACGAACAGAATGAAATAGAGTTCCAACCAACCGATATAGAAGATGCTGCAGACCAGTTGGTTGTAGCCAAATGGGTAATGCGACAGTTGGCATATCAGTATGGTGTAACATTAACTTTTGCTCCAAAAATTACAGTTGGAAAGGCCGGATCGGGTATGCATGTACATTGCAAATTCTCAAAGAACGGACAATCAATGATGACCAATAACGGAGAATTGACAGACGAATGTCGTAAGGCAATAGCCGGTTACATGATAGCAGGCACTTCGCTTCCAGCATTCGGTAATCCGCATCCACTTTCATTTATGCGTCTTGTACCACATCAGGAGGCTCCAACATCACTCTGTTGGTCATTCTCAAACCGCAGTGCGTTGGTTAGAGTCCCATTAGGTTGGTTAAAGAAAATGGATATGGCTGCAAAGTGCAATCCTTTAGAGAAGGCTTCTGATAAAGATTTTAGTGATAAACAGACATTTGAATGGCGTGCATCTGACGGTTTTGCAGATACATATCTGTTGCTTGCAGCTCTTTGCTGTGCAGCACGTCATGGATTTGAAATACCTAACGGACTGGAAATAGCAGAAAAGACATACGTTGGTTTAGGCGTGAATATCCACGATGAAAAGAATAAGGCAGTTCAAGAGTCTTTGGAACAACTACCGGGTTGTTGCGTTGAAGCTGCTCAGGAGCTGGCTAAAGACAGAGATATTTATACCAGTCGTGGTGTGTTCTCTGATAATATTGTGGATTATATGATTAAGTATCTCACTGCATTTAAAGACGAAACATTGCGTCAGCAGTTAGATAATGAATCACTGCTTAAGTTAGTAGAGGAAAGTATCCATTTAGGATAACCTAATTTTATTTTTTCATAACTTTTATTTGATTCACATTTAGGTGTGAATATTGTTAGTAGGATGATGTGAATCATCCTATTAATTTTGTTATAGTTGTTAGTATCTGTTTAACATTCTTGTTAGTGGAAGAGCAGAGGATAGCTGTATGTACAAATAAGAAAGCGACCAACTTTTTGTTGATCGCTTTCTGTTGTGGGTGAAGATGGATTCGAACCACCGAAGTCGAAAGACAGCAGATTTACAGTCTGCCCCAT
>CALFTK010000024.1 GCA_937916465.1 uncultured Bacteroidales bacterium
ACTCTTTACCTATAAATCTATTTATTAATCTGTCCAAACTTTTGGGGTCAGTACAAAATGGATTTTCAGTCTCTTTTATTCTAACAGATTTGAATATTACTTCTTTTTACTGTCAATGTATTCCTGAATCTGATCTGCAATGGCTGTCATACCTGCCAGTGTAGGATGATTGATGTTCTTTTCAATATCATGCAGTTCAATGTAATCAACCTTATATTTTTTACAGATTGTTCTGATTGATTCATCTGTTTCGTCCTTCATATCAGAGTTCATAAGAACATAAATCTTCATATCAGGATACAACTGTTTCAAGTTG
Source organism: uncultured Bacteroidales bacterium (assembly GCA_937916465.1). Classification (GTDB taxonomy): domain Bacteria; phylum Bacteroidota; class Bacteroidia; order Bacteroidales; family Bacteroidaceae; genus Colenecus. Next base: position 317 of record CALFTK010000024.1, read on the forward strand.
TGCAACAGATATGCCATTGCCGGGCGGAAGCTGTAAAGATCTTCCTTTGTCCAGTTTTTGTATTTGTATTCACCCATTGGAGCAGGTACCCAGTCATCGTTTGTACCGCCAAAGATGAACAGGATATCAGGATCGCCAATTTCATTCATTCTGGCTACAAAAGAACGGTCTGAATAGTCCTCTTTATTGTAACCGGAATTACTGATGGTTGAACCTGAATATGAATCATTTTTCTCTAACTGATAGCCGTTTCTATCAATAAACTGCTGCCACCACATCTGGCTCTGTTCACTAACCTTGCACATTGGCATTGGATAGAATGTTGCATAATGATTTGGCATTGTACCACGATAAGTTGAATAAGAATCGCCCATAACTGAAACCTTAAGGCTCTGAGCCATCAATAAACCTCCGCAAAGAAGTGCGAAGCATGAGAATAATACTTTTTTCATATTAGTTGTAATTAAAGTTATAAATAATCTGTAATCTTTGTCAGTCCTATGCTGTTAGAACCCTTTATAAGCACTGTTTTACCCAACATTGGATTTTGTTTTACATACTCAATCAGTTCCTCTATATTATTATAAAGGTGGTAAGAGGTTGTTAAATCAGCCTGCGCCTGTGCGAATTCACTACCTACCAAATATACATCGGTAAAGCCATACCCCTTTATTTGATTAAGCGTGTTGATATGCTCTTCCCTACTCGATTCACCCAGTTCGCGCATATCGCCCAATATCAGTGCTTTACCATCAGCTTTCACCAATGCGAAGTTATCTAATGCGGCCTTCATGCTGGTAGGATTTGCATTGTATGCATCAACTATCAGTTTATTCTTTTCTGTTACGGTTAGCTGAGAACGGTTGTTCTGTGGCACATATCCGGCAATAGAAGCGTTTATTTTTTCCACTTCTACTCCAAAATAGAGACCGATGGTGATAGCCGCCAATACATTTTCTATATTGTATGCACCTATCAACTGTGTCTGAATGGTATGGAATGCGCCATCGGCATTACGCCATTGCATTTTGAGATGCGGTGCACACTCTACGACATAGCCATTTACATACATAGAGGAATCTACTCCGTAACGGGTGTTTTCTATGCCGTCTGCTATGTTCAACAGATAACTGTTATTGCCGTTTATAAAGATATGTCCTCCATTACTGCGAATAAAATCGTATAGTTCTCCTTTGGTTTTTATTACTCCTTCAAAAGAGCCGAACCCTAAAAGATGTGCTTTGCCTACGTTAGTAATCAATCCGTAGTTTGGCAGACAGATGTTCACCAATTCTTCTATATCGCCCGGATGGCTGGCTCCCATCTCTATTATTGCATATTCGTGTTCGGGTTTTAGTTGCAGCAGCGTAAGAGGTACACCTATTGAATTGTTCAGATTGCCCTTGGTGTAATGTGTATTGTATTTACTGTTCATCACAGTGGCAATCAGTTCTTTTGTAGTGGTTTTGCCGTTTGTCCCTGTTATACCTATTACAGGTGTGCCCAATTGTTCTCTGTGGTAACGCGCCAATGCCTGTAGCGTAAGTAACACGTTATCTACAAGAATCAACTGACTGTTTGCACTGTCATAATACTCTGCTTCGTCTATTACAGCATAGCTACAGCCTTTTTCCAATGCTTGCAGAGCAAAACTGTTGCCATTGAAACGTTCACCTTTCAACGCAAAGAATATCAGTCCGTCAGCACAGGTTCTGGTATCGGTTGTTACACCCTTACTGCTCAAAAACAGAGCGTATAGTTTTTCTATCTCCATTGTCTAATTTGAATACATCACCACAAAAATAGTGAAACCCATTTGCAGAACAAAACATCTTTTCTGTTTTTCGTAGTTATAGCGAAAAGTTTATAGTGGAACTTCAGGACGTAGCTGTTTGTGGGGTATTGTGGTAGCATAAGTTTGTTTAGGGATTTGGATTTGGACAGCAATCCACCGGCGGTCCTCCCCACCTACGTGGGTCCCCTCCCTTTTCGGGAGCCAATGCCGCCTTGTGTCTTCTGTCCCAAATCCAAATTGTGCAGTTTTCAGGTGGCTATGCCAACAAACTTATCTACCACTATAATAGATGAGTAGGGCAAATTCACGCCTCACAAACACACCCTATTACTCCACTCAGGTTATTTGATAGTCCCTATGCTTCCACTACTAGCTCATGCATTTCTGGACCGCACATACTTGCAATGTTAGTAACATTGTCACTTTACCGTTTACACTTTACATTTTAGACAGAAATCCCACCTACAAGCATATGTAGATGGGTTTCTATATGTAAAGTGCCCAAAAGCAGCAGAGTTTACATTAGCATTTTGAGTCAACTTTTTCAGGAAAATACAATAAAGTCTTACTATTATAAATCTTCTCCTTTAGCTTCGTTATAAAGGTTGTCATAGTACATTGCTATATAAAAGCCTTCTTCATCTTCACAAATGGTAAACCATACCATTCTGTTTCTATATTGGTCAATAACATAATCAAATGATAAGTCTGACATATGCTCCTGAAATTCTGTTTCAGTCATGTTTGATATCTCTTCTTCAGTGAACTTTTCACGCATTTGTTCTAAAACTTCCAATTGAGCAGTTTGTATATCAAGTTCCTGCTGTGTTGTTTGGTAAAATACAGCAGAATATTGTTTATTTTTATTGTTTATACCTTCATGTATATTTTCTGCCATTGGTATAGTTTGATCGCCATCAAATGATATGTATCTTTCATTGTTTTCAAATTGTTCGCAGAGTCTATTGAATCTAATCATAGCGTTTACTTGATTGGTTTTTGCTTTATCTACAATAGCAATTCTCCAAACTTTATTTTTATTCGTAACAACACTTACAGTAACATTTGTACCATTAAACTCACCTTCTAAAACATCCCGTGTATATGGAACTAAATCAAAACCTTTATCCATTAAGTCCCATACTAATGAAGTCTTTGAACCATCAACAGGTATTCCCATGAATTGGGTTACAATTGGTTTTGATTTTTTAATAACATTATTTCTTTTCTGCCTGATGGTTGTAGCATTAGCATTATTCACGACAGAATTAAAAGATCTTTGAGATAATAGCTCGTTGCAATTGCAAAACAAAAGTATTGCTATAATTAAAAAAATTCTGATACGCATAAATTTTGTATTTGTTTTGCAAATGTAATGAAAGCAGCGAAGAGAAAAAAAATAAATTTGGTTTTTCATTCAACATCTTACCATAAATCCTTTGTAGCAAATTCCATACGCGCTATAGGAAACCACTATCTTGCTCAAAAACAAGAAAACTCAATTCTTCTCACATAAACAAACAATGTAAGTTTACACTTTGCACATAGTGAGTAGTGGAAGCATAGGGACTATCTGTGAGGAGCAGAATAGCGTAGTGAGGTGAAGACCGTTAAAAAACACAGCATGTTTGAGGAACGTTAGACAGCGAATGCTGGCTAAAAGTCCGAGTTCTGTGTTTTAGGGATGAACTGAACGAAGCAGCTACGAACAGCTACGTCCCGAAGCTCCACTACTCACATAGGCAGGGTGGCGGAGAATTTACATTAGTTGTAATCAGAAAATCTTGGGTGATTTATAAGAAGAAGTTCTATACCAGTCTGTTTCATGTTTGTATCGCGCAATGGCTATAGATGGGCTTATACCGCATCGTTCTGCTTCTGTTGCTATTGTTTTAACAATCTGATGTGGAGACAAACTGGTACATCCCACTTTTAGAATACTAGCCCAGATTTCATCCGGAATCAGCATCTGTCTTGCAAAATCATTCGCTTCTTTTTCTCGTGGATCATTAGAATATTCTGTACCTTCAATAGAAATAAAAGCTTTACTTTCTTCGGAAAGATGATGTTCTATATGGTATAACTCATAGAGAATATCGAAAGCCAATTTATCCATATCATTATAACGATATGTTACTGTGATTACCGGCATATTTCCTGAAATAGTAGAATATGCATCAATAGGAGTTTTATCTAACTTTTCTACCTTGATATATGCTATACCATATTCATTTAAACATTGTTCAATTGCAGCTATAGAGGATGGTGACAGATGGGTATTAATATGCTTCTGCTAACTCTGGAAATAATGAGAGTTCTAATGCAGATTCTATCTTACACAATGTTTCGATTGATAGATTTTCTCTGCCTTTTAATATTTTTGATACGTATTGTTGGGAGCACCCCATTCTCTCTGCCAATGATTTTTGTGTAAGATTTAACTCCTCCATTCTATCAAGCATCATCATAGCAATATGTTGAGAATAGCGCAACCAACTTTTATTGGTTGTTCTAAATTCCGTTTCTTCTCTCCATTTAGAAGGAGTTGAAGATCTATGCTCGCCCAGTTTCTTTATAATCTTATTCATATTCACCCCTTTCGTATAACATTTACAACATATTCATATATTCCACAAAACTATCATCATCAATGATATTTTCACTTAGAAGAAACTTACGAACCTGTTCTAACTTAACAAGTTCTTGGCGAGTATGTTCGCGTTCTTCCATCTTTAATGTCAATTTTATGGCTCCACCAGTAATTACATACACGCCTTCTGAAAGTCTAATAGCGTATATGCGAAGCCATGATGAATGACGTTTTATTCTTTTTAATTTTGCCTTCTCTTTTCCCAGAAAGATACCTTTAGTTCTGTAGTTCTCTAATGGGCGAAAGAGTTCATCTAAATTAGCACTTGGAGAAATATCCATAATAATGCCTTGCAACTTATCACTATCTTCAATAGTATCTTCAATAGCTTGATTAACATCCGTAATTTTGAAATACGAAGTTAAATCTCGCCAATTAGCTTTGAAGAAAGAACGTAACCACATTACATCACTCCATTGATCAAACAATGTGTATAAAGCGTTATCATTTTCTCCTTCGTAACGGACAGCCCAAAGCCTTCCATCTTCAGTAATTTCATCAAATGTCATAATCCATGGTTTTTGCTGCAAATCTAGCAATATTTTCACAAATGTACAACTCATAGGTTGTTTTATTCACAAGCACAAAGATAAATCACATAGATGAATTCAACTTACAATTGCAACTTGAATTCAGTTTAGTTAATAATTGGCTCGAATTCTCGTTTGGTGTGAGATAACCAAGTCTCTGTCTGGGTTGTTGAGCCCACTTACAATGCGCAAAACGAAATAAGTAGGCATATTTACGACATTAAAAATGGAATAAGTAGGTAAAAATGTTGCTAAAAATATGGAATAAGTTGATTTTCTTGTTGATGACCACGATAACTACCTGAATTGGAAACCATCTAATTTAACGTGAGTTCGACGAATTCAAGTTATTATACGACTTTTGCTAATCCTATTGTTTAACCTTAAAAAACGATAAAAAATCACCAAAATATTGACTACTCATAGATTGTATTTATTGAATGTGCAAAAACAACCCAACATTTCACTTATAAGTAAAATAATTGTTGTATCTTTGCGAGAAATATTATTAATAATAAAATCTATGAGTGAAACAGAATTACTTTTAGTAAGCAAGAGTGAGGGTTGTACTATATATACAATCCAGTTCCTTTCGAAAAGCGAAAGTGAGTTTGAGAATTTTTATAATAGATTTAAAAGCGATGCAGAGTACAATCCCGATTTAATGAGGATTGTGGCTTTTATCAACAAGATTGCAGATATAGGAGCTATGGAACGTTTTTTTCGTCCTGAAGGCAAAATTAATGATAGAGTGTGTGCATTACCTGTAATACAATCAAAATTACGTCTTTATTGTTTAAGACTATCTGATAGGATTTTAGTATTAGGCAATGGAGGTATAAAAAAGTCTCGGTCTTATAATGAAGACGAAGAGTTAAATGGATATGTACTTACTTTACAGAAGTTTGAAAGATTAGTAAGAGAAGGAGAAAAGAATGGTACTATATTGATTACTACAAATACAATTGAGACAGATGAAAACTTTAACATATGAAGAGTATAGATAAACAGTTTAAGCAAATGGTAGAAGATGTGCCTTCGTCAGTAAAGATTGAGGTAGATTTATCTTTTGCTATTGCTGATAGAATAAATTCTTTAATGACTAAAAAGGGATTGACGAAGAAAGAATTTGCCCTTTCATTAGGTAAAAAGCCTAGCGAAGTGACCAAGTGGTTAAGTGGTCAGCACAATTTCACTATCAGAACATTGGCACTGCTTACCAACTTCTTCAAGGAAGATATAATTATTGTAAGAAATACCTAAATCCAGGTGGATTCAAATTCTCGCTTGGTGTGAGATAACCAAGTCTCATTCTGGGTTGTTGAACCAACTTACAAGGCGCAAAACGGAATAAGTAGATTTTCTTGTGGACGACCTCGATAATTTGACAGTGCTTCCCATAGAGATAAAATCAGGAAAAGACTATACAGATCATAGTGCACTTACCAAATTCCTTAAAACACCAGATTACGGAATCAATTATGCAATCGTCCTTTCTAATGAACGGGAAATTTTCAGGAAGAATGGAGTCACTTACCTTCCTATATATTATAGTATGTTTCTCCATAGCGAGCATCGCGAAGTACCTGTAATACTACCAGAATTGGAAACCATCTAAATTAACGTGAGTTCGACGAATGCAAGATATTATACGACTTTTGCTAATTTACAGTGCGAATACATACATTTATTTTTGATTGTGGTGGTAAATAGATTCTCTTTTTTGTAACTTCGCGGTTATGAAATTGGCAGACTGTGACCATACCCGAATAATGGGAATAATAAACCTGACCCCGGATTCTTTCTACAAAGATTCCAGAATGAGCAGTACCGATGCTGCAATGGCACAAATCAAGCAGATGATTGATAATGGTGCCGATGCAGTTGATATAGGTGCCTGTTCCACACGCCCGGGATTCACAGCAATATCGGCAGAAGAAGAGATAAAGCGCCTGAAATCAGTTTTGCCTGCAATAAGAGCGGAATATCCGGATTTGCTAATTTCTATAGATACTTTTGTTCCTCAGGTGGCAGAACATTGCCTGAAAGAGTGGCATGTAGATATTATAAACGATATATCTGGTGGTTCTCAGGGAATGTATCGCATAGCAGCCATGTATGGAGCAACTTACATACTCACGTACAACAAAGAGATTAAAGAGGATGTAGCAAGCGAGATGGTAGAATTCTTTAGATTAAAGATTTCAGAACTGCATAACATTGGACTTAAAAAAGTCATAGCAGATCCCGGCTTTGGTTTCTCCAAGACATTGGAACAGAATTACCAAGCATTAAATTGCATGGATTCATTACACAGCATGGGATGCGAGACATTGGTTGGCGTCTCCAGAAAATCCATGATATACAAGGTTCTGCACTGCACACCGCAGGAGGCACTGAACGGCACAACAGTTTTGCATACATGGGCTGTTCAACATAAAGCTTCGTGGCTTAGAGTACACGATGTAAAAGAGGCTGTAGAGTGCGTCAAATTAATAAAAATGATAAACGAAAATTCTTGATATATGGTAGAATATTTTGTAGGAATAGGTATTAAAGATATTATAGACATTCTATGCGTAGCATTGCTACTGTTCTATGTCTATAAGATGATGAGAATGACAGGCTCACTTAATATGTTTATTGGCATATTAGTATTTGTTTGCGTATGGATATTGGTTTCGCAGGTATTCAAAATGCAGTTGTTGGGCGCAATACTGAACAAACTTGTAGATGTGGGAGTATTGGCAATAATAGTACTGTTTGCCGATGACATAAGGCGTTTCTTCCGCGAAATTGGCACACATACACGTACCAAAAACTTTGTTCGCTGGTTGACAAGACGCAAAAACGTTACCATTGATACTGACAAATGGCAACCGGTAATAAAGGCCTGCCTAAGTATGAGCAAGCGCAAAGAGGGTGCGCTCATAGTTATAGACAGTCAACATGAACTTAGAGATATTGAAGCCACCGGAGAATCGGTCAATGCCGATGTCAACCAACTACTTATAGAAAATATCTTCTTCAAGAATAGCCCACTACATGATGGTGCTATGGTAATTGCAGATGATAGAATTAAATCGGCCGCCTGCATACTTCCTATTTCACAAACCGAAAACTTACCAAAGAGTTTTGGTCTGAGACATCGAGCTGCAATGGGTATAACACAAAAGAGCAGTGCCATTGCTATTGTGGTATCGGAAGAGACCGGTAGAATATCAATCTTTAATCAGGGTCAATATAAGTTACATTTAAGCGAAGAGCATTTGGCTGCCGCGCTTGCCGACCCTGAAAATATATTTAACTGATAATACAGAGTGTCAATATGGCACTCTTTCTATTTTGGCACGTTTTTCGCAGATATAGCTATGTAAACAAAGAAATAATTAAACCTTAAATATTTAAAATATGAACATTAAACCATTAGCAGACAGAGTTTTGGTACTTCCTGCTCCGGCAGAAGAGAAAACAATTGGTGGAATCATTATTCCTGACACAGCAAAAGAGAAACCTTTGAAGGGAGAAGTTGTGGCAGTTGGTAATGGCACAAAAGATGAAGAAATGGTACTCAAATTGGGTGACCAGGTACTTTACGGAAAGTATGCAGGTACTGAAATTGAGATAGAGGGAGAAAAATATTTAATCATGCGTCAGAGTGACGTTTTGGCAGTTATCGGTTAATTATTAATAAGGATATATTATGGCAAAAGAGATATTATTCAATACAGATGCCCGCGATCTTTTGAAGCAGGGTGTTGACGAACTTGCAAATGCAGTTAAGGTTACATTAGGTCCTAAAGGTAGAAACGTAATTATTGAAAAGAAATTTGGTGCACCTCAGATTACTAAAGACGGTGTTACCGTTGCTAAAGAGGTAGAACTTGCCGATTCATTCAAAAACACCGGTGCTCAGCTTGTTAAATCTGTAGCTTCTAAGACCGGCGAAGATGCAGGTGATGGTACAACAACCGCTACAGTTCTTGCACAGAGCATTGTAAACGTAGGTTTGAAGAACGTAACTGCAGGTGCAAACCCAATGGATTTGAAACGCGGTATTGACAAAGCAGTTGCAAAAGTTGTAGAGAGCATCAAGGCTCAGGCTCAGGAAGTTGGCGACAACTTTGATAAAATTGAACAGGTTGCCACTATCTCTGCAAACAACGATGCAGAAATAGGTAAGCAGATTGCAGAGGCAATGAAGAAAGTTTCTAAGGACGGTGTTATCACTATTGAAGAGGCTAAAGGACGCGACACTTATATTGATGTAGTGGAAGGTATGCAGTTTGACCGCGGTTATCTGTCATCATACTTTGTAACAGATACAGAAAAGATGAACTGCGTAATGGAAAATCCTCTTATCCTTATACACGACAAGAAGATTTCAAACTTGAAAGACCTTCTTCCTATTCTTGAACCGGCAGTTCAGACAGGTCGTCCAATGTTGATTATTGCAGAAGATGTAGATTCAGAAGCTCTGACTACACTTGTAGTAAACCGTCTGCGTTCAGGTTTGAAGATTTGCGCTGTTAAGGCTCCGGGCTTTGGCGACCGCAGAAAAGAGATGCTGGAAGACATTGCAGTTCTTACAGGTGGTTTCGTAATTAGCGAAGAGCGCGGTGTAAAACTGGAACAGGCTACAATGGAGATGCTTGGTACAGCAGAAAAAATCACTATCTCTAAGGACAACACCACCATTGTTAATGGTAAGGGCGAAAAAGAGAAGATTGAAGCCCGTACAGCTCAGATCAAGGCTCAGATTAAGACCACCACATCAGATTACGATAAGGAAAAACTTCAGGAACGTCTTGCAAAACTTTCAGGCGGTGTAGCTGTTATCCACGTTGGTGCTCCATCAGAAACTGAAATGAAGGAGAAGAAAGACCGTGTGGACGATGCACTGTGTGCAACACGCGCAGCTATTGAAGAGGGTATTGTTGCAGGTGGCGGTGTAGCTTACATCCGTTCAATCAAGTCACTTGATGGTTTGAAGGGTGAAACTGCCGACGAAGAGACAGGTATCCAGATTGTACGTCGTGCTATTGAAGAGCCATTGCGTCAGATTGTATTCAACGCAGGTAAAGAGGGTGCTGTAGTAGTACAGAAGGTTGCAGAAGGCGAAGGTAATTTTGGTTACAACGCTCGTTTTGACCGTTACGAAGATATGATGAAAGCCGGTGTGGTAGATCCTGCAAAGGTTACTCGCGTAGCTCTTGAAAACGCAGCTTCTATAGCAGGTTTGTTCCTCACAACAGAATGTATCATTGTTGAAAAGAAAGAGGAAAAACCAATGATGGCAGCTCCGGGTATGGGCGGCATGGAAGGTATGATGTAATTCAAACCCACAATCTTAAATTAACACACATGTTCGTGTTTGAAACAGATTTACTAAGTTTGCAAAACAGAATCACATCATCGGGTAGTCTTAAAGAGGTTCTGACTACCCGATAATGATAAAAGTAGGTTATGATAAACATTGTTTTTCTTTTCTGTTTCTCCATTCCTATGATAATGATTTTATTAGGAGTGTTGAATAACAATATGAATATAATTGAGTCTGGAATAACATTGATGTTCTTTTTATACACAGCTTATTTAGGAAGTTGCATAAAGACCATCAAACAACTTAACATCCCAACAAAAAAGATTCTCTTATTTATCCTATTGTTACTATTCTCTATGCTGTTTATTATATTGGGCAACAAGTATGATTTTTTCATACCATCCTGTATAATATCATTTACATTAGGCCTACTTGCTATATACCTAATGTTAAGAAAGAGGAAAAGCCAATGATGGCAGCTCCGGGTATGGGCGGCATGGAAGGTATGATGTAATCAAATTACATATAGACAAAAGGAACGGCAGGAATCAAAAAATCCTGCCGTTCCTTTATTTTTATGCTGTTATTGCAACAGGGAATTGATATAAGAACGTGCAGATTCTATAATTGAATCGACACCTTTCTGTGCAGCAGTTTCATCTAAAGAGACAACAATATCCGGAGCAACACCAAACTCTATATGATTTCCATCTGCATCAAGCATTGGACTGGCTGAAAAGCGGACAGACCAGCCATTTGGTAAAGCCGATGACATAGGCATACCCGAGCCACCACCTGTAACATCGCCCATAACTGTAACCAAAGGCAAACACTTCATATCGCTTACAAAAGAGTTTGTTGCACTGTATGAACCGCGATTTGCCAGAACAACTACAGGTTTTTGCCATCTAAGATGGTATTTATTTGTCTCTATGTAACGCTTCTTTGGTTCCGAAAATTCAGAATGTCCCGGACCTGTTTTATGCATTATATAACCCACAAACACATCTTTATTTGTAAAACGTGAAGCTAAAGCTCTGGCATTCTCCACACTGCCACCACCATTATCACGTACATCTATTATCAATCCATTACATATAGAGAGAGTACTTATAATCGCGTCCAAAGATGATTCTCCTATATTATTACTAAAATCGCCAACATACAGATAACCAATATTGTCATCAAGTATCTTGTAATATATGCCGCCTGCTATTTTGTAATCTGTACCCAGATATCTCTCTACAAGTTTCATATCAAAATTTGCAGGATAATCCTCTTTCCAAGACCAATATCTGCCAACATCTGCTATATAATACAGATTTACATGGCCATCGCGCAGTTCCGAAAGCATATCGGTCAGAACTTCAAACAGTCCTATATTATTCATATCGGACGTCAATCTGGAAGAATATTTTTTATACACTCTGTCCCAGTCCAATCCATATTCAGCATTCTTGTATTCAAAGAAACAGTAACGTTCATCTATTATGGTCCAAAGTGCCTTTAGATTACCTTTGGGAGTGTTTTCAAAATCGCTCTTTGGAACGCATGAGACCACAAGCGATAGAAGTATAACAAAAAAAGGTATGAAATGTTTTTTACTTAGCATAAGGAAGTTCTTTTAGAGTTCTTACTACACCTATCATAAAAGCATGATTATTCATTGCGTTTGTGTTATTACTGTATTGACAGAATGAATAGTTATGATTATAACTTAATCTTAATAATGAACCTGCTACCGGAAAATCCAACGCTATATCATTATATATGACAGGCATCTTAAAGGGCCACGCAAAACGAATGGATTTGGCATATCCGTCATATTTGTACATTTCATAATACAACTGTCCGTACTGCGGCGCAAATGTTATACCTAAAAGTGGAATGGTAGTCTTTACGCGCAATGCCATAAGATAATCTGCCACTTTAAACCTCCAGACACCGGCTACATGAGGAGCAAACATACAGTGAAATTTAACCTGAGCCGGATTATTCGAATTACTTGGATTATAAACTGCACCCAATCTTGTAGCAAGTCCCGGACCTGTATATAACGAAATATTGCCCTTCTCAAAAAAAGCATAGTTCAATTTAAAAAGAGCATCCAAACCCACAGCGTAAGAGTATGAATAACGTGCTTCATCTTTTAATTCCGAAAGATTTATTAGGCATTCACTTTCAAAAAGGTCGAAAAACAGAGCATCTTTCCTATGATGAACCGCTTCGAAAGAACAGGTGATATTAAATCCTGAATACCTGTTATGAGAAAGATAAGAATCATACACCGATGAATAGCCACCTCCTACAGAACTTGCTATGGAGAATGCCCCGTCCTGAGGCATATACCCTACCCTGGCTGTCTGAGCTTTGGCAAACAGAGAAGCTAGTAACATTAATATAGTTATACAACACCTCCTATTCAAAAAGTTCAAGCTGTTCATTGTCATCTATATCGGTCTTTTCTTCTGTAACATCGCCAGTCTCCTCTATTTCGGGCTGCACAGGTTCTACAACTTCAGGAAATCTTAATGGTTCCAATTCCTCTACCGATGCAATTTTGAAGGTTGAAACCCTTCGACCACGTGCTTTGTAACCTTTAACTGCTATAAACTCTTCTGCATCCAGTTCCATTGGTTCACGGAAACTGTCAGCACCACCAAAGTTCACCAATATGCGCGGATAAACAGTATCTGTAAGCAATACCAATTTACTATTCTTGTCTTCGCCTAACAGATTCTTTCTTTTTGCCGTAATCTCCATATTGAATCGCTTCATATAGAGCATTCCTTTTTGAGAACCATCGTATAGTAATGCTGTCCAAACTTTTCCTGCATCAAATTTTTCCAATCGCAGAATGTTTGAATCAAAATGGCAATTTGGATCTACCTCTGTTGTATAGAATTCACCATTATCCAGCACAACAAGCAGCAAATCATCCTTGTCGAATTCACCTAAATATTCACCATGGCCTTCAAAATCCAGACGCAGAATATCTTTGTCAAACCAAACCTTACGACCTCCCAAAGTAGAGCCGCCATGCGATTTGAGCGACACCTTCTGCACTTCGTTTCTGGTTAGCAGATTACCCATGGACTGACGTCCCTTAATAAGCAATTCACTGAAATCCTTATCAAATATTGGTTTTTTCAGTTTTGGATTAGGTTTCAAAGTAATTTTGATTACCTCTGCTTCACCATTGTGGTTAGCAGAAAAATACATCACTTTGGAATTTGGTTTGCCCTGTGTCAAATCGTACTCCTTATCGCGAGTAAGACCTGTGGCTGCAAAACGTTTCATATAATATGCACCATTCTTGCCATCACGGTAAACCACATTGTAGATGGTACGTTTGTCGTTCTTTTTGAATACATCCAAATGTATTACACCGGGACCAACAAAAATCTTTTCAGCAACTTTCACTATTTTGTAACGACCATCTTTGTAGAATAGGATAATATCGTCCATATCGCTACAATTAGTCACATATTCGTCTTTTTTCAGACCGGTTCCTATAAAGCCATCAGCTTTATTTATGTATAGCTTCTGATTAGCTTCAACCACCTTTGTTGCTATAATTGTATCGAATGTCTTAATTTCGGTCCTACGCGGATAAGCATCGCCATATTTATCTTTCAGTTTTTTAAACCAATTGATAGTTACCTTAACCATATTGGAGAGTTCCTTATCTATTCGGGCTATTTCATCCTTCATACGGGCCATAGCTTCGTCGGCTTTCTCCTTATTGTACTTGGTGATACGCTTCATCTTAATCTCCATCAATCTGAGTATATCATCTTTTGTTACCTCACGAATAAATTGAGGGTAATATGGTGTAAGACGATTATCTATATGAACGCAAATCTCATCATCATTTTCAGCCTGTTCAAACTCTTCATCCTTATAAATACGTTCCTGAATGAATATCTGTTCAAGCGATGCAAAGTGAAGTTGTTCAAGTATCTCTGCACGCTCTATTTCAAGTTCACGTTTTAACAGATTCAATGTGTTATCGACCGATTTTTTCAGAACATCACTAACTGTCAAGAAGTAAGGACGATGATCGTCAATCACACAACAGTTTGGGAATATACGGACTTCGCAATCAGTAAAAGCATAAAGGGCATCTATGGTCTTATCAGACGACACACCGGGCGCAAGTGTAATTCTTATCTCCACCTTATCGGCAGTCAGGTTATCCATCTTGCGAATCTTAATTTTCCCCTTCTCTTCTGCCTTCTCTATTGATTCGCAAAGTGTCATTACATTTTCGCCAAAAGGTATTTCAGATATTACCAAAGTCTTGTTATCTGCCTCTTTGGAAATCTTGGCTCGAATACGAACCATACCTCCGCGTTCACCATCATTGTATTTTGATACATCAATAGTTCCACCTGTCTGGAAATCAGGATACAGTGCAAACTCTTCACCTTTCAAATAGGATATTGCGGCATCACATATCTCATTAAAATTATGTGGCAAAATTTTGCTGGACAGACCCACGGCAATACCTTCCACTCCCTGAGCAAGTAACAACGGGAATTTTACAGGCAAATTCACAGGTTCTTTATTTCTGCCATCATACGAAGCCTTCCATTCAGTGGTTTTTGAGTTAAAAAGAGTCTCCAAAGCAAATTTTGACAGACGTGCTTCAATATATCGTGGAGCAGCTGCACTATGACCGGTCAATATATTTCCCCAGTTTCCCTGACACTCTATAAGCAGGTCTTTTTGGCCCAACTGTACCAGCGCATCGCCTATAGATGCATCGCCATGAGGATGAAACTGCATAGTATGACCCACTATGTTTGCCACTTTGTTGAAACGACCGTCATCCAACCGTTTCATTGAGTGAAGTATTCTGCGCTGCACAGGTTTTAATCCATCTATAAAATGCGGCACAGCACGTTCCAAAATAACATAAGATGCGTATTCCAAGAACCAACCTTGATACATTCCCGAAAGTTGGTGACGTATCAAACCATCATCGCCAACCGTAGGGGTATATACTTTACTATTTTCTTCACTCATCATTTTTTTCGTTTTATGGACGCGAATTTACAACTTTTAAGCCGAATTTGCCACCGTTAGTTTCATTATTTTATTATAAAGATGTACCTTTGCACAAATTTTCACAATAACAGATATGGCACAAGAAGATGTTTTCAAAAAGATAGTTGCTCATTGCAAGGAGTATGGCTTTGTATTTCCATCAAGTGATATATACGATGGACTGGGCGCAGTGTATGACTATGGTCAATTGGGTGTTGAAATGAAAAACAACATCAAGAACTACTGGTGGCAGAGTATGATTCTGCTACACGACAATATTGTAGGTATTGATTCTGCCATCTTTATGCATCCTACTATTTGGAAAGCATCAGGACACGTTGACGCATTCAATGACCCGCTCATTGACAACCGCGATTCAAAAAAACGCTATCGTGCTGACGTTCTCATTGAGGACCAGATGGCAAAATATGACGAAAAGATTGAAAAGGAGGTTGCCAAAGCTGCCAAACGTTTTGGTGAATCGTTCAATGAAGAGCAGTTCCGTTCAACCAGCCCTCGCGTTGCTGAAATTGCAGCAAAAAGAGATGCGCTACACGAACGTTTCAAAACTGCCATGAATGACAGTAATTTGGCAGAACTGAAACAGATTATACTTGACGAAGAGATTGTATGTCCTATCAGCGGTACACGTAACTGGACAGATGTACGTCAGTTCAACCTGATGTTTTCAACCGAAATGGGTTCTACTGCCGATAGCAATATGAAGATTTACCTACGTCCTGAAACTGCACAAGGTATATTTGTAAACTACCTGAACGTACAGAAAACCGGACGTATGAAGATACCATTCGGAATAGCTCAAATTGGTAAAGCATTCCGTAACGAAATTGTAGCCCGCCAGTTCATTTTCAGAATGAGAGAATTCGAACAGATGGAGATGCAGTTCTTCATTAAACCGGGCACAGAGCTTGATTGGTTTGCAAAATGGAAAGAGACACGTATGAAGTGGCATCAGGCTTTAGGTTTTGGTGCAGACCACTACCGTTTCCACGACCATGACAAGCTGGCTCACTATGCAAATGCCGCAACCGATATTGAATTCTTGATGCCGTTTGGTTTTAAGGAAGTTGAAGGAATACATAGCCGTACCAACTTTGACCTGTCACAGCACGAAAAATACAGTGGCAAGAATATTAAATACTTTGATCCGGAAAGTGGCGAAAGTTACACTCCGTATGTAATTGAAACTTCTATTGGTGTAGATAGAATGTTCCTGAGCATAATGTCTGCAGCATACGAAGAACAGGCACTTGAAAATGGCGAAACACGTACAGTATTGCACTTGCCTGCATCATTGGCACCTGTAAAACTGGCTATATTGCCATTGGTGAAGAAAGATGGTCTGCCAGAACTTGCTCACAGCATTCAGAACGACCTAAAGTTCCACTTCAACTGTCAGTATGACGAAAAGGATTCTATTGGTAAGCGCTATCGCCGTCAGGATGCCATTGGCACTCCTTACTGCGTAACCATAGACCACCAATCACTGGAAGACGGAACCGTAACATTGCGTGACCGTGATTCTATGCAGCAGGAACGCGTTAAGATAAGCGACTTAAACAGCATTCTTGCAGACAAGGTATCAATAACCAGCGTTCTGAAAACGCTTTAATACATTTTTTATGAAGAGATTCCTAATAACACTTGTATCAGTTATAACATTGGCTTTTGTCTTTACAGCTTGCGAAGAGACAGAAGAATACAACGAATTTTCCAATTGGAAAGAGCGTAATGACAACTTTATGGACTCCATAATAGACGTCTTTACAAACTATTCAACTGAACCTATTGCGCCTTATGACGCAAAAGAGGGTGATATGTTTAGGATACTCTCATTCAAACTAAACCCTGATTCTGAAAGAGATTGGTGTGATTGTAAATACGTATATTGCAAAGTTATAAAGAGAGGCAGTGGAGAAGTATCACCATATTTCACCGACAGCATTAGAATGAATTACAGAATAAGACTAATTCCTTCTGCCAATTATCCTTTGGGATATGTAGGCGACCAATCTTTCAAAACACCGGAATTGAATCCAGAAATCAATTCTCCGGTATCATTTAAGGTGTCCAGTTTGATAGAAGGAATGTCAACAGCATTGATGTATATGAGGGTTGGTGATATTTGGCGAATGTACATACCCTACCAGATGGGGTATGGAGCACAAAATGTTTCAACTATTCCGGCATATTCAACATTGGTTTACGATGTTAATTTAACTGAGATAGCGAGAACAGGAAGTTCACTATCGCCAAGATAAAGAAGATATAATACATACCGAATTATTGATAATAGAAAAATGGCAAAAATCAAAGGTGCAATCGTAGTCGATTCTGAACGTTGTAAAGGCTGCGAACTATGCGTATCAACTTGTTTGCAACAGGTAATTGGAATGTCTGAGTCAGTAAATAGCAAAGGTTACCACTATGCTTATATGGCAAACCCTGAAGCTTGTACCGGATGTACCAATTGCGGAATAATCTGTCCTGATGGAGTAATTTCTGTTTATAGGACAAAAATTGAAGAATAACTATGGAAAAAGAGTTTAAATTGATGAAGGGTAACGAAGCTATTGCCGAAGCAGCAATACGCGCCGGCGCTGATGCTTTCTATGGTTACCCAATTACTCCACAGACAGAGGTTATGGAGTATCTGATGGAGGTAGATGCTGAATCCAGAACAGGTATGGTAGTACTACAGGCAGAGAGCGAAGTTTCTGCCATCAATATGGTATATGGAGCAGCTGCTACAGGACATAGAGTATTAACATCATCCTCAAGCCCGGGTATTAGCCTGATGAGCGAAGGTATATCATATTTGGCAGGTGCAGAACTTCCATGTCTGCTTATCAATGTTTCCAGAGGAGGTCCTGGATTGGGAACTATCCAACCCAGCCAGGCTGACTATTTCCAGACTGTCAAGGGAGGTGGTCATGGCGACTATAAGTTGCTAACACTTGCTCCTTCGTCAGTACAGGAGATGGCAGATTTTATTGCAGAAGGTTTTGACCTTGCTTTCAAATATCGTAACCCGGTAATGATTTTATCAGATGGTGCATTAGGTCAGATGATGGAAAAGATTGTTCTTCCGGAACAACGTGATCGTCTTTCAGAATATCCCGACTGGGCTACCAACGGAACTCCGGAAGGCAAAGAGCGCAGATTTGTAACATCACTTAACCTATTACCTCAACAGCATGAAATGGTAAACATCCGTCTTCAGGAAAAATATCGTGCTATGGAGGAAACTGAAGTACGCTACGAAATGATACAGTGTGAAGATGCTGAATATATAATTGTTGCATTTGGTATTATTGCACGTATTGCCCAGAAGAGTATTGAATTGGCAAGAGCTAAAGGACACAAAATAGGTCTATTCCGTCCTATTACACTATATCCTTTCCCAATGAAAGAGATTACTGCTTTAGCTAACAATAATCGCGTAAAAGGTTTTATGTCAGTGGAATTGAATGCAGGTCAGATGGTAGAAGATATCAGACTTGCTGTTGAGGGACGTAAACCGGTTGGTTTCTTTGGCCGTCTTGGTGGTATGGTACCATCACCGGAAGAGATTGAAAACGCAATATACAAAGAGTTCAACCTTTAAACAAGAGAGAGAGATGGAAGCAAAAGATATTATCAAACCTGAGAACCTTGTTTATCAGAAAAGCCGCTTGATGTCTGATGCCACATTCAACTTCTGTCCCGGTTGTGGACATGGTGTTGTTGTTCGCACTATAGCAGAAGTTATTGAAGAGATGGGCATAGAGCATGACGTAGTAGGTATATCACCGGTAGGCTGTTCTGTATTTCTATATGATTTTTACAAGTTTGACGTTGTAGAGGCTGCTCACGGACGTGCTTGCGCCGTAGCAACAGGTATTAAACGCGTCATTCCTGAAAAGTACGTTTTCACATATCAGGGTGACGGCGATTTGGCAGCCATAGGAACTGCTGAAACCATGCATGCTTGCAACCGTGGCGAAAATATTGTTATTGTTTTTATAAATAACGGTATTTATGGTATGACAGGTGGTCAGATGGCACCTACAACACTTGAAGGTATGAAGACTACAACTTGCCCTCGCGGACGTGACGTAAAGACCATGGGTTACCCATTGAACATTACTCCGCTACTGGCACAACTTGACGGTGTTCACTACGTAACACGCCAGGCTGTTCACACACCGGCAAACGTAAGAAAGTTGAAGAAAGCTCTTCGCCAGGCATTTGAAAATCAGCGAGACAAAAAAGGCACATCTATAGTTGAAGTTGTATCAAACTGTAACTCAGGATGGGGTCTTTCACCTAAAGCTGCCAACGAATGGATGGTAGAAAATATGTTCAAAAAGTATCCTTTAGGCGATATGAAGATAGATGGTAAGATAGTAATGGATATGAATCTCCCAAGATAAAACTAGAATATTATGACAGAAGAAATTATTATTGCAGGTTTTGGAGGACAAGGCGTTCTCTCTATGGGAAAGATTATTGCATATTCAGGTTTAACACAAGGACTTGAAGTTTCTTGGATGCCATCATACGGTCCGGAAATTCGTGGTGGTACTGCAAACGTTACAGTTATTTTGAGTGATAAGCGTATCAGTTCACCTATTCTGCAACAGTACAGTACAGCAATTATTCTGAATCAGCAGTCAATGGACAAATTTGAGCAGATGGTAAAACCGGGTGGAATACTTATTTACACCCCTAGTACCATTACTCGAAAACCTACCAGAACAGATATAACAATATATCCGGTCAAGGCGATAGAAGAGGCTGCAAAGATAAACGCCACAAAAGTTGCCAACATGTTCTTACTGGGTGCATTTATGAAGATACGCCCTATATTACAGATTGACCATGTACTGGAAGGTATCAAACATTCTGTATCGGAACGTAACTGGAAGTATCTGCCATTAAACGAAAAAGCAATACGTTTGGGAATGGAACTGGTTTGATACAACTATATCATCAAGAGATAATAAAAAAATGCAGGCTGAATAATTGTTCGGCCTGCAATTTTTTATAGAATAGTTTAAATATTATCTTACAAGAATTTCAATAAATGTATATCTGTTACTACCAAACAGAATTTCATCCTGATAGCTCTGATCGTTCTTTTTCTCTTTTGAGCCATCTAAAAGAGGCATCAGAGTATTGAATTCTCTTAGGCGCAAAGGATACTTTGAAATCTTTATCATCTTAATATCCTTAACTGTCAATATAGCCGGATTCTCATATTCACCCTTAAACAACCACTGACCTGCATTATGCAGATAATAGTAAATAGGATAGTTGTTCATCTCTCTTCCTTCAACATTGATTTTTCCATTAAGGCTCATAATATAGCCCACAAAGTCTGTGTTGTAACGTTCTTCGTCAGCTGCAGTCAACTCGTCAGGAAAAGTAATCGTGGTATAGTTTCCATCTGTTACCAAAGTTGCATTGTCACCTTCAGGAAGTATCAAACCTTTCTGTTTCTTCTCTTTTGTTTCACCTGATGCACCGCAAGCAGCCATCATCAAACCAGCCAATAACATTACGCTGATTGACATTAAACTTTTAATCTTCTTCATATTAATACATTTTTATGGTCAGTTGGACCTGGTTATTTTTAGTTAATCTGTGGTAAAAGTATCTCTTTTAACTAATAAAAACAACATTTTTTTTGTAAAAAAACTGTTATAATGAAAAAATGGTGCAAGATTCAATTATCTTAAACTTGCACCACCCCATTTTGTCTTATTTTTTCGAATCTTTTTCTCTTATCTCCACCCTACGGATTTTACCGCTTATTGTTTTAGGCAGTTCTTCAACAAAATCAATCACGCGAGGATATTTATAAGGAGCAGATACCTTTTTCACATGATTCTGAATATCTTTTATCAGTTCCTCTTTATTAGGATAATCGACATACTCTTTTGCCAGTACAATTGTAGCTTTTACTATCTGTCCACGCACTTCATCAGGCACACCGGTTACCGCACACTCTACTACTGCAGGGTGAGTCATTAACGCACTCTCTACTTCGAACGGACCTATTCTGTATCCTGAGCTCTTAATTACATCGTCAGTTCTACCTACAAACCAATAATAACCATCAGAATCACGCCAAGCAACATCACCAGTATGGTATATACCATCATAATGTACAGTCTTTGTAAGCTCCGGATTCTTATAGTAAGATTCAAACAGTCCTATAGGTAGTCTTCTATCCGTGTGTAAAATTATTTCACCATTTTCGCCATCTTCGGCAGAACGACCATCAGGGGTAAGCAAATCCATATCGTAAGCAGGATTTGGAATACCAAGTGAACCCGGTTTTGGAGTCATCCATGGGAATGTTGCAATAGTAAGAGTAGTCTCTGTCTGGCCAAAGCCTTCATATATAGTCAACCCGGTAGAGTTCTTCCATGAATCGAAGACACTTGGATTAAGGGGTTCACCCGCAGTTGTACAATATTCCAGCGAGCTCAAGTCGTACTTACTCAAATCTTCTCTAATCAGGAAACGATATATTGTTGGAGGAGCACAGAACGAAGTTACTTTGTACTTTGCCATCACTGCCAGAATATCTGCAGGAGTAAACTTTTCGTGATCGTACACAAATACTGCAGCACCAACTATCCACTGACCATATAGTTTGCCCCACACAGCCTTACCCCAACCTGTATCAGCAACCGTAAGATGCAGACTCTTTTCGTGAACGTTATGCCAATATTTTGCAGTAACAATATGTCCTAAAGGATACAAAAAGTTGTGCGCTACCATTTTGGGTTGCCCAGACGAACCGGAAGTGAAATAGAGCAATGAAATATCGCTGTTGGTATTTACAACTTCAGGACGTACAAATTGAGAAGCATTCTCCTTACCCTTAGCCATACTTATCCACTTGCCGCTCACCTCTGCTCCTGTCGATACAATAAATTCTACTGTAGGAGATTGTTCAAGAGAATCCTCTACATGTTGCATAATCAACTTATCATCGGCAGTTACAATCATTCTGATACCGGCAGAGTTATTCCTATATATCAGATCCTTTGGTGTGAGAAGATGAGTAGCAGGTATAGCTACCGCACCAATCTTATGCAAAGCAACTATGGTAAACCAGAACTCTACTCTGCGTTTAAGCATCATCATAACACAATCGCCACGTTTAATGCCTAACTGCAAAAAGAATGATGCCACTCTGTCAGATTGTTCCTTTATATCCGCAAAAGTATATCTCTGCTCTGCACCTTCGTCATTAGTCCACAACATAGCCAGTTTATCCGGCTCTTTGGCTGCCCAAGCATCAACCACATCGTATGCAAAATTGAAATTCTCGGGAGCAACTATCTCAAAATTATTTTTAAAATCCTCTAAGGATGAAAAATCCGTCCGTTTAAGAAAACGTTCTAACATATCTACTTGTATATCAGATTATTATTGCAAAAAATCTTGCCGGTTCTCCATTAAGTGCCTTCATTCCGTGTGGTAATGTTGAATCAAAATAGATGCTATCACCGGGGTTAAGCACAAGTTCTTTTCCACCAATATTCAGCAACAACTGCCCTTTCAGCATAAGGTTAAATTCTTGTCCTTCGTGGCTGTTCAGATGCATTGCTTCTTCCTCCTTTGGTTCAACTGTTACAATAAAAGGAGATGCTTGTGCATGCTTGAAACCCATAGCCAATGCTTGATACTTATAAGCCTTACTACGTTCTATCACAGGTCCTTTGCCTTTTCTTACCAACCAGTAACCACTCATATTGGGGGTTTCACCTGTAAAGAGTTCCAAAGGTTCCACACCCAGCACAGTTGCAGCATTACACAGGAAATTCATTGGAATATCGAATTCTCCCGATTCATAGTTCTGTAGTTCTTCTGAGGTAACACCACATTTTGTAGCCACCTCTTCTACTGACATTTCCAGATCTTCGCGCAGAGCACGAAGACGCATAGCCATCTGTTTTATCTGTTCATTTATCTCCATATCATATAACCTCTATACCCTGTTCGGCACATAACTTCAAGCTAAGGTCGCGCAGTTTGAATTTCTGAATTTTTCCACTTCCTGTCAAAGGATATTCATCCACAAAGAAAACATATTTTGGTATCTTATAACGTGCTATTTTGCCACGGCAATAGTCACGCACCTCTTCGACAGTCATTTTCACTCCATCTTCCAGAATAATAAATGCACCCACCTCTTCACCATACTTTTTGGAAGGCACACCGGCTACCTGCACATCGCGTACACCCGGCAGATGATAGAGAAATTCCTCTATCTCTCTTGGGTAGATATTCTCACCGCCTCTGATTATCATATCTTTAATACGACCTGTTATGCGGTAGTTACCGTTTTCATCCTTTACTCCCAAATCACCTGAATGAAGATAACCATTCTCATCTATTATTTCTGCAGTTGCCTTAGGATTCTTGTAGTAACCCTTCATTACATTGAATCCTTTACAACACATCTCGCCTTGTACACCTACAGGCACTTCCTGATTTGTTTCAGGATCCAGAACCTTAACATCTACAAATTCGTAGTCACGACCTACTGTAGTGTAACGTACTTCGTCCGGATCGTCTATACGAGTCTGGCTCATACCCGGAGATGTTTCGGTAAGTCCATACACACTGGTAACACGCAGGTGCATCTTATCTTCCACCTTACGCATCAGTTCTATAGGACATAAAGAACCCGCCATAATACCGGTACGCAGACAACTTAGGTCGAACATATCGAACATAGGATGATTCAGTTCTGCTATAAACATTGTGGGCACACCATAAAGTGCAGTACAACGTTCTTTATGTACGGAAGCCAATGTTACCAATGGGTCAAAACGCTCCACCATTACTTCGGTACAGCCATGTGTAAGGCAGTTCATAGTAGCAAGTACTACACCGAAACAGTGAAACAATGGTACACATACACACAATTTATCATCTTGGGTAAACTTCATGTGTTCACCTGTCAGAAAACCATTATTGGCAATATTGTAGTGAGTTAGCATAACCCCTTTTGGGAATCCGGTTGTTCCTGAAGTGTATTGCATATTCACTACATCGTGACAATTTACCGATTTACGTAATTTCAAGAATTCGTCTTCTTCAGTATTTTCGCCAAGCAACAGGATTTCGGAGGTATTATACATACCACGATATTTCTCCTGACCTATATATACCACATTTTTCAGCATTGGAAAGTTTTTACTCTCCAAATGTCCGCGCTGACACTCTCGCAATTCGGGAAGCATCTGATATGTCATATCAACATAATTACTTTCCCAAGTACCATCTGTCAGACAGAGTGTATGCATATCAGAATCCTTAACAAGGAATTCCAATTCGTTCTGTTTATAATTGGTATTTACAGTAATACAGACAGCACCTATCTTAGCACAAGCATATAAAAAAGTAAGCCAATCAGGTACATTTTGTGCCCATAGTCCCACATGGGTTCCTTTTGTTACTCC
Source organism: uncultured Bacteroidales bacterium (assembly GCA_937916465.1). Lineage (GTDB taxonomy): Bacteria > Bacteroidota > Bacteroidia > Bacteroidales > Bacteroidaceae > Colenecus. The sequence goes on from CALFTK010000024.1 coordinate 25,158, forward strand.
AATTGCAATGAGGCCTTTGGCCATATCATCTACGCGCTGATTAAACTCTTTCCAGGTAAAGCGCAAATCCCTATCTGAATATACCACATACTCTTTATCGGGAGTATGTTCCGCCCAATATTCAAGATAATCTCCTAATGTCTTTTCCGATAACTGAACCATACAGACAAATATTAGAATGGAGCATATACTATAGCCAGTATTCTGGCAGACTCGTCACCATATCCGTGAACGTGATGCTTTACTATTGAATCGTAATAGATGCTATCACCCTTCTCCAGCAAATATGTCTGTTTGCCATAATTTACTTCAACCTTACCCTCAAGAACATATATAAATTCTTCACCTTCGTGCGAAGACATTGCGTAATTCTGTTCTCCTGTTGGCAATATATCTATCACAAATGGCTCAATATGACGATTCTCTTTACCTTCAGATAACGAATGATATATCATGCTTGCATTATCGGCAGAACTGTGGTTTGTAAAACGCACACTCTCCTTCGATTCTTCATTTCTGCTAACCACAGCACCCATTCCTTGTGAATCGTCCAGGAAAGTACCCAATCTGACACCCAAAACACGAGCAATCTTAATAAGAGGAGCCAAACCAGGCAATAAATTATCTTCCTCAATTGCTTTTATTTGTTCTACTGGAAGTTGGGAACGTTCTGCCAACACTTCCATATCCATCATTTTGGATTCTCTCAATGAACGGATCTTTCCGCCTACAGAAACTTTTTTTGTCATTTTGATACTATTTTTCAGTATTATTCTATCACTTTAATATTAGTGGACGCAAAAATAGAAAAAAAACCTCTACAACATAAATATGTCAGCAACTTTTTGTCACAGAGATAAAAAAATAAAATAAATAAGGTGTACCTATCTGATAATTCAGAATATTTTTCGTACATTTGTATGTTAAATAGAGTGACTTACACCATAGGTTAGATAATTAAACAATCAGATATGACAATGAACGATGAATCGCTCAACAACAGCAACTATTCTGCACAAAACATTCAGGTATTAGAAGGTTTGGAAGCAGTACGTAAGCGCCCCGCAATGTATATAGGTGATATCAGCGAGAAGGGCTTACACCACTTGGTTTACGAAGTTGTAGATAACTCAATAGACGAATCAATGGCCGGTTATTGCACCAGGATTGATGTAACTATCAATCAGGACGGTTCAGTATCGGTACAGGACAATGGACGTGGTATCCCTGTTGATATGCACCCAAAAGAACATCGTTCAGCATTGGAGGTTGTTATGACCGTACTACATGCCGGCGGTAAGTTCGACAAAGGTTCATACAAAGTATCAGGCGGACTTCATGGCGTAGGTGTATCATGCGTTAACGCGCTATCCACCAAAATGGTGACAGAAGTATTCAGAGATGGCAAGGTACATAGACAAGAGTATTCTTGCGGCAAACCTGTTACCGAAGTGGAAGTAGTAGGAACTTCTGACATCACGGGCACAAAACAGACATTCTGGCCGGATGGTTCAATATTCACAACCACCGAATACAAATACGATATTCTGGCAACAAGGCTTCACGAACTGGCATTTCTTAATGCAGGACTAACCATTTCGCTTACCGATTTACGCAGAATTGACGAAGATGGCAATCCGCAAAGAGAGGTTTTCTATTCAGAAGATGGTCTTAAAGAGTTTGTAAGCTATATAGACGAAAACAGAACCCGCCTTATTAGCGATCCTATCTACTTGAACACTGAAAAGCAGAATGTTCCAATAGAGGTTGCCATTATTTATAATATAGGTTTCAAAGAAAACATCCGTTCATTCGTCAACAATATCAACACAATAGAAGGAGGCACCCATTTGGCAGGTTTCAGGACTGCACTGACACGTACACTGAAAAAGTATGCCGATGACAACAAGTTCCTGGAAAAGGCCAAGGTTGAAATTGAAAGCGAAGACTTCCGCGAAGGTTTGACAGCTGTAATCTCAGTAAAAGTTGCAGAACCACAGTTCGAAGGACAGACGAAAACCAAATTAGGCAACAGCGAAGTTGCCGGAGCAGTTCAGCAAGCTGTAGGTGAAGCATTAAACATCTATTTGGAAGAACATCCAAAAGATGCCAAAATGATTATTGAGAAGGTTATTTTAGCAGCGCAGGCACGCGTGGCAGCCAGAAAGGCAAGAGAGAGTGTTCAGCGTAAGAGCCCACTAAGCGGAAGCGGACTGCCAGGAAAACTTGCAGACTGTTCTGAAAAAGATCCTGCACTTTGCGAACTGTTCATAGTAGAGGGAGATTCTGCAGGTGGAAGTGCAAAACAGGGACGCGACCGCCACACACAAGCCATTCTCCCAATACGTGGTAAGATATTCAACGTAGAACGCACAATGTGGCACAAAGCGTTCGACCACGAAGAGGTAAACAACATAATACAGGCATTGGGCGTACGCTTTGGATTGTATCCGGAAGATTCAAAGAAAGCCAACTACGACAAGTTACGTTATTACAAAGTTATTATAATGACCGATGCCGATGTCGATGGCTCACACATTGATACTCTCATAATGACGCTCTTCTTCCGCTATATGCCGGAATTGATAGAGAACGGACACCTATACATAGCAACCCCACCACTCTATCTCTGTACAAAGGGCAAGATTAAAGAGTACTGCTATGATGACGTACAACGCCAGCGTTTTATAGACCAATATGGTGGTGGTATGGAGCAGAATATTACAACACAGCGTTACAAAGGTCTTGGTGAAATGAATCCGGAACATTTGTGGGAAACAACCATGAACCCGGAGAACAGACTGTTAAAGCAGGTTCAGATTAGAGATGCCGCTGAAGCAGATCACATCTTCTCAATGCTTATGGGCGAAGACGTTAGTACACGCCGCGAATTCATTGAAAAAAATGCGACATACGCAAATATCGACGCATAAAACAATAATGATTTTTATTTAGAATTTCAGTAGAAGGTTGCCGATGTGAATCAGGCAGCCTTCTTTTTTTAGGTAAACTATATGAATAAAAAAAAGCAAAGGACTAGTAAAAACTAGTCCTGCAGATTATTCATCACTCTCAAATAGAGCTATAAAATTCTGTTTATTAAGCCAATTTTGCTATATGAGCGCAAAGCTTTGATTTGATATTAGCAGCCTTATTCTTATGAATAAGCTTTGTTTTTGCCATCTTATCAAGCATCTTCTGTACCTTTGGATATGCTACAGTTGCCTCTTCCTTATTGGTCATAGCGCGAAGCTGACGAACTGCATTACGCATTGTCTTTGCATAATAACGATTATGAAGTCTTCTCTTCTCGCTCTTTCTTATTGCCTTTAAGGCTGATTTGTGATTTGCCATTATAAATCTTCCTTTTTTTATTTAACTTGTAGCGTGTAGGGGAGTCGAACCCCTCTTACAAGAATGAAAATCTTGTGTACTAACCGATATACGAACACGCCATCCTCAACACCTGATTTCTCAGGTTCTTGCCTTAAGCGGATGCAAAAGTAGTGACATTTTTTTTATCAGCAAACTTTTTCACAAGTTTTTTTTCATATCTTCGCTTATCATTTAAAAAATATGCAAAAAATGTGGCAAAAAGAGGTCGGAATCCTGCTAAGTGTAACTAAACATAATGACAAATCCTGCATTATTCACACGTTCTCGCGTGAACAAGGTTATGCATCATATATGTTTTATCTGGCAAAAAGCAGTAAAGGAAGCGAAAAAAATGCCATACTACAACCACTTACCCGAATAGAGTACGAATCAAAAGGGAGACAACAGGGTAAATCTCTACAACATTTATCACAAATTAGGAATAGAGCTCCATACAAAAACATTCCTTTTCATCCAGTTAAAAGAGCAATTGCGCTATACCTATCAGAATTTCTAACCTACGCATTAAAGAACGAAGAGAGTAACATACCACTATATATGGCCATAGAAGAATCACTTGAATGGTTTGATAATGCTGTCCGGTATTCAAATTTTCATCTGTTGGTTATGATTCTGACAGCCCGCCATTTAGGTATTATGCCTGCATGCGATTCCTATACACAAGGATATTTCTTTGATATGAATGAAGGTGAATATGTGAGTCAAATGCCTCATCATACAGAATATTTAGACCGGGATTTATCATACAAACTTGCATTGTTATCTGCTACAAATCTGCAAACAATGCATAACACGCCCCTGACTCATCAGGAACGTGTTACGTTATTGAGGAAACTGAACAGCTATTTTAAAATTCATTTACCTCTGTTTCCTAAACTCAAATCTATCGATATTTTAGAAGAGATATTTGAAGATAATTGATTATCAGCGTCGGCAAGACCTGATTTTTTGCAAACCATTTGTGTCTCTTTGATATGCAGGTACAGTACTTAGAACATCCAACAGAAGATCGTTATCCAAATCATCATCTTTAAGTTCGTACCAACAAATATCCCTACCGTAGATGGCATCTATCAGGTCGTTTTCAGGATTTTCGGCCATAAACGGAATATCCTCCATTCCAAAACCGGTAGCCAGAACTGTTATCTTAACTTCGTCTTCCAACTCTGCATCCTCTGCCAAACCCCAAATAAGTTCTATTTCGTTGCCATTTTCAAACTTATCCATAAATTCACGAACCTCTTTCATCTCTTCTATTATAAGAGGTTTGCTCTTACTCTGATAAATATTGAAGAGAATTTTTTTGGAGTTGTAAATATCATTATTGTAGAGCAATGGTGAATTGAGTGCCTCTTCCAATGCCTTATTTACTCTGTTCTGCCCACTTGCCTTACCTGTACTCATTATGGCAACACCACCATTTTTAAGTATCTTGCTTACATCATGGAAGTCCAGATTTATTATACCACGAACGGTTATCAGTTCGGCTATACTCTTTGTTGCTATTGTCAACGTTTCATCTACCTTTTTAAAACCTTCAGCAACACTCTGCTGCGGATACATCTCCAATAGTTTTTCATTACTTATTACAAGGAGTGCATCAACCTGTTTTGCCATCTCCTTAACACCTATAAGTGCCTGTTTTATTTTTGGACGCTGTTCAAACTTGAATGGTATGGTAACTATACCAACAGTAAGCATTCCTGCCTCTTTGGCATATTTTGCTATTACGGGGGCTGCACCGGTTCCTGTACCGCCACCCATTCCGGCAGTAATAAACACCATCTTTGTGCCATCCTTAAACTGAGCCTCTATATCCTCTTTACTCTCTTCGGCAGCACTTTTTGCTACGTTTGGATCATTACCGGCACCAAGACCATTGGTTACTGTTTTTCCCAATTGAATCTTTAATGGAATATCCGATTTATTCAAAGCTTGATGATCGGTATTAGCCAACACAAAGCCCACATCGTATATGCCTTGACGATACATATTCTCTACAGCATTACTACCGCCACCGCCTACTCCAATCACCTTTATTATATTCTCCACAGAGGTAGGAAAGCCAAAATCCAAAGTTTCCCTCTCTTCAAAGTTCTTTATAATTTCGTTCATAAAGCAATCAGTTATTAATTTGTATCGTTAGTATCTTTCAATTCATCAGTCTCGTCATCAGCATCAAAGAAGACCTCTGTTTTGTCAGCAAATTTATCGACAAATGCCTTTACTCTATTAAGCATACTCTTATAACCTGACGTTTTTACAGTATCCTGCTGTTTTTGGTTTGACGGATCTTCTGATGCATTCTGTTGTTTTTGCAGTCTTGCCTGCTCTTCAGCAGCTTTGCGTTCGGCAACCTCTCTATCTCTGTCTTCTTGTGCGCTTTCGCCCTCTTCGTTAAATAAAGAACCTGTAACCATCTGTTCTTCTTCGGCAGGAGTCAGATTGTCTATTACATCAAACACCATCCTTTCACAACAGTTCTGACCATCAATATTCAATAACGAAAGTAGTGACAATTGCGAACCATCATTCTTAATCCATTTTGAATCGGCCCACTCAATATTTATGGTTGGTTCTTTAAGAAAACGGACATAGTCAATATTCTCAACACTCTTTTGGATAGCTTTTGACAAACATCTTAGATTTGAACCACCACCTATAACAACCATACCGGCATATAGAAGTTCGCTCAAACCTGAATTCTTAATCTGTGCATCCAGATTACGGAGAATCTCTTCATTACGTGCCTCAATAACAGCACTAATCTCCTTTACTGTAACTCTTCTGGAATTTACCGATAACGATTCATTCAGATTTTGCGAAGAATTTAGACTGGACAATCCATAAGTTTTTTTCAATTTTTCCGCTTCAGCATGTGTTATCTTCAACACAGTTGCCAAATCGGAAGTGATAAGAGCACTACCTAATGGCAATACCCTGAGATATTTCAAGATACCATTCTTATATATAGCCAAAGTGGTTGTGTCTGCACCAAAATCCACCAAAGCACAACCTTGTTGTTTATCATCTTCGGTAAGCAAATAGTTTGCTGCACTTATTATGGAGACAAAACTATCTGCCACTTGAACAGAAGCTCGTTGAAAGGTGCGATCCACATCGTCCGTTACATTGGAATTGGTTGTTACGCTAAGATAATTTCCTTTTATGGTTTTACAAGATACTCCTATTGGATCTATTTCGGTAATGCTTTTGTTGTCAAGAGTAAATTCCTGTGGATAAAGAAACAGTCTGCTCTTATTTTCCAGTTGTTTGTCTTCGCACTCCTGCAACATACTGAAAACATCGGTTTCATCGACAACCTTGATGTCTTCAAAAACCCTCTCCACTTCCGACACCAACGAACGCAGTGACTTTCCGTTATGTGCCACATAAACCATATTGATATCGCATGCCGATACCTTTTTCATCTTCTCTACCAGTTCTACAATGATAGAAGCCGCTTTCTCTGTATTATATACCACGCCATGGCGAACAGACGATTCAGATGGCATTGAAACGTATGCCAGAACTTCGGTAGTACCGTTAGCCAGTTTTTGGCCTACTACGCCCGATATTGCGGACGACCCCAACTCTATGGCCGCTATTAAATTTTCTTCCATATATGTTATTATTTTTTCTTACACACCACTTGATTATTGAATGCAACACTGATTGAACTGTACTTGTTCCAACCAATAACGCTCAAACCATCTTCGTAAAACTTCATCAATCTTTCCAACTTATTTTCAAAATCGGAGGCTTCGCCTAACATCAACAGATGATTTCCCACTCTTGGAACCAATGTTACCTGATTTTCGGCAGTTACATTTATCTGAGCTATTTGAGCATTCCAGAAATCGGACGACCTAATAAGCAGAGCCAAATCATACAATTTTTCCGATGCATACTGTTTATCTATATTACCCGTAGCCAACGGTATGTCCAAAGGCTGTAATTTTGCATCAATTATATCGCTATTACTATCCAGATAAAAATCTTCACCCTTATTGTTTATTACTCTCAATATTGGGACTTTGGTTACAAGACTCACAAACACTTCATTAGCATTCGTTTTGTAACAATTGGCAGTATATATGAGAGGGGAAGATTGCAATACCTGCTCCATAGCTTCAATATCTATTTCACCCATTGTTTTACCATAAGGATGCATGCCTTGCGCTGCAAGTATATCATTTACAGTAGAATTATGCATCAAATCGTAACCCGATTTGTTACGCACATCCACTACCACACCATTGCACACTTCGGTTTTTGCTTTATCTTCTCCCGAACGCGATACAAACAGTGCAAACAGCAAATATGCTGCAAATAAGCATGCCGCTACTATGGTCACTACTTTTTTCACTTCTGCTTGGTTTTAAGTATTTCAACAATATTCGGAACATAATTCTCCAAATCGCCCGCACCAACAGTCACCAACACCTCTGTCTCATCTTTTATGCTTTCAACTATTTGAGGTACCTTGTCCAACGATATTACAGCCTTACACACACCACGCTTCATATTATCGGCTATAAGTTGACTGGTTATTCCCTCAATAGGCAATTCACGCGCCGGATAGATATCCACCAGATATACTTCATCAAACAATGATAGACTATCGGCAAATTCTTTATAGAAATCGCGAGTGCGAGTATATAGATGAGGTTGGAATATTGCTGTTACCTTACTTCCGGCATATAACTCTTTCATAGAGATAGCGCACTGACGCAACTCCTCCGGATGATGGGCATAATCACTTACATAGACTATATTATCCTCTTTCAGATGAAAATCAAAACGTCTGTCACAACCACGGAATGTTGACATGCCTTTTCTGATAGCCTCTTCTGTTGCTCCGCTAAGCAGTGACATTGCTATGGCAGCTATGCCGTTTTCAATATTTACTCTTACCGGCACACCCAACTCGATATTTTCTATCCTAATATCAGGTCCTACAAAATCAAATGTAATTGTACCTCTTCCCACCGCAACGTTTTCAGCATGGAAATCGCCACTATCAATAGAATATGTGTAAAGAGATACACCATCTGCAAGCCTTGGTTTCAACAATTCTGCGACAGAACAGTTTACTATAAGATTGCCACCGGATTTTATTAACGATGAATAGTGGCGAAAACTCTCTATATAGTTTTCGTAGGTTCCGTAAATATCCAGATGATCTGCATCCATAGCCGTAATTACCGAACGCAGTGGCCTGAGGAAATGGAAAGAACGATCGAATTCATCGGCCTCTATTACCACATAATTACTCTTTTCACTCTGCAGCAAATTACTGCCGTAGTTCTTTGATATACCACCTAAAAAAGCATTACAACCATCGGGCATCATATTCATTATATGAGCAACCATAGTAGATGTAGTTGTCTTGCCATGTGTACCTGCCACACAAAGGCCATCAAGTGATTCGGTAAGAGTGCCAAGCACCTGCGCACGCTTTTGGATTTCAAAATTCTGTTCCTGAAACCACACAAACTCTTTATGATTGGAAGGGATTGCAGGTGTATAAACCACAAGAGTCTTTTCTCTTTGCTTACAGTAGTCCGGAATAAATTCCACGCCTTCTTCAAAATGAATGTCGGCACCTTCACTTATCAATACAGATGTCAAATCACTTGGAGTCCTATCATATCCTGCCACTCTCTTACCTGTTTTAAGGAAATATCTGATAAGGGCACTCATTCCTATACCGCCGGCTCCTATAAAATAGACCGCTTCAATATTATCTATAGAAAACGGTTTCTCCCTACTGACTTTTGCCAGTTTCAGAACTTCGTCTGCAATAATTTCGGCCGAATCTATCAAAGCCATTCTAAAGATATTTGCACTCAAATCGGCCAATTTCTCTTTATCCTTCACTACATCGAGCGCTGCAGGCATAAGTTCTTTCTTAGCATTTGCATCAGCTATATGAATGGCTGCATCTCTGTTTGCAAGAGCCATTGCATTTTTGGTTTGATGATCTTCCGCTACATTTGGTGATGGAACCAAAATGACAGGTTTTTTAAGAAGGCATAGTTCCGAAATAGTTCCTGCACCTGCACGCGATACTACCAAATCGGCTGCGCCGTAAGCTGCATCCATATTCGATATAAAATCTGTCGGGAAAAGATTTGGAACAGGAGCTTCGGCTGCCAATCTCTGTTTCATCTCTTCTATATAGTACTTACCGGTCTGCCATATTATCTGCACATCATCAGTCAATCTTATCAAATCCAGATTTGCCATAACACTTTCATTCAGTGTTCTGGCACCCAAACTACCTCCCACTATTAACAGTATTCTTTTTGATGGATCCAAATTCATGGCAAGAGCAGCATCAGAGCGTTTCATCTTATTCTCTACCAAATTCTTTCTTACAGGATTACCTGTTATAATTATCTTTTCGGCAGGAAAGAAACGTTCCATATCTTCGTATGCAACACATATCTTTGCAGCATCCTTTGCCAACAGTTTATTGGTTACACCTGCATATGAATTCTGTTCCTGGATAAGAGTTGGAATTCCTAGTTTTCCTGCCATACGCAGTGTTGGTCCGCTGGCATATCCGCCTACACCAACCACCACATCAGGTTTGAATTTCCTGATTACTTTTTTTGCCTTTATCTGGCTACGCATCAGTTTGAACAATACAACAATGTTCTTCAATGGATTTTTTCTGTCAAAGCCACATATAGGCAACCCTATAATATCATAACCTGCAGCGGGAACACGAGTCATCTCCATGCGTCCCTCTGCTCCTACAAACAGAATTTCTGCGTCCGGTTTTGCAGCTTTTATTGCATCGGCAATAGATATAGCCGGGAATATATGACCGCCAGTACCGCCACCACTGACTATTACCTTTAAATTCTTATCCATATCACTCTGTTGCTTTTACATTTTCTACCAACTCATCTTTATTTTCTTGTCCAATACTACGGCTGATACCTATCAAGAAACCAAAATATATACTACTGAAGAGCATTGATGTTCCGCCTTTGCTTATCAGTGGCAAAGGTTGACCTGTAACGGGCATTGCACCAACTGCAACCATCATATTTATCATAGCCTGCAATCCTAAAAGTATGGCTATACCCACCACCAAATAGGAGGTAAAGGGAGTTATTGGCTTTGAAATTATTGTTCCGCATATATACATCATCCATATATAGAGTCCTAACACTGCTATGGATATAAGCATACCACATTCCTCTATTATTATGGCATAAATAAAATCGCAAGTAGCTTCCTGAATATAATCTCGTTCTTCTGAGTTTCCTATACCTTTTCCCCAGACCAAACCACTTGTAGCTATTGCTATTTTAGCATGAGTCTCTTGTGGTTTATCTTTTGCAGTAGTAAGCGCATACTCTTTGGCAGTCTGTTTTTCATCAAAGAAATCCAATACACGCGCCTGCCAGGTGGTTGCTCTACCTGGCACCAGGTTTTGTTCGGCAAGAGTATTCATTTTTGTAGCAGGAACCAACAGAAAGAATGCCAATACCACTGCCACAAATGCAGCACCTGCACCTATCAGTTTCCAGGTTCGTTTGGGACTGACGCCACATATCAGCATCATAAGAATTACTGTTACACATAGCAGGAATGCAGTGGAAAGATTTTCGCCTACAATCAAAAAACAGAAAAAACCCATACATATCAGAATTTTCCAGAATCCCTCTTTCTGACTATTTTCATCCTCTTTATTTATAGCCGATGCTACAGATGCTGTATATAGAAGCACTGCCATCTTTGCCAATTCCGATGGTTGGAAATTGAAACCTAATATCTCTATCCAGCGCTGTGCATCAGCGTCACCAATACCTCTTGCAAAAAGGATAATAAGCATTACTGCCGATAATGCTAAGAACGGATATGTAAAAGCTTTATAGAATCTACAAGGGATACGATGTACTATAACCATAGCTATAAAACCCACCAGCATGAAAACGAAGTGAAGTATTACATCTTTGTTTATAAAATTCTCCTTACCAAAAAAGAAACGGCTGCTGGCACTGAACACTTCGAGTGCAGAGATTATCATCAGTAACATAACGATAATCCAAAGACGTTTATCGCCTACCAGAAGCTTAAAACGTTTTGCTTCGGGCTGTTGTTCCAACACCTCACTATCAGGCTGAGGTATATGAACAGTTTCATCTATTGTGCCATTCTCTTTAGTAATCATAATGCTCTTACGTACTTTTTGAACTGATCGCCTCTGTCTTCGTAGCTGTTAAACAGGTCAAAGCTGGCGCAACAGGGGCTTAGCAATACTATTTCACCCGGTTTTGCCATCTTATAAGCTGCCTGCACTGCATCTTTCATAGACTGAACGTCTGCCACCGGCAGGCCGAATCCATCAAAGAAATTGTGCAATTTCTCATTATGCAAGCCCAAATATATCAGACCTGAACACTTTTCGCGCACCAAATCTGCTATCTCGCTATAATCGTTACCCTTATCTTTACCGCCCAAAATTAGGATAGTCTTTACCGGCATACTTTGCAAAGCATACCAGCAGCTATTCACATTTGTGGCTTTTGAATCGTTTATATAATCAACTCCGTTCACTCTGGCCACACGTTCCAAACGATGCTCTACACCTTTAAATGTCTGTAATGCCTTGCGAATGGTTTCATTTTTAATACCGGCAATGTTCGCCGAAATACCTGCCGCCATGGAGTTATAAAGATTATGCTTTCCGGTCAGAGCCAAAGATTCCTGCTCCATATTGAATGCATAAGGTTTATCAAAATAGAGTGTTCCATCCTGAGTATAAGCAGCAAGTTCTGCAGCTTTCTCTTCGGCAAACGGATAGAGAGTAGCCTTCAAACCGTATCTCTGTAACTCCCTGCGTATAATAGGGTCATCGTTCCAATATACAAATGCATCATCTTCTGTCTGGTTTCGAACAACACGCATCTTAGCATCTACATAGTTCTGCATATCGTGGTCATAACGGTCAAGATGATCGGGAGTAATATTCATCAACACTGCAATGTCGGCTTTGAATTCATACATGTTATCCAACTGAAAACTGCTCAGTTCTATAACATAATAATCGAAATCTTTTTCTGCCACCTGCCAGGCAAGACTGCTGCCTATATTACCTGCCAGTCCCACATTCATACCGGCCATTTTGAATATATGATATATAAGCGATGTAGTGGTGGTTTTACCATTACTACCGGTTATACATATCATCTTGGCATTTGTATATCTGCCGGCAAACTCTATCTCCGAGATAATTGGAATATTCTTCTCTTTAACCTTGAGTATTATTGGTGCATCATTAGGGATACCCGGGCTTTTAATAACCTCATCGGCAGAGAGTATTATCTCTTCATTATGATTACACTCTTCCCAAGGAATTGAACGTTTCTGCAACTCCTCTTTATAGAAATCTTTAATTTTGGAGAAATCCGATACAAAAACATCGAATCCTTTATGCTGTGCAAGTATGGCTGCTCCTACTCCACTCTCCGCTGCTCCTAACACTACAATTCTCTTTGCCATAGTTATCTGATTTTCAATGTCAATAAGGTGATAATTGCCAAACCTATGCTGACAATCCAAGTTCTCAATGTTATTTTAGTTTCAAACTGCAGTTTTTTGTCATTACCCTTAAAACAGACTGTGCTGGTAGGGTCTGCTCTCAACACCTGATCCATACTGGTTCTAAAGTGGTCATGTATAGGTGTACGTTTCCAGATTCTTCTGTGTAATCCTCTTTTTTTACCGGTTTTGTAGTAGAACCTCTGCAATATTACAGAAAGGCTTTCCAGCAGGAAGACTCCGCACAACAATGGCAACAACAGTTCTTTGTGAATACAGATAGCTGCCACAGCTATAATACCACCTATGGTAAGACTACCAGTATCGCCCATAAAAATCTGGGCAGGATAGGAATTGTACCACAAGAAACCTATCAGCGCACCTACAAATGCGCACATAAACACCACAATCTCTTGACTTCCGGGTATATACATCAAATCTAAATGACTTGCCGCCACTATATTACTGGAGACATAAGCCAATACTCCCAATGCTATACCTATTATGGCAGAATTACCTGCTGCCATTCCATCCATGCCATCGTTCAAATTGGAACCATTCGATACTGCGGTTACCACAAACACCGTTAGTATAACAAAGAATATCCAACCTGCCTTATATTTCAAAGGTTCTCCCAACCAGCCGAACAGATCGGAATAGTTCAGGTTATGTTCCTTAAAGAATGGTATGGTAGTACGAGTTGATTTTACGTCAGGCGTCTTTACTACAACCTCAATATTATTCTCTATTTTGGTTTCAACTTTTTCATTTATAACTACACTCGGGGCATATCTCAGTGTTAATCCTACAATCAGACCTAATGCTACCTGACCTGCCACTTTAATCCAGCCATTCAAACCGTCTTTCTTCTTTTTGAATGTCTTTATATAATCATCGGCAAATCCTATTGCACCTAAAAGCAAAGTGGTTACTATCATTAGTATCATATATGGATTATTGAGTTTACCTACCAACAGACATGGTACAAGAATAGCAAGTATTATTATTACACCACCCATTGTTGGCACGCCCACCTTACCCACGTTGAAAGGATCTAACTTTTCGTCTCTCTGGGTTTCGGTAATGCTATGACGCTTCAGATAATCTATAAATTTACTTCCGAACCAGGCCGATATTATTATAGATACCACAAGTGCGAACATACTGCGAAATGTAACGTATGTAAACATTCCTGCGCCAGGAATATCAATCTTATCTTGTAGATATTGCAACAAACTGTATATCATATTTCACTATTTTGCGTTTTCGAAAATATCTCTAATAACCTCTTTATCATCAAAATGATGTTTTACACCCTTTATCTCCTGATAATCTTCGTGTCCTTTTCCTGCCACAAGAACCACATCGTTAGCGGTTGCCAACATACAAGCAGTTCGTATAGCCTCCTTTCTATCTACAATTACCAGCACCTTTCTGCGGTCTTGTGCCGACACTCCTTCCAGCATATCGTTTATAATATCCTGAGGTTCTTCAAAACGGGGATTATCGGATGTAAGTATCACCTTATCGCTATACTTGACAGCCTCTTGAGCCATCAACGGACGTTTACCCTTATCTCTGTTACCACCGGCTCCAACCACTGAAATAATATTTCCGGTACCGGACAACACATCTGTTATGGTGGTAAGTACATTTGACAAAGCATCAGGAGTATGAGCGTAATCCACAATAGCGGTATAACCATCGGGTGAGCGCAATGCATCAAAACGTCCATTTACAGGTAGCAGAGTACTCATAATGGTAAGCACTTCCATAGGATCTTTGCCCAGCATACAGGCTGTACCATATACAGCAAGCAAATTGCTGGCATTAAAGCGTCCTATAAAACGCAGGAACACCTCTTTGCCATTTATATCCATTAACATACCATCAAAATTCGATTCCAACAGTTTACCCTTATAATCGGAAATACTACGCAATGAATATGTCTTTACCTTTGCCTTTGTATTCTGCGCCATTACCAGACCATGCTTATCATCCAAATTAGTTACCATAAAAGCATCTTTGCCCAACGAATCGAAGAACATCTTTTTTGCTTTTATGTAGTTATCAACTGTTTTATGATAATCCAAATGATCCCTGGTAAGATTTGTAAAAACGGCACCTGTATATTTCAATCCACCTATTCTCCTTTGAGCTATGGCGTGCGAACTACACTCCATAAACACATAACAGCAACCTTCGTCTGCCATTCTTCCCAACAATGCGTTCAGAGTGATTGCATCGGGGGTTGTATGGCTTGCAGGAATAGGTTCTCCATCTATATAGTTACAAACAGTTGACAGTAATCCACATTTGTAACCCATCTTACGAAACATATCGTACAAAAGAGTAGCAATGGTGGTTTTACCGTTTGTACCTGTTACACCAACCAACTTAACTTTTGATGATGGATCGCCATAAAAACGTGTTGCAACAGTTCCAACACACTTTTCACAGTTCTCCACCTTTATATATGTAACTCCGGACTTTTTCTCCTGAGGTATCTCTTCACATAGTATTGTTTTGGCACCTAACTCTATAGCTTTATCAATAAATGTATGTCCATCTACGCTTGTACCACGCATAGCTATAAACATTGACCCATTCTCTACCTTCCTGGAATCAATCTGAACATTGGCAACATCAATTTCCTGAGTGCCATCCACTGCCTCAATAGGCAATCCTTTAATCAATTCATTTAATTTCATAGCCATATAATAATCAAATACTACATTCTTAATGTCAACACTATAGTACTACCTTCATAATATTTGGTACCTGCTCTCAGACTCTGTTGACGAACCCTGCCAACACCATTTATTTGTACCTTCAAGCCCACGCTTTCCAACAGATACAATGCATCTTGAGCACCCATTCCTACCACATTAGGCACTAAACCTTCTGTTATGTAATTTTTGGCTGCTATTGTCACAGTAGTGGAATCGCTGTTTGAGCTGCCCCAAATACTATCTTTTTTGCTGTATCTTGTACCATCCCATTCAGATTGAATGTTAAGTTCGTCTAACACTACTTGTACTTTCTGCAAATTGCCGTTTAGCACCTTTGGAGCAACATAGAGTGACGAATCTATTGCCATTTCCACATCTTTAAATAGTTTGGTAGCCATTATCTTTTCCGATATTTCACAGAACACAGGGCCTGCCATACCACCTCCCGATGCAGCACCACCCATTTCGGGCGATGTCCTAATGGAGACTATACAGGTATATTGCGGATTATCGGCAGGGAAATATCCACAGAATGAAACCATGTGAGTGGTTCTTCCGCTACCACCATATCCCATTTGAGCTGTTCCTGTTTTACCGGCAGATTTAAAATGTTCAGAGCGAGCATCTTTAGCAAGTCCCCGGGAAACTACCTGTTCCAGCATATATTGTACATCCTTCAATGTCTTTTCACTGCAAATCTGTTCGTTCACCACCTTAACAGGTATTCTCTCTATTACATCTTCACCACGACGCACCTCTTTAACTAAACGCGGTTCAACCATTTTACCATTATTGGCAATAGCATTATACAACGTCAATGTATTAACCACCGGTAGTTGAAGGTTATAACCTGTAGCCATCCATGGAAGCCTGGTTGCATCCCAATAACCATCTCTCTTAATAACCGGAGCTGCTGTACCAACCAACTGCATTGAAAAGTGGTTACCTATTCCGGTACGAATCACCGCATCTACAAATGCCTCCGGTTTATCAGAATAACCTTTATGTATAAGTTTGGCTATACCTATATTGGACGAATACATCAGTATTTCGGTAGTTGTCAGTGTGTCATATCCGCCTGAACGATAGTTATGGTCACGCATGGGTTGCCTTGCTGAAAAACCGTTGTATATACCTTTATGGCAATACACCTTTTCGTCCATCACTATCTTTCCTTCGTCCATACCCACCATCATAGCTACAGTCTTAAAGGTAGAACCCGGTTCAAAATACTCTTTTACAGCGTTATTCTGTATCTCCATAAAACTACCATCATCCAACCTTGTAAGGTTTGCTATAGCCTTAATATCTCCGGTCTGTACCTCCATTACCATAGCCACACCCGACGCTGCATTTCGCTTCTCTATTTCACGTCTTAAAGCACGTTCTGCTATGTCCTGCATCTCAACATTGAGTGTGGTAATTACATCACATCCGTCTATTTGTGGTTTATCAGTAATAATTCTGGGTACACCCTTCACTTTTTCCATATGTCCTATACCGGGTTTGCCACGCAATAGAGAATCGTATGATAGTTCCAAACCATTTTTGGCAGAATCCAGCATCCCATACAGGTCACCTATAGTTCGAGAAGCCAAATTACCATAAGGTTTTTGCCTGCTAACTCTCTCTTCACACGAATAGAACCAATTGTTATACTTTGGTTTCAGCCATTCATTGTCTTTTAGCGCATTGAACTGATTGTATGAAATAGGACGAGCCTTTGGTAATATGGTACAATAGCTTGACCTCTCATTGAATTTTTCTCTATAATGAGCTAAAATCTGCTGTTTTGTATATTGAGGGAAAAGAGTTGCCAATTCATCTACAAACGGTTCCAGGTTATTAAGAAACAGGGTATCTTTTTTCTCCTGATCCTTTTTCTTGTCAGCTGCATCTTTTTCGTAACTCTTAAAGTCAAAATGTATCATATATTGTGGAATACTGCTTGAAAGCAATAATCCTTCATCGCTAAGTATATTACCACGGCGGGCAGGAATCTTCACATCCCAATCAACAGAATAGTCCGACACCTCCTGCCAGTAAGAACGCTCCACAAACATTGTTGTAGCCATCTTACCAATGATAGCTACAGAACAGAATACAGCTATAGCAAAAAACACTAAGCTGTAAGCCAATTTAAGTTTTTGTCGTTCGGTTCTCTTTTTAGCCATATATACAACTATTCAGGTAATACAAAAGGAGGTTCTGAATTTATCTCTAGTCCTAATTCACCTGCATTTATAATATCTTCCACATAAGAAGGTTTACTTTTTGCCGATAAATCACTTGTTGTATTCAGTGCTCTATATCGTATCTGTACAAGTTCCTTCTTCAATCGTTCTATCTCTACAAGATCATTCTGAGTTGAAAAACCATAGCCTATGTAAAAGAAGAATATTAGAACTACAACTATTATAAAAGCCCAGTTGTGTTCTATCCACGTAGCCATCTTATTACCCAAATCCACGCGTTTGAATATGCTCTTTTTCCTCTTTTCCATCTGCTTTATATCTTTTCAGCGACACGAAGTTTTGCACTTCGCGAACGCGGATTACGATTCTGTTCATCCATATCAGGAACTATAGGTTTAAGCACCTTTTTGAACGGTACATTTCTATTACCGTAGAAATCGGTCTCTACATTTCCCTCCAAGTTCCCACTCTTCATAAGATTCTTTACCATTCTATCTTCTATCGAATGATAAGTGATAATTACCAATTTTCCGCCCGGTTTTAACAATTTTAAGGTAGAAAGCAGCATCTCTTTCAATGCATCGACTTCGTGATTCACCTCCATTCGCAAAGCTTGAAACACCTTTGCCATCTCTTTCTTTTCACGTTCTCTACCCACACAAGAACGGACTATATCGACCAATTGACCGGTAGTACTCAAATAATCATTCTCACGCTTACGAACTATTGCCGACGCCAACTGATGCCCGTTTTTCAATTCGCCATAAAGATAAAAGAGCGATGCCAGCTTTTCTTCATCATAGCTATTCAGCAGTTCTGCTGCAGTCATTCCTTTAGCCTGATTCATACGCATATCGAGTGGCGCATCAAAACGGAATGAAAATCCTCTGCTTTCATCATCAAAATGATGCCATGAAACGCCCAAATCGGCCAATATTCCATCTACTTCTTCATGTCCGTAATAGCGCATAAAGTTACGCATGTATCTAAAGTTGCTGTAAACAAAGGTAAAACGATCATCGTCAACAATATTATTCATTGCATCGGCATCCTGGTCAAAGCCATACAACAGACCATCTTTTTCCAAACGCGACAGAATTTCTCTACTATGACCACCGCCACCGAATGTAGCATCTACATAGACTCCATTCGGATTTACAACAAGTTCATCTATACTCTTTGTAAGAAGAACCGGTACATGATATGTTTGAGTAGTATCCACCTATTCACTCTTCATAAAGTTCATCAATTCCTTAGCAAACTCCTGTTCAGATATAAAACCTTCATTATTGTCTGCAACGGCATTAGCATCCCACAGTTCTATAACCTGCTGCATTCCCACAAAAACAACATCCTGTTTTATCCCAACTTTTTCCAACTGTTGCTTTGATATTAAGATTCTGCCACTGCTATCTATCTGAACCTCTTGCGCTTCCGATAGCAACTGCCTGTAAACCATCTGCTGCCTGACATCAAACCTATTCAAACGCTGACGAACACGTTCAACTTCGGCCCTCCATTCCGACATAGGATATATAACCAGGCAATTTTCAAAATAGTCTTTCCTTATAACCAACGATTCTTCGGCCGCCGCAATCACCGTTTTGCGGAAGCTGGAAGGCAGAAACACTCTGTTTTTGGCATCTATTTTTGCCGAAAATCGTCCTATGAAATTCATTTTTAACTATAAGCTTATATTTCGTTTTCAAAGTTATGAACTTTTACACCACTTTACCCCACTTTACCCCACAAAAACACAAAAAAGTTATCAACAACTTGTTAATAACTATAACTTACTGTTGATAACTATGTTATGTCGCTTACGTTAAAGTAAACCCGTTTTTATAACTTACTTATTCTCTGCCAATATTTCGTTTGCACGTTGCAGAGCTCCATTTATATGTGCGCAGATATTGACATTCCCCAATTCTTTGTCCAAGCCTGCATTTTTCAGTACATCCAAAACCTTATCATTGACACCTGACAATACCACCTGAATGCCTTTCTGTTTACAGGACTTACAGAGATTTGACAAGTTATGCACACCTGTTGAATCAATAAACGGCACTTTACGCATTCTGATTATACGTACCTTTGGAGTATTCTCAACGTCACGCATCACCTCTTCAAACCTATTAGCAATACCAAAGAAGTAAGGACCATTGATTTCATAAACTTCCGCACCCTGAGGGATAATCAGGTGTTCTGCATTGTTCTGAAAATCAGTACCTTCATTCGGGTCGATTTCATCATTTATCATAGATACATTTGTTGTCTCTGCCATTCGGCGCATACAGAGTAGGCATGCTATAAGTACACCCACTTCTATAGCCACTGTCAAATCGAAAATAACAGTCAGGAAGAAAGTTACCAACAAAACAGTAATATCCGATTTTGGATTCTTCAGAATAGCCTTAAAGCTACGCCATTCGCTCATATTGTATGACACAACCACTAAAACACCGGCTAAACAGGACATCGGAATATACTTGACATATGGCATAAGGAAAAGATATATCAATGCAAGTACTACTGCGTGTATAACACCTGCAACCGGAGTACGTCCACCATTATTTATGTTGGTCATTGTGCGTGCTATAGCGCCTGTTGCAGGAATACCACCTATCATTGGTACCACCATATTGGCTATACCTTGACCTATCAATTCCTGATTACTGTTATGTTTATCACCTATCACACCATCAGCAACAGCCGCTGATAATAAAGATTCTATAGCTCCCAACATTGCTATAACCAACGCTGGTGAAGCCAGATTACGAATACTGCTCCATGTAATTTCAGGAACTTCTGCAGATGGTAGTGCAGCATTAATAGTAAAGCGGTCACCAATTGTTTCAACACCTGTTATACCAAGATGCTTAAGCAACAACGCAAGTAGAGTCATCAAAATAATAGCCACAAGTGAACCCGGCAGTTTCTTATTTATTTTTGGTGTAAATACAATTATAAGGATACTGCATACACCTATTAACAATGACCACCAGTTTATAGTATGGATATTCTGGAAATAGACACCCCACTTTCCTATAAAATCGGCAGGAACAGATGCTATCTGTAATCCAAACAGATCCTTTATCTGTGTGGCAAAGATAGTAAGAGCAATACCACTGGTAAAGCCCACTATAATTGGATAGGGTATGTACTTTATTATTGTACCAAGGCGCAGAACACCCATTAGAATAAGAAAAGCTCCGGCCATAAATGTTGCCACATAAAGACCATTCATTCCATAGTCTTGAATTATACCATAGACTATAACAATAAATGCTCCTGTAGGGCCACCAATCTGAACCTTGCTGCCTCCAAAGAATGAGATTAGGAAACCTGCTACTATTGCGGTCAGGATACCGGCTTCGGGCGTTGCTCCGGAAGCGATACCAAATGCAATTGCAAGTGGCAATGCCACTATACCTACAATAATTCCCGCTAAAAGATCTGATACAAATGTTGACTTGTTGTAACCCTTAAAACAACTGAATAATTTGGGTTCAAAACCTTGTAATTTCATATTTTCAATTTTGAGACCGCAAAATTACAAAAAGCTGAACTAAGCACAAAACAAGCCAGATTATTTTTTAGAAAAACCTATAAAGCTATTACAATATAGTACATCATAATTCCGGAACAGATAAGTTTCATACCTGTACCCACAATAAAGCCTAAGAATGCTCCTAAAGCTGCCTTTAGAGAATCGGAAGTCGATTTATTTTCAACCAACAGTTCTGCTAAAAAAGCACCTAACAAACTACCGGATAACATTCCTATAGGAGTAAAGAATACACCTGCAAACATACCAATCAATGCCCCTATGCTTGCCGATTTACTACCACCTGTCATAGTAGTAAGTTTAGCCGGAACAACATAATCCAGCACTGTAACAACCACTGTTACTATTAACCATACAATCAAAGCCGTTGTAGATATTTCGTTCAAAGGGTCATTCTTTGCCATATAAGCAAACAAAATACCGACCCAACTAATAGGAGGACCCGGCAAACCGGGAGCAATACTACCTATTATTCCTATAACACCGGCTATAATAGCCAAAACAACTAATGCTTCCATAATATTCCAATTAAACTCTCTTTTTATTGTATTTGAAGTAAACTTCGTATTTTTGCAGTGCGAAGTTAAGAAAAAGAGCTAAAACATCAATATAAATATGCTGCAAATACAAGATGTAATACTATCATTGGATATCATAACAAAAGAGTTTTGTTGTAATCTAAAGAAGTGCAAGGGTGCATGTTGCATAGAAGGCGATGCCGGTGCGCCTGTCACAGAAGAAGAGATAGCAACAATTGAAGAAATATTGCCAATTATATGGGAGGATCTGTCGGAAGAGGCTAAAACTGCAATCAAAGAGAAAGGGATTGCCTACCCCGACCCTGAAGGAGAATTGGTTACCCAGATAGTAAATGGAAAAGATTGCGTATTTACCTGTTACAGTGAAGACGGATGTTGTTATTGTGCTATTGAAAAAGCCTACAGAGAGGGCAGATGCAGTTTCTTAAAACCAATATCGTGCCATCTGTACCCTATAAGAGTAAAGAAGTTAGGCGATTATTACGGACTGAACTACAACCGTTGGGACATATGCAGCAGTGCACTTATAAAAGGACACAGAGAACATATACCTCTTTATAAAGCGCTAAAAGAGCCATTGATACGTCGTTTTGGAGAAGAGTGGTATAAAGAGTTGGAATTGACTGTAGAAGAGATGAAAAAACAGAACATCATATAAAAAAATACAACCATCTAATTATAAATAGGTATAGGCGTTCAAACTATACCTATTTTTAGTTATTTATCAATCCTCTTGGCAGCTATACCTTTGCAGCGTAAAATCAAAACAAGAGGATAAATGAACAGAATCAAGACAACAGTGGTTGCAATTTTTACCACATTAGCAACATTTGCTCAGAGTAATGTAACAATAGATGCATCTATTGCACACGATGTATTGGGCAATGTATCGGGAGGAATCAAACAGGGTGTATCAGTTTTGGATTACGGAACATTAGGTTTCAGTTTCAACACAGAAGATATGGATTTGTGGAACGGTGGTGAACTATACATAAACACAGCATTCACAGCCGGTGGCAACCCATCTGCGAATCTTATTGGAGACCTGCAAATTGTTGATAATATTGAGGCAGGCAACCATTTTTATATGCAGGAATTATGGTACAGGCAGAACATTACAGATAACATAAGCATTACATTCGGTCTGCAAGACTACAATGCAGAGTTTATGACCCGCGAAGAGAGCGGCCTTTACATTAACAGCACATTCGGCACAAACAATGTCATTGCAGGCAATGTTGCTCCCCCCATTTTTCCACTATCAGCATTAGGATTACAAATAAATTTCAATGTTTCGGAGAGCTTTTCAATGCGAGTTGCTGCATTTGACGGTCAGATATATGACTTTTCAGAATCCAACCCATTCAATCTAAAATGGAGTCTTTCAGCCGAAGAGGGTTTTTTAACAAGCGCAGAGATGATACTTGACAATAATGCCGGTACATATAAATTAGGTGGTTACCTACACACTGCATTAGAGAAATATGGCGTATATTTGTTGGGCGAAAAGCGATTGAGCAATATCGGTCTGTTTGGACAGTTAGCTTGGGCACCAAAGAGTAAAAATGAGATATACAGCCAGATTGACGCCGGCATCAATTTATATCATCTCTTTTTTGATGATAGGGAGGATGCATTAGGATTGGCCTTTACAAGCAATCTGCTAAAGGATATGGTCAACAGCCACGAAACAGTGATAGAACTTACCTATAAACTCCCCGTTTATGGAAATTTCTACGTACAGCCTGATTTCCAGTATGTAATTAATCCATCGGGAACAGGAGTAAAGTTAGACGATGCATTTGTGGCAATGGTAAGATTTGGTTTTGAATTATAAAAGAACAATATATGGTACTTTCAGAGATAAAAAACAACGAAGAGTGTCTGATAGTAAAGATAAACGGACAAGGTGATTTTCACAATAAGGTGATGAGCCTTGGATTCGTTCCGGGAGAGATTGTAAGAGTAGTAAAAAATGCGCCTCTCTGTGATCCTATTGAGTACGTGGTTATGAACAGCCACGTATCTCTGCGTAGAGACGAATCGGAAAAGATAGAAGTTGTTCCATCTAACGATAAGGCAGCAATGGAAAAACTTGCCAGCAAATATCCATACTATGGAACAATCAGTGACAGTCTTTCAGTGGAGAGAAATCCTGATGAAAAGGAGATAACTGTTGCATTGGTAGGTAATCCAAACTGCGGAAAGACATCATTATTCAACCATGCAACCGGCATGAAGGAGAAGGTGGGCAACTACAGTGGCGTGACAGTATCGGCCAAAACCGGAACATTCAAGCACAAAGGATATTTAATCAAGATGGTCGATCTTCCCGGTACATATTCGGTAGCGGAAAATTCACCCGAAGAACAGTACGTGCGTGACTATCTTCTGGAGATTCGTCCGGATGTAGTTTTGAATGTGGTTGATTCTACGAATCTGGAACGCAACCTATTCCTAACCACACAGGTGATGGATATGAAGCTCCACATAGTGATGGCACTCAATATGTATGACGAGCTGCAAAGTTCAGGTACACATATTGATGTAGCTGAACTGGAAAGACAATTGGGTGTAGAGTGTACTACAACAGTTGCAAAGAGCGGAGATGGCATAATATCACTTTTAGACAGTATTGTGGCTGCATTCAAAAGCAAAGAACACACAGTACTTAGAGTAAATTACGGAGAAAAGGTGGAAAATGCCATACTACAGGTTCGTAAGGAGTTAGAGGGTTACAAAGATATATCCAACCACCCTATACGATTCCTTGCCGTAAAACTTTTGGAAAACGAACCTGCCACCATTAACCACCTGTCATCGCATACCGACAACTTTGAACAGATAAAAAAGGTAGCAGACCTGCAGCGCTCCATTATTGAGAAAGAGTATAATGAAGACTTTGCAAGTGTTATAACAAATTCAAAGTTTGCATTCATACGCGGTGTTATAGACAAGGTAATTTCCCAAACTGTAAAAAAGGATAACGAAAAGGCCTATCTTATAGACAAAGTACTAACTCACAAATGGTTAGGCTACCCAATTCTGATACTTTTTCTTTGGATAATGTTCCAAACTACATTCACTTTGGGCGCCTACCCACAAGACTGGATTGATGCGGGTGTAAGCTGGTTTGGCAGTCAGGTCGCTACCTGGATGGGCGATGGTATATTAACCAGTTTATTGGTAGATGGTATTATAGCAGGTGTAGGCGGAGTTTTGGTATTCCTACCGAACATTATAATACTATTCCTCTTTATATCGCTTTTTGAAGATACAGGTTACATGGCGCGTGCAGCATTTATGATGGACAAACTGATGCATAAGATTGGTCTGCATGGAAAATCGTTTATCCCAATGCTTACCGGATTCGGATGCAGCGTTCCTGCGGTAATGGCCACTCGTACACTGGAAAAACCAAAAGACAGGTTGGCTACAATGATGGCAATACCATTTGTATCATGTTCGGCACGTCTGCCGGTATATCTGCTCTTTGTTGCAGCATTCTTCCAGAAGAATCAGGGTTTGATTATTCTCTCTATATACCTTATTGGTATCTTGATTTCCATTCTTACTGCATTACTGCTTAAGAACACCAAGTTCAAGGGAGAATCGGAACAGTTTGTAATGGAACTGCCACCTTACAGAGTGCCTTCTACACGCAATGTTCTTGTACACATGTGGGATAAATCGGTTCAGTACCTAAAAAAGATGGGTTCAGTCATTCTGGTAGCATCAATTATTATATGGTTACTCAACTATTTCCCCACAACCAACAGCAAAATGGAAGCCATAGACAAGCAGATAGCACAGACCGAACAATCTGTAAGTATAGACCAAGAGAGCAAGCAGGCTATTATAGCACAACTTGAAATAGATAAAGCTGCTGCCCAAAGCGAATATTCATACATAGGTCGCATAGGAAAATTCATAGCTCCTGTGGTACAGCCATTGGGTTTTGACTGGCAAATGGGTGTAAGTCTTCTTACCGGACTTGCTGCAAAGGAGATAATTGTATCATCAATGGGTATTCTCTACAATGCAGACACCGAAGCGGACGAAAATTCAGAAAAGCTATCCACTGCTCTGCAAACCCACCTGGGTCCCGATGGAAAACCATTTTTGACACCACTCAAAGCATACGTATATATGATATTCGTATTGCTATGTTTCCCTTGCGTTGCAGCCATATCTGCCATAGCAAAAGAGGCAAGTTGGCGTTGGGCAGGATTTACAATGATATACACCACAAGTATTGCATGGATTATATCATTCCTTGTATATCAGATAGGTTTACTATTCATCTAAAACTGTAAATTCATGAACCATATTATACAAATAGTATTAGTAGCAGCAATCTGTATTTGGGCTATATACAGAATTGTAAAAGCCATCTTTTTCAAGAAAGACGATGGATGTGGTTGCGGATGCAGTGGATGTTCAAAAAACAAAGAGTGCAGTAGTTGCAATAATGAAAGATAAGAATATTTCACTACATTTGCAGTTATGAAAGAAAGAGAATTCACTATTAATATGAAGCTGTCGGATTTGCTTATAAACAATCCACAGCTCATATTGATGTTGCCACGTTTTGGCATAGGGTTGGGGTTTGGCGACAAGCGAGTGGTTGATATTTGCAAAAAACATAATGTATCGGCATCACTGTTCATACTTATTTGCAACATCTATACATTTGAAGAGTATTCCCCATCAATAGAACAGATACTTGACATAGATGGTAATTCTCTTATTAAATATCTTCAGGCATCTCACAGATACTATTTAGATAAAAGACTTGACCATATAGGCAAACACATTGAGCGCATAGCTGCCCAATGCGGAAACTCAGGTCCACTTCTTATTAACTTTTTCAGTGATTATAAGAACGAAGTAGCATCACATTTTCTGAAAGAGGAACACCGCACATTCCCCTACATATCGGCGCTGCTGGAGAATAAAAAGCCATCCGACTACTCTATAGACGATTATGTAAAAGAGCACGATAATATAGAGGACAAACTAAACGATTTAATAAACATCATAGTCAAGTATCTGCCTGAGGAGATACTTCCCGATGAGAGGATATCCGTCTGGTTTGATTTGGTACAGGTAACTGCCGATTTGAACAAGCATGCGAAGATAGAGGACACCATATTGGTACCATTTGTCAGAATCATTGAAAACAGAATAAAATGAAAAGGAAGAAGATTATTTTGTTTGAAAGATCTGAAATAATTCGAATGGGGCTTGAAAAACTCTTTTCGCAACACAACAACTGTGTAGAGATAATAAAAACCGTCTATAATAATGAACAGTTGCAAGATGCCATAACAGCCTACAAACCTGATATAATAGTATTAAACCCTGCACATACAGGCAGTTCTACACTATCTATTATAAACAATATTCGCAAACAGGACTACAACATATCTATTATTACCCTGTTATATAGTTATATAGATAAAGATATTCTAGGCTGTTTCGATGCTACTATAGAGTTATATGATAGTACCATCCATATACTTGAACTGATAGAACAGCTAGATAATAAAACAGGACAGAGTAACAAACAAAGCAATACAGAGGGCGAAGATTTAAGTCCAAGAGAAAATGCCATTGTTACACTGGTTGCCAAAGGACACACCAACAAGGAGATAGCAGATATGCTTAACATATCGGTACACACTGTAACTACACACAGAAAAAATATATCAAAAAAGACCGGAATAAAATCTATATCCGGTCTTACTATGTATGCTATTCTTAATAGACTTATTTAGCATCTACAAATGCATAAGTCTTAATAGTTTTACCAACATTCAGCAAGTGGTCTGCCACACGTTCTGCATTTGATGAAAGCGACAGATATTGAGCACCAACGTATGCAGTACAAACACCTTCACCCAAACGCTTGATATGATTCT
The DNA here is from genome assembly GCA_937916465.1 of uncultured Bacteroidales bacterium. Lineage (GTDB taxonomy): Bacteria > Bacteroidota > Bacteroidia > Bacteroidales > Bacteroidaceae > Colenecus. The sequence continues at coordinate 53,076 of CALFTK010000024.1, forward strand.
CTTCCATGAATTTGGTATAATCATCTATCTTCTCTTCCACTAAGTTAGCTTCACCAAGAGCCTCCAGACTTTCATTTTCGTATGCATCCATAACTCTCAAATTCAATTCATGAATAAGAAGACGCAGCTTCTCAATCTCCTCTTTTGCCCCTTCAGAGAATCCCTCTTGCGTAGATTTCAAACTTGCTGCATACTCTACAATATTTTCTGCATAGTCACCTATACGTTCCAAGTCACGCACTGTACGATATGTTGTAGATAGGAATATATGGTCTTTTTCGCTCAACTGAGGCATATTAGACAGTTTCACAACATAATCCACTATAGCTCGGTTCAGATAGTTCAATTCTCGTTCTGCCACTCTGAATTTTTCCACATTGGTGAAATCCATAGAACAGATAATATCGAGCGACAAATTGAAGTTTCTCATAGCAATATCAGCCATATTACATATTTCGTTCTTTGTCTGCTGTACTGCTACAGGTGGGGTCTTCAACATATTGTCGTCAATAAAGTAGAGACGTGGAGCATCAGGATCTTCTTCGGTCTCTTTCTTATCTTTAATAACGTGAGTAGCCAATTTTACCAACTGGTTGGTCAATGGCAACATCACTACTACAGTAAGCACATTAAAGAATGTATGGAACATAGCCAGCTGAGTTTGTGGAACTCCCGGGAAAGCTCTTTCAAAGAAGGTACCCAATGTTAAGTTTCCACCAGACAATAGTGACAAAAGCAATCCTACAGTACCTATAAATAGCACACCGCTTATATTGAATGTCAAGTGCATTACAGCTGTTCTCTTGGCATTTATGCCACTGGTTAAACTTGCCAATATAGCCACAACACAAGAACCAATATTAGAACCCATAGTCAAGAATATACCCTGATCTAAAGTAACCAATCCGGTAAACACCATAGCTATTGCAATAGATGTCATTACAGAAGAACTCTGAATAATAGCAGTGATTATAGCACCTATAATTACAAGCAGTACGCCATTGTTAATTTGCGCAAGGAACTCCTTTACAGCATCCAAACGGGCAAAATTCTCCATTGAGTTGCTCATCATATCCAAGCCCACAAAAAGCATACCGAAACCGGCTAAAATACCGCCCCATTTTCTCAATATATCTTTTTTAGAGAACAAAGACATAAATGCGCCTACACCTGCCAATGCAGAAAATAGCACTGTTGTAGAGATAGAATCGCCTCCAAACATACCCAATGCCACAATTTGAGCAGTAACTGTAGTACCAATATTTGCACCATAGATAATGGTTGCAGCCTGTGAAAGCGACATAATACCGGCATTAACAAAACCTATAACCATTACAGTGGTAGCACCGGAACTCTGAATAGCAGCAGTTCCCACTGTTCCTATACCTACTCCAAGCATCTTACTGCTTGATGCCTTAGAAAAGAGTGATTTAAGTTTGTTACTACTAATTGATTCAAGATTTGTACTCATCATTTCGCAGGCTATCAAAAAGATACCGATACCTGCTATCAGCGTAAGAATAGCTGAGACAATTGCTGTTGTAGTCATCTATTTAAAATTGATATTTTAGGGAGAGCAAAAGTAGTATATACAATAGAATTTTCAAACTTTTTTTTAAGAATGATAACAAATAGAAAGAAAATATTTTCTGAAATATTCTACCTTTGCAATATCCAAATTAATTCAAGAGAGTAATGAAGAGAGCAGAGGAGATATTGAAAAAAGGCGGGCTTAATATAACTGCAAACAGAATAAGAGTGATGAAGGTCCTTGTTGACAGCAACAGACCTCTATCCATAACAGACCTGTATGACAAACTGGAAACAATAGACAAATCAAATATATTCAGAGCTCTGACTCTTTTCAGAGAACATGGACTTATACAGGCCATTGACGATGGTTGCGACAGTACAAAATACGAACTCACACCATTAGTTTCCGATAGCGATGATAGCAGACACGCACATTTTCATTGCAGAATATGCCACAAAACATACTGTCTGAAAACAAGTCCCATACCTACCCCATCTGTTCCCGATGGATTTTCAATCCAGGAGATAAACTACGTTATCAAGGGCATTTGCCCCAATTGCAATAAAAAGTAATAAAAATTTGTTCTTTATCTAGCAGGAATTCAATGGTGTTTATAAACATGACACCATTCTTGTCTATAATATTCGTATGTTCGAGAATCAACACAACTACTAACTATACACACAATAAAACAACACATACTAACTTATTTAGACAACTCTTCAATATTTTCATTATATTTAATTATAGGATTACTATATACATAAACCTTATTATCATAACCATACCCGTATATATTGGCACCATCAGAGCTCAGTAGTAATGTATGCAGATTTTCTTGAATCGTCACCGACATTATCGGAGACAGATTCCAATCGAATATTTGCAAATAATTGACAGGAGTATTTTCATCTATATACCGTTCATTATACGCAAATAATGTATAGATATAAGATGAATTTGCAGTTATATCACGATAGAATTCATATTTAGGGAATATGTAATTATCTTCTACTTCTATCAATTTATCATTATCGACATCCTTATATATCATACTTACAGAGCTTTTAATATCTTTACTCCAATCATAGCAACAAAGCATATTTTTATGACTCATTGCAAGAACAATTTTATTTAAGCCAAAATTCACAACAGGGATATACGTATATAGTCTTGAATAATCATTCTCATAATAGAATATGGTATCAATAATATCCACTGTCATATCCTTTAAAGTGAAAACATTATCCAACAATGATATTGTCTTTTCATTATTATTAAAATAATACATAAACTCATCATTACGATTAAATATTGTATCATAACATACTATTCCTTGTTCCAACGATTCTTTTAAATCACAAAGTGCTGTAATCCTCGCTGAAGGATCTACAATTAATTGTCTACCATTCTGCGATGGACCTATAAAACTGGGGATTAATAATTCATTTGGTCCACGTCCAATAGTACCTATTCTACGGACATATTCACCATTCTTACCCTTATACACTTGGATTGGTCCACCAGGCATTTTATTTGTCAATAGGAATAGCATACCATCATATTCTGACATTCCTAAAAACGAACCTGATAATTCAGGAGAAAAGGCAAAATCCGGAGTAATCGCTGTATCTACAGGAAAACTATCATAATACAAATTATTAACGCTAAACAAACAATGCCTATCATTGCAGGAAGACATTATAAAACAACAAATTAATAATGCAAATAAGTTCTTCATTTTAAGTTTCGTTCTACAAATTGATACGTATTATTATAATATTTCATCGCTTTTATATTCAGCAAAGCTACAACAAAGAAACGAAAGTGAGCGCGAAACGGGGAAAATAACCATTTGGAAGAATTCATCAAGCATCGCTACAAGGTAAGCGATATTGTGAATGAATTGATGGAATAGTTTAAAGAGCAATCAGTTGTAAATTTCATTTCTTACTTAGGTGAGTCTCATTACACAGCAAGATGTCTTTTGAGGCGCTCGAAATATTTTCGGATGCTCAAAAGGCTTGTGTTCTTCCGAACACAGCAAGGTATGTTTTGAGTTACTCAAAACCTTTCGGGTTACTCCCGAAAACCTTGCCTTATTCCGCGAACTTATTCCTCAGAAGTCGGAACAATTGAATGTTTA
>CALFTK010000025.1 GCA_937916465.1 uncultured Bacteroidales bacterium
TGCATTATAATTTAGTTTATACAAACGTAAAAATAATTGGTGAATTCAACTTACACTTGTTATTTCGCTTTAATAATTTTAACATCACTACCAAATTGAAATGCCGCATCTTCAATACATACATTAGGGTTATTAATCTTAATTGTTTTTAGACTAGGACAATCCATAAAAGCAAGATTTCCAATTGTATTTACTGTAGCCGGAATAGTTATCTTTTTCAAAGAAGTACAATCCGCAAACATATTAGAATTGATTAATTCTATATTTGATAATTTAACCTTTTTAAGATTAATGCATCCTGCAAATGTTGAATAACCTGTATATGTAATATTTTTAGGTAGAGTTATACGTTTTAGAGAAACACATTGGCTAAATGCATTATGTCCTATATAATTTAATGTTTCTGAGAATACAACTTTTCTCAGCATCTTACATCCTTCAAAAGCATAGTAATCAATATATTCAACACTTTCCGGTAACTTTATTGTTTTTAATTTCCTTACTGAGTAAAATGCACTATTGCCAATATATTTTACTCCATACGGTATTATAGTGGATTGACAACCGGCAACCAATCTGCCTGTTGACTTCTCTATTATTGCATTACAGTTGTCTCTGGAATCATAAACTGGATTATCGGGATCTACAACAATTGTTGATAAAGCGTTACAATGGGCAAAAACGCGCAAACCTATCTTTTTTACTGTAGCAGGAATATGAACATACTTTAGGGATGAACAACCAAAAAAAGCTTCGTTACAAATCTCTTCAACTCCTTCCGGTATTATTATAGTATCCAAACTAACATCATTAATGAAGCATCTATCACTAATAATTTTACATCCAGAAAAATCTATATCATTGGATTTTAGATTGAATCTATTTCTATAGCCATCTAATATAACACCAGCCATAGTTATATCAGATTCGTAGTTAGAACATGAGACTGAGCCATCAATGGCTAAAAAACCCAAATCAATATATGTTGTGCTATATGTTGTGCTCTGAGCATGAATAGAGGAAATGGGCACTAACATCACAATCAGTGTAATACACTTAACTATTATAATCCTCATAAAACTTATTGTTTAACAAAACCTATAATATTATTTTAATAATATCGTTTTTTTAACAGTTATCTGTTTGTTTTTTTGTTAGGAGCAAAACACCCCTCCAACAGCCATCAATAACCATTAAATTTGTATATGTTGTCTTTATCGTATCACCTACAGTTCACTTCACTCCTCCATTAAACAATTATCAAGGAAGTGCGGGACCATTGCCGGTTATCCAGCTTACAATCTTCAACACATCGCCATCTTTATATATCCTGTATTTAGTCTTACCTACTAACTTTTCGGGAGTGATGTCAAGCAGTCCTGTTTCAATATCTTTCAAACCGGTACCGTCAGTAACAAAATCCATAGTAAAGGAACTTGAATTGAAATTGGTAGGTGTAATTGCTGCAGCAGGACCATCATAGACAAGAGTTGCCACATTCTTGCTTACAACAACAATAACCATTTCACCTAAATCATCATCAATACCAGAACACCAACCTGTAAAGAATAAAGCGTAACTATCATTATTCAAGTCTATCTTTCTAAAATAGTTAACGTCATTATAATCACAGCTCAAATGAAAAGTTTTGGTTAATGGACCTATGCCACGTCTTCTAAAAATTAATGAACCTGATTTACTTTTAATATCAAATTGATTATAGCAATGGGAACCATCTTCTTCTATACCTTGTGTACCAACAATCAGTATATCACATTCATATTCATTATTCGCAGAAGAAACAGGTAATGTATGTAGAACTTTGGTCTTACTTAAAATATGTGCTAACCTGCTACCTGTTGGCTGTTGATTATACACTATATAATTGCTATTAGCAACTACATTTTCATCTACCCATGTAAATAGATTCTGCTGTGCCACACAAGTAATTGCACACCAAAACATCATAATCTGTGATAACAACAAGACCTTTCTCATAATGCATTATAATTTAGTTTATACAAACGTAAAAATAATTTGCTATAGTTGCAATTAAAAGTTGAATCTAGGATTGAACAATTAAATTAAATTAACACTGCAAAGTAAAATAAAAAAATCTTTGAAAAATCAAAAAGCGAGCGTAACAATTTGTTACGCTCGCTAAATACAACAATATCAAATAGATACAAAAACAGGCAGAAACACTAAAGTGCTGCTGCCTGCCCTATTAAAGTATTAAAATTAGAGTGCAGAACCCATCAGGAAGACACCTGCCAATGCTACAATAGCATAAAGTTCCGGGAATACTGCCAGAATAAGAGTCTTACTGAATACATCGTGGCCCTGTGCTATACCGGCAATACCGTTTGCACAAACCTGACCCTGACGGATAGCTGAAAACAGACCTACCAAACCAAGAGCCAAACCACCACCAAATACAGAACAAGCTTGCAATGTAGTGATACTGTCTGTCAACACACCAAACATATTGGCAAAGATAAAGTAACCTGCAAAACCGTACAGACCCTGTGTACCAGGAAGAGCTGTCAATACGATAAAGTTACCAAACTTATCAACTTTTTTAAGTGCGCCAACTGCTGCATTACCTGAAATGGTAACACCGTATGCACTACCAATACCTGAAAGGCCAATCATTAAGGCCACGCCAATATAGGCTAAAAGTAAATTTGACATAATTGTTTATTTAATTGTTATTTGTTAATACTCAAAATTATTTTGAAAATGGTTTGTATTCTACACCTCCACCTTCGTATCCGGCATTCTTAAAGAACTCCACAAAAGTAAGACGCATAGGGTGTACTATTGCACCAAGAATATTCATAAAGATATTCAAAGCGTGACCTATAGCAAAAATCAGTGCTGTTACTATAAATCCTACAATAGGAATATCCGGGCTCATACCAACTGCCATACTGTTAAATACGTTTGCCAATATACCACCTGATAATCCAAGCGCAAACAGACGTACGTATGAAAGTACATCACCCAATAGTCCGGTAGCCATGTTATAGGTGTCCCACAGACCTAAACCTATGTTCAGCAGAGGGTTTTTGCCAGGACTGTTCAGTAGGAAAATGCCTATACCTGATATTGCTAACAGCGCAATTACGATAGGATTACTGAAATCTACTTTCAGCAGTACTGCCACAATTACAGTAAGTAACAACACTATCCATCCTATAGTACTGATAGCATTCTTAAATCCGCATTGAATAGTAAGATTTACCGCCTTTATTATCATACCAAAGAGTATCTGTACCACACCTATGCACAGCGATACTGTAAACATAGTTGAGTTATCGGTATAGAGCAACTCTTTCATATTCTGAATAAACGGTATATCTATATCGTAGATACTGAACCCAAAGAACGAACCAGATAGTGTACCGCACAAAATAGTACTTGCGCCAAACAGCACAACCAACCATTTTGAGAAGTTTGGATTGATAAGCTGAAATAGTTTGGTAAAGATTGGTAATCCCACAATCATCAGCAACCCGTAACCCATATCTCCCAAACATAGTCCAAAGAACAACATAAAGAATGGTGCAAAGAAGAGTGTCAAATCCAATTCCTGATATGTTGGCAACATATAAAGTTTGGTCAATGGCTCAAACAACTTTGCAAACTTATTGTTCTTTAGCTGAATAGGAATATTATCTTCCGGTGTTGGATCTTCTATATCGAACAATACCTGTAGATTCTTTAGCTCTGAACTTACTGAATCCACTTTCTCTGCCGGTACCCAACCTTCTAACAGAATGAGTTTGTCTGCAACTACCGATTCACCTGATAGTTTCACCTTACCAAAGTTTATACTGCTATCTAATGCAACTTTAGCGTCAGATAACACCTCTTCTGCATATCCGGCAACACTCTGTGCTGTTTGCAGATTCTCCTTAAGCAGTTGTTCCACTTTTGCAGTTTCACTCTCTATTTCGCTTAACGAAGATTCCGGTAACTGACACAATTCTGCATCAATATCCACCACTTTGTTTAGCGGAGTGATAGTTACAAAGCAGATTTTTTGCTTGTCAGAATATATCTCTATAGCATTGTATTCATCTACCCACTCCTGTTTGAAAGATTTCAAAGGAGATGTAAAGAATTTTATTGCATACCCTGCTCTATTCAAACGTTGTATAGACTCACCAGAAAAATCGCCCCATACCTGCAACTGCTGTGCATCTCTGTTTAGAGATTGCAGTTTCTGCTCTAGTACTTGCTTATTAGCAACATACTTTTCGTAAACAGCAAGTATCTCTTCTGCCGATTTTCTTTCCGCACCTGCTTTTACCTGCTTATCTGCAAGTTTTTGCAGTTCGTCCATTGCATTCTGATAACGCTGCATAAGCCTCACGCTCTCTTGAAGAGATTCGTCGGATAGTACACCCTCTTGTTTTTCAACTACATGTACTATACCCAGATTACGCAGATGTTCCAAGAACTCTTCGTAGCCTTTATGGAATGCCAAAAAGGATATTTTTTTCATCTTTGTAATCATAGCTATGCCTCCTTATCTTCTTGTTCTGCACGTTTTTCAAGCAACGATTTAAGAATCTTCTGACTAGATTTAGACAGGTTCTCTTCGTCCTCCATAAAACGCTTAATTTTACGTATTGCATCTTCATAACCCGGAATCTGTACCTTCTCAAAAAGATTCACTTTCTGAGTAGTCTTCTTCCTGGCCTTCTCAAGCAAATTAAGCTTAGCCTCTGTAAATTCACACAGAATAGCTGCCTTTGCCAAACTCTGTAAGATGCTTATTCCATCGTAATACCACCCCGGAGAATCAAACAGACTGAACTCCTTGATATCGAACACAACATCTTCTAAAATTGGGATTCTGGTGCCTGCTATCTTCTTTACATCCATCTTTACATCTTTTATACTTACCAAAGATGTATTGAATTCGTTCCAAAGAGCAAACATTGAATCATATTGCGAAATACTGTTCTCAAGTTCTGCTTCCAGTGTGGCCAGTTCTTCTTTACAACGCTTTACCTCTACACGCAACGCACTCTCCTTACTCTTTATGATAGGAAGAGTTCTTACGCGCACCTTCAACTGTTTCTCCAGTTGCTGAAGCGATGTTTTATTATATTGAAACTTTATTGCCATACAGAATTCTTATGCTTTGGGCCAATAGTTCTCTACCAATTCAGCCTTGATATTTACCTCTTCCGGTTGGAAATATGTTGCAAACAACTTCCATGCTACATCAAGCATTTCTGTTGTATCTAAATTCACATCAATTGCCAAAAGCTGGTTTGAATAGTCTTTAGCAAAATTCAATGTACGTTCATCGTAATCGGTCAAATCAAAACCATTCTCCAACTTGGTCTTTGCATTTGCAGCATCTGAATATAGACGTACTGCAGCATTCATAACCTGAGGATGGTCTTTTCTTGTCTTCTTACCGTTAACCAACTGTTTCAAACGTGACAGTGAACGGAATGGGTCAACAATAACCTTACCTATATCACTATCTCTACGCAGGAACAACTGACCTTCTGTAATATAACCGGTATTATCAGGTACAGCGTGAGTAATATCACCGCCTGACAATGTTGTTACAGCTATAATTGTGATAGAACCACCCGATGGGAACTGAACGGCCTTTTCATAAATCTTTGCCAAATCGGAATAGAGTGAACCCGGCATTGAGTCCTTTGATGGAATCTGGTCCATACGGTTAGATACAATAGCCAGAGCATCGGCGTATGAAGTCATATCGCTCAACAAAACCAACACCTTTTCATTCTTTTCAACTGCAAAATATTCTGCTGCAGTAAGTGACATATCAGGAATAAGAAGACGCTCTACAGCAGGGTCTTCTGTAGTATTCATAAAACAGATAATACGGTCTAACGCACCTGCATTTGAAAAGACATTCTTAAAGTATAGATAGTCATCGTTTGTCATACCCATACCGCCCAAAATAATCTTATCTGCCTTTGCACGCAGAGCTACAGTAGCCATAACCTGGTTAAATGGCTGGTCTGGATCTGCAAAGAAAGGAATCTTCTGACCAGATACCAATGTATTGTTCAAGTCGATACCTGCTATACCTGTTGCAATAAGTTCCGATGGCTGTTTTCTACGTACAGGATTTACAGAAGGGCCACCTATCTCTACTTCTCTACCTTCAATTTCCGGACCACCATCAATAGGATTACCGTATGCGTTGAAGAAACGTCCTGACAGTTGTTCGCTTACCTTCAAAGATGGAGCTTTACCCATAAATACCACTTCGGCATCGGTAGGAATACCGTTTGTACCCTGGAATACCTGAAGCGTAACTTCATCGCCGGAAATCTTAACTACCTGAGCCAATCTTCCGTCAATAATAGCCAATTCGTCATAACCTACACCTGTTGCTTTAAGAGAACAGGTTGCCTTAGTTATCTGGCTAATCTTTGTATATATTTTTTGAAATGCTTTCGTAGTCATAACTCTTTATTTATGCTTTTTTACGCTCTGAAATCAACTTATCAAGTTCCTCTTCGTACTTACGATACTTCTCCGATTCAAATTCTGAATAGTTCATCTGTTTGCAGATATTGATAATCTTCTTGAAGAAATCAATTACTTGCTGGAATGTTTCAAATTCAAAATCGGAATGACAAATATCTATTACTCTGTTTACTATAGCCTCCTGTCTTACAATAGGAGTTACTGCATCAATTTCATCGAATGCATCCTGCTGCAGAATGATAAAGTCTATAAGTTCAGCCTTCCAGAATGTAACGTGATAATCTACAGGAACACCATCGTCACCCAAGATATTGATCTGTTCCGATATTTCCTTACCTCTTAACAGACGGGTTTTAAGTTCATTAACCTTTTCCAACCACTCTCCGTTAATCTGCTTGCTTATATATTCATCAAATTCAGGATACTCAATGTACTTGGAATATGAATCAATTGGGTTGATAGCTGGATAACGTTTCTTATCAGCACGCTCCTGTTCAAGAGCATAGAAACAACGAGCTACCTTTTTAGTATTTTCTGTTACAGGTTCCTTCAAGTTACCACCTGCCGGCGATACTGTACCTATGAAAGTAATTGAACCAGGCTGACCATTGTTAAGTACTACATAACCTGCACGACCGTAGAAGTTTGCAATGATAGATGATATATCCATTGGGAATGCATCCGGACCGGGAAGTTCCTCCATACGGTTAGACATCTCACGCAAAGCCTGCGCCCAACGGCTGGTTGAATCGGCCATAAGCAGAACTCGCAAACCCATTGAACGATAATACTCAGCTATAGACATTGCAGTATATACAGATGCTTCACGAGCAGCTACAGGCATGTTAGATGTATTAGCTATGATGATGGTTCTCTCCATCAACTTTCTTCCTGTATGTGGGTCATCCAATTCAGGGAATTCGGTAAAGATTTCCACAACCTCGTTTGCACGTTCACCACAAGCTGCTATAATAACAATATCAGCTTCTGCCTGTTTTGATATAGCATGCTGTAGCACAGTCTTACCTGTACCGAAAGGACCTGGAATAAATCCTGTACCACCTTCTACTATAGGATTCAGTGTATCAATAGAACGAACACCAGTCTCCAATAGTTTAAATGGACGTGGTTTCTCCTGATAATTTGTCATAGCCAATTTAACAGGCCATTTCTGTATCATATTTACTTCTAACTGCTCACCTTTTGCATTTTCCAGAACAGCTACAGTATCTATAATTCTGTAATCACCTTCGGCTACTATACTCTTGATAGTATATGTTCCTTCCATTTGGAAAGGAGTCATAATCTTCAGCTTTTGGAAGTTCTCTTCTACTTCACCCAACCAATCTGACGCTTTTACCTGATCGCCTACCTTTGCAAGCGGAATAAAATGCCACAATCTATCATTATCAAGAGGATAAGTATATTCTCCACGTTTTAGGAATACACCTGTCATCTTATCCAAGTCATTCTGTAGTCCGTCATAGTTATGTGATAACATACCGGGACCCAGTGTAACCTCCAGCATATGCTCAGTAAATTCTGCTGTTGCACCAACCATCAGTCCACGAGTGCTTTCAAACACCTGCACATATACGTTGTCTCCAACCACCTTAATAACCTCGGCCATTAACTTATCGCCGCCGGTTTCAATAAAACAGATTTCATTCTGAGCAACAGGGCCATCAACCTTCAATGTCACCATATTGGCAATGACACCACTTACAATACCTTTTGTTGCCATCTATTATTTTGTTTTAGTTATTATCTTATTCAGTAGGTACAGTTACCTCACTCTTCAAATTACCGATAAGTGTACGGAACAACTGCTGTCCTTTTTCTTTATCAAGAACTGCCCATCTTTCCACCATCAATAATTTTTCTACAAATACAAACAGTTTCTCAATGGAGAAATAGTTGAAAAAGCTATTCTCTTCCAACCAATTCCATTTTAACAGATCTATTTTTCTCTCTCTGCTTGCCAAATCGCTATCTTCCAGAATAGCCATCAAGCTATCCAAATAACCTATTGCAAACGAGAGTCCCCAATCGCGTGCGCCCGATGTCTTTAGTGCATCTGCCACATCACCACCACCTACTATATAATTTGTTACATCAAGAGAATATTTCCTTGCAGTGTATGCAGTAATTATATTCTTTACATCCAAATTATACTGATACCAAGTAGCAATAAATTTGTTATCTACCTTAGTGGCATATTCATAAAACAGAGCCTGTAATTTATCCTCTAAAAGAGAAGTCGCTGAATTCTCTGTACTGAAATACTGTTGTAAAAAAATATACAGATATTCAGGACATTCAAATGGAGCTTTGTCGCCCTGCTTTGCAGCCATTATCAGTTCAGCCAACTGTTCCACCTGTAACAAACCATTGTTGTTACATAGCGAAGCATTTGCTAAAATAGATTCTGTGGATAGATTGGTGTCGGTTGCTCTAAGTAAAGCCAACAAATTACGTTGGTCGTACTGCTGAAAAATAAGATCTACTAACCGTCTGTCCTTTTCAGTTAAAGAGGGATATATCTCTTCCCTGAAAGCACTGACAGAATAACTGCTTTTTTCATTGTCAAATGAAATATCAGCTAAACCGGCTACCAGATAGTAATAATTCATCGACATTTAAATTAAAAAAGAGTTTCTACTATTTGCGGACGCAAGAATGATTTGAAGTAATTTTCAAATTCATCTTCACCAAAATTCATCTTGTAAGAACCATCGGCAGGCGATACAGAGAATAGTGTATCTAAACCATTAACCTGTTTAATTTCTACACCCTTATCAAGAAGTTCCTTTGCTTTAGACATAAAGTACTTCTTCAACTCTTCTGCATCGGCAACAGAAATAACAATCTGCTCATTTTCAGCCCATTTAGAAGCCAACTGAACAATAAACTGATTCAGATAATCTTTCTGTGAAACAAAACCTGAAACCTCCTCCTTAACAATTGTATCTGTTACTACAGATGCAACTTCAGATTTCAAAGCATTTAAAGCCTGAGATGCATATAATTTCAACTCTTTTGTTGTATTCTCAGACATTTCAGCAGCACTTTTTTTTGCAGCCTCTACTATTGAATTGGCCTGTGCCTTTGCATCAGCCAGAATCTGTTCAGCTTGAGCTTTTGCATCAGCCAACACCTTTTCTGCTTCCGCCTGTCCCTTAACTACACCTTCATTATAAATAATATCGGTTAGTTCTTGAATCTTATTATTCATATATTTATATTTTAATTATTACATTCTATTTCACCATACAAAGTAACAAAGAATAAAGCAATATTCCTATTTTTACTGACATAATTTATTGCTTTTTGACCACTATTGAACTATAGAAACAATTCTAAAAAAATATTGCGGATTAGTTTTTTTCTCTACCAATCCGCAATCTGTGTGTCCTCTAATGTTCCTATAACTAGTAAAACACTATATCTATTTGGTTGTATTAACAATTGTGACCATACAACTTATGTATATATTGAGTCAAGTTGCTTGTGTGTTTCATGTAAATGTAGATTAAAGTTCTATATTGATTATTTATAATTATCAAATTTATCAACAAAAGAACAATCAAATTCTAACTATAGCATATACTATTCCAATGCATTAATTAGTTGTAAATAGCCACAAATAAAAACAACGAAAGCCTGCCACGTCGTTTGGCGTGTTACAGACTTTCGTTCAACGCAAAAGTATAATTAAATCCTAAAATAAGCAAGAAATAATTAAAAAATAGCCACATATATTTTTTTGACAACGCACTAAACAAGTAATTTTTCTCAACAAATCATACCTAAATAAACATCTAAAACGAACATTTGGATATAAATAGAAAACAGAAGATAGAATTCATTTACGGATATTATATAATAAACAAACGTCTGGATTTAGAGCATAAGAAACAAGGCAAAATTGACTCAAAGTAAATACCCTAATAGTAGTGGAAGCTGAAGGACTATCTGTGAGAAGCGAAACAGCGCTACAATTACAAGACAGTAATAGGGTGTATTTGTGAGGCGTGGTCGCCCGCGACTCGTGAGCGGGTACCTCGTAGGAACGAAAGAGACTACGAGGGGGGAAGAAGCCAAAACTTGTTTTGGCGGAACCGAAACAAATACACCCTATTACTAAACAGCTATATCCTTAAACTCCACTATACCACTTCCCGACGTCTTTATGAAGAGCTTACGCTATAAGATTTAGTAATAGTAAGCATTTTATTTAATAAGGATGATTTTGAAAACCTAAAGTAACAACAATAGACTTTTGGATTTAGGACAGAAGCCACAAGGCGACATTGACTCAAAGAAATACCCTAATAGTAGTGGAAACTGAAGGACTATCTGTGAGAAGCGAAACAGCGCAGAGAACCGGAAGACCGTAAAAAAACGTAGCATGTCTGAGACACGTTAGACACCGTAAGGTGGCTAAAAGGTCGAGTTCTACGTTTTAGGTCTGAAGGAGAACGAAGCAGCTTCTCACAGCTTGTCCTGAAGCACCACTCCACTATACCACTTCCCGACGTCTTTATAAAGAGCCATAAATAGGTTTTGAAATAGTAGGTATTTTTTTGTAACGATGGTTTTGAAAAAATTTAGTAGGAATAATAGATTTTTGGATTTAGGACAGAAGACACAAGGCGGCATTGGCTCCCGAAAAGGGAGGGGACCCACGAAGGTGGGGAGGACCGCCGGTGGATTGCTGTCTAAATCCAAAACTGTACTGCGCATGTATACAAAAAAAAAGAGCCTCTGGTTAAACACCAAAAGCTCTTTATAAAGACGGCGGCTACCTACTCTCCCACTTGCGCAGTACCATCGGCGTGAACGGGCTTAACTTCTCTGTTCGGAATGGGAAGAGGTGGAACCCCGTTGCTATAACCACCTGAATATCTCGACAATTTAATACAAAACGATAAATAAACCAAAACCTATAAGTAAATAATAAGAATATATCCATCGAAAAAGATAAACACAAGGAAAAGTTCGGGCAATTAGTACTGCTCGGCTTTGATGTCACCACCTTTACACCTGCAGCCTATCAACGTCGTAGTCTACAACGACCCTCAAAGGAAATCTAATCTTGCGGCCGGCTTCGCACTTAGATGCATTCAGCGCTTATCCGATCCAGACGCGGATACCCAGCAATGCACCTGGCGGCACAACTGGTAAACCGGAGGTCTGTCCAACACGGTCCTCTCGTACTAATGTCAGATCCACGCAAATTTCCAACGCCCACGATAGATAGAGACCGAACTGTCTCACGACGTTCTGAACCCAGCTCGC
>CALFTK010000026.1 GCA_937916465.1 uncultured Bacteroidales bacterium
GACCCTCTGATTAACAGTCAGATGCTCTAACCGACTGAGCTAAGGAAGAATGTTTGCTTAAGCATCTTTACTGCTCAATTGCGGTGCAAATTTACCGCCTTTTTTTTAATATGCAATAGCTTTTTCAAAAAAAAACGCATTTCAGACAAAAAATATCATAACTTCGCAGTTGTATAATGAAAATTGAATATGAAACGTAGTAAAATATCATTGATAGTAGTGTTGTTATTGTCGGCTTTGGTTACTTTGACAGCTGCCAAACAGTCCGATCAGAGATTTCAAGCATCTAAAAGTTCAGATATATTTCACTCCATATTAAGGGAGTTGAATATGCTCTATGTGGATACGGTCGATTTAGAGAAGGCAGTAAATAAGGGTATAGATGCAATGCTTTCTTCTTTGGATCCATATACTGAATTCTATTCTGAACAGGAAGAGACCGATTTGAAGATGATGACAACAGGAAAATATGCAGGTATTGGTGCCATTATAAGACAGTATCCGGAAAAGAATCTTATTGCTATAGAGGAACCGTACGAAGGAATGCCGGCAGCCAAATATGGATTGAAAGCCGGTGACCTTATATTGCGTATAGATGGAGAAGATATGCAAGGTAAAACCAATGCAGAAGTAAGTGACAAATTGCGTGGTGAGCCGGATACAAAGTTACAAATAACAGTTAGTCGTCCCGGAATTGCCGATTCTATTAATATAGAGGTGGTACGAAGTGTTATTGCTTTGCCTTCTGTTCCATATTATGGAATGATAGATAAGTATGGTTACATTTTATTGGAGAGTTTTACAGATGGTTGTGCCAAGGATGTTAGAAGAGCAATAGAGGAACTTCTATCTAAAGATGCCAAAGGCCTGATTTTAGATTTGCGTGGTAATGGGGGCGGCCTGCTGACTGAAGCGGTTGAGATAGTTGGGTTATTTGTACCAAAAGGAACAAAGGTGGTAGAAACAAAAGGTAGAGCACCGCAATCATCGCGAACATATTCTACAAACCGTTCGCCTATTCTTCCGGAACTTCCTCTGGTTGTAATGGTGGATGAACAATCGGCATCGGCATCAGAAATTGTTTCTGGTGCATTGCAGGATTTGGACCGTGCAGTGATAGTTGGAAACCGAACATTCGGTAAAGGATTGGTGCAGAGTACTCGTCCTCTTCCATACAATAGTACATTGAAACTGACTACATCTAAATATTATATACCAAGTGGTCGTTGTATTCAGAAAGTGGATTATGCTGCACGTAGAAATGGTTCAGATAAAAAACAGGATGCCGATACGTTGCAAACGCAGTTCTATACTGCTGCAGGCAGACCGGTTAAAGCCGATGGAGGAATCTATCCCGATACAGTCTGCAAATTAGATACCATGCCGGATATTATGTATCGTATTACAACCGATGTAGTACTTTTTGATTTTATTAATAATTTCTGTGTGCAGAATCCATCAATAGCTCCAATGGAAGAATTTGAGGTTTCAGATTCTCTTTTTGATGAATTTGTTGATTTCATTCATCATTCAGATTTCAAATTTGAAAGCAATAGCAGTAAAGCATTGAAAATGCTTGAAGATATGGCTCGACTTGAGGGACTTGCCGATAAAGCAGCTGATGAATTCAGTTCTTTGGCACAAAAACTTCAATATAATCTGAATCAGGATTTAGAGGTGTTTCGTAAGGAGCTAAAGCATCTGTTGGCGGTAGAAATAGCCACTCGATATTATTACCAGCGTGGTGGTATATATCATAGCCTACAAGATGATAAGTGCCTGAATTTGGCAATCACCGTTTTGGATGCCCCAACAGTTTACAATGGTATTTTGCAGGGTATTAAGGATTAGTACCTATATACTCTGTACCCTCTTTGCTTATTATCAGTTTTTCGCCCTCTTCTGATAATTCTATAAGGCTAACCATATCAGTTTCGCCATCTACTACAAGTAGTGTACTTTCGATGGCAAATCTGTCAATATTCAGTGTAAATACTGTTGCCGGTGTGCCACTAAAAATCAGACTGTCATTTACATACATCTGCAATGGCTTATTAAGAGTGCTTTCGTCCAATACGAATTCATATCTTTCGTGAAAAGATTCTCCAATATTCATTTTACGGTCTATACGGAAAGCCCATAAGATAAAAATAAAGACTATTAGGAGTACCATTACCATCATAATAAGACCGCCTAATAAGAATGCGTTATTAGCCTTTGTAGTTAGTTTACCCATAAATCAGTTCAATTTTTTGACAAAATTAATTGAAAGGTGCCTATTTTCTTGCAGAAATCCGTTTTTATTACGAAAATTGCGTTATAAATAACTAAAAGTAATAACAAATGAAGAAATTATCACTTCTTTTATTGGCTGCATTGATTTTTGCCCCAATAAAACTTATGGCGCAACCGGATCCAAATTTCCACATTTACATCTGTATAGGACAGTCTAATATGGAGGGAAATCCTAGACCGGAGGCTCAAGATTTAGAGAATGTAAGCCCTCGTTTCCTAACTATGCAATCGGTTGATTGTGGTGATAACAAGATGGGTGAATGGCGTACTGCAGTTCCACCATTGGCACGTTGTCATACAGGTCTGACTCCTGCCGATTATTTTGGTCGCACTATGATTCAGAATTTGCCGGAAGATGTAAAGGTGGGTGTTGTTATGGTTGCTGTAGCAGGTTGTTCCATAGATATGTTTGATAAAGATAAATGTGAAGCATATACTGCATCGGCAGCGGACTGGATGAAAAATATTGCAAACGAATATGGTGGAAATCCATATAACCGATTAATTGAATTGTGTAAGAAAGCTCAACAGGATGGCGTTATTAAGGGCATTTTGTTACATCAGGGTGAATCAAATACCAATGATGAGAACTGGCCTGCAAATGTAAAGAAGGTATATGATGATATTCTTGCTGACCTTGGATTAGAGGCTGGTTCTATTCCTCTATTGGCAGGCGAAGTTGTTTCTGCCGATCAGAAAGGTGTTTGCGCAGGTCATAATAACGTAATTCAGAAACTGCCGGAAACATTACCTCAAGCAATTGTTGTTCCTGCTTATGGTTGTCAGGCAGGTAGAGACCGTTTGCACTTTAATGTAAAAGGTGTCAGAGAACTGGGACGTCGTTATGCCGGTGCTATGTTAGGCACAATGGGACTTTGATTGTCGATAAATAATATATAACTGAGGCGGGTTGAATTATCTCTTCTCGCCTCAGTTTTTAATTTGGTTAGAAATGGTTAGCCATTCGCGAAGTGTTAATCCTTCTATTTCCCTGACTTTTCTTGCTAATTGAGATGTTGATTGAAAACCGCTTTTGTCGGCAATTTCTTCCATCTTCATACTTCCTTTAGTCTCTTTCAGAAGCTGTTTTGCAAACTCTACTCGCTTGGAATTTATGTAGTCGGGAAAACTCTTCTTATAAACGTTATTAACCAATAACGATATGTATGTTTTGTTTGTCTGCATGGCTTTAGCTACATCGTCAAGAGATAGACCTTTTTCTGTGTAAAGGTGTTTGTTTTCCATTAAGTCGATAAACATTTCATTAAGTCTGCTTTGGTTGTCCAGGAATTTTTTGCTTATAGATAAATCTACTTCCAGTCTTTTTTCAGTAGATTCGTGTATAGGCTCGGGAACTGTTATGACCTCTATTGGATGTAATATAGATGTAGCTTGTATCATTGGCATCTTGACAAATATCTCTACGTATCCCACTATAAGGATTACAATGCATAGAATTAACGATACGGTACAGGAAGCAATCGAATAATCGACCAAAAATGACTTCTTCAGCAGAAATCTGGCATAGATGAATAGAGTGAATACAATTGTAAAAAGCAACTGCAAGTTATGCCTTTCCATCTTTTCGTTATTCAGGAATTTCCAAATCATTTGCCATTTTACCTCTCTTTTGTATAAACAAAAAACTATGTAAATAATGGAGCATACATACATTGTGTTTGCATAAATCTTGTATAGGGGCATTGTGAAGAAATAGTGAATCTTGTATATACTTGTATTGTATATAGGATACTCTATATTAAGTCTCTTGTCACTATAAAACTTAACACAGTTATCTACTCCAATTATGCTTGCAGTATATACTATTAGTGTTACAATGACAATGCCGGTAATTAATAGGGCTGTAATCCAGTTTGAATGATATTTGTGAAAAGCTACTCTTCTGGCATATAGCATAATAACAGAAGGTAATGCAAGAGCTGCAAATCTATATACAAAATCAGAAATCATAAGTGCAGTTTTGCTGTCCAAACCTGCATATAGAAATGTCTCCGAATAAAGGTATAGGGTAGCTGTGAACATAAGTAAACTGAAAATCCAGTAGCGATATGTTCTTGCACTGCTCATGACGTTTATCAAACCCCATATAAGGCAGAATATGCTTGGTGCCAAAAGTATAATTGTTTCTATCATAATGCCCTGATATTTTTCTTGTTGGATTTTTGCCATTGACGTGGCGATTGGCCGGTCATCTCCTTGAACTTTCTTGTGAATTGCGAAGTGGTTGAGAATCCACTTTTTAAAGCTATATATTCAAGTACAGCTTCCGGTTCGTCTTGAAGCAGTTGCTTTGCATACTTTATTCTTTTACCGTTGATGAATTCCGGAAATGTGGAATTGTATGTACGATTCAGTAATCTTGAAATATAAGCTCTGTTTGTTCCAATCTCTTTTGCAACCGCATCAACCGATAAACCGGGGGTAAGATACATGCGGTCGTTGTCCATGAGTTCAATAAACCTCTGGTTAATATGCTGATAGAAGTTTATGGATTCAGAAGATTCTGATGAAAGCAAGTCTGCAATATCTTCAGAACTTAAATTCTGTGGTGCAGAATCGTAAATCTGTTTCACAGGATTAATCAGTGATTTAAGTGGAATAATCTCTTCCACAAAAAACAATTCTATAAATCCCCATATAAACACAGCAATTGCCTGAATAAAGAACATTATTGTGGTAAGTGTGTTGTTCTCAATAAGGAAGAAGCGTCCCATATGACAGCGCATTGCCGATAGTATGCAGATTATAATCATCATTACGCCTATTATGGTAGTTCTATCTACACTTTTTCGTATAAATAGATAGTATCTTCCTCTCTTGCCTTTGTTACGCTGAAATAGTCTGACCGATATGTATGTGGTTAGAATTAGGGCGCTTAGTATTACAATAATGTTGAATACTTGTGTGCAAAAAATGTAATAATTCCTGTATTCCGGAGTTTCAAATCCTTTTGGAAAACTGGTATGTTCCAACTCTTTTGCAATTATATACTCTTGCATATTTTCAAACCCTAAGTAAAATATGGAGAATACAGCAATTGTACCTATGATAATAGCCGGTATGTAAAGGATTAATTCTATTGCATTTTTCCTTTCAATCTTTAATGTTTTTCTGAAGTAGGAATAGCTGATAGGGAATAACAGAGGTAAAATTAGCTTTGATATGGTGTCCATTATAACCAGATGTTGATAGTTTGTCAATGGTGACGTGTAGCTTGCGGAAATATAAAAATAGAGCGCAAAAATGAACATAATAGCAACAAAGGCCTTTTGGTGAAAGTCTTTGTTCTTGCGAGTGGTTGATAGAATAAACCACATGATGCATAGTATGCACGGAATTAATGTAAATGTTAAACTAAGCATTGCTTATTGAATTATATCAAAATGTATTTTCGTTGCAAATTTATTAATTATTTGTATATAAAATAAAATAGTTGCAGATTTTTTTTATAAATAGCAATTTATATTTTATGATTTGTGTGAAAATTTACGAATTGAACATTTGTTTGACACCTTATTTATATATTGAAAACAATTTCATTTAATTCGGTATATTTGTTTATTCCAAAATAACCGAACTTTGCAACTTGAAATAGTCTTAGTATGAAATATGGTTTGTATAGGCAGTTTGTATGCCTAATGATGTTTACTGCATTGGCTTCTCAGGCAGTATATGCACAGAGTTCTCAATTTGTGCGTAATGGCGTTGTATATAACTATATATCGCCAGTATCCTTGCAGCGTAATGGTATAGCTGATACCTATCGTGCAGATATTCATTTTAGGTTGGATAATGCGAAATTGGATTTTGCATATTTGGATAATGCTGCATCATTTGAACAGTTGGCAAAGGCTGTAGATTCTATTGGTATAGGTAATATCCTTTCAATTGATCTTATTTCTCAATCTTCTCCGGAAGGGCCTTATAACAGAAATGTGTGGCTGACTGAACATAGAGCGCAAGTGGTTTATGATTCTCTTCTGTTCAGATATACAAATTTAGAGCCTCTTGTTAAGATTAAAAAGGTAGCAGAATCGTGGGAGAATCTAAAGTATTATGTATTGGCCGATCCGTTGATGAGTGCTGATAGTAAGCGTAGGGTTTTAGAAGTTGTTGATGGAGTGGATGATGATTTGGATGTTGCAAAAAGGAAAATGAAAAATTCACTTGGAGTTGATTCGGTGGTCGGCGATATTTATAAGTATCTTTTTGAAACGTATTATCCTGTTATTAGAAATACCGGAATTTATATAGTGCATTTGCTGAATGAATTTAAACCGGTTGGGTTTAAAATGGTAGATGATTTTGAACCTTCTATACCAAATATTTTTTATCCTCCAAATGAAATAGAAGAGCAATATATAAAAAGGCCATTATTGGCAGTGAAGACGAATATGTTGTATAACTCCTTTTTTACTCCTGATATGGGGCTGGCTCCGGTGTGGAATGTTGAATTGGAGTTGTATCCAACTGCAGATGGTCGCTGGTCATTTATGCTGGAGCATATCTTCCCATGGATGAAAAAGGATGAGAAACATCAATATCTTCAAATATTGAATACTCAGCTTGAAGCGCGCAGGTATTTTAAAAAGGCTAATAATCATTCCGGTCACTATTTGTCGGTATATACAATGGCAAATCTGTATGATATATGCTTTGATTCTGAAGGTGGTAGTGGTTATCAAGGTGAAGGTTTGGGAGCAGGTTTGGGATATGGATATGTTATTCCTTTTGGTAAGACCAAACGCTGGAAGGCTGAATTCTTTATAAAAGCCGGGTATTACGAGAGCTATTATGATCCATATGATGCAGGCGATCCATATTTGGGTAAATACTATTATCATTGGTTTGATGATCCTACAAAGTTTGTGGAAAGAAACTGGCGTTTAAGGTATTTTGGTCCTACGGGAATTGGCGCCACTATTAGTTATGATTTGATACGTATTAAAGAGAAAGTAAGAAGATAGTATTTGTTCTTTTGTATATTTTGTTGGTTTTGATT
The DNA here is from genome assembly GCA_937916465.1 of uncultured Bacteroidales bacterium. Classification (GTDB taxonomy): domain Bacteria; phylum Bacteroidota; class Bacteroidia; order Bacteroidales; family Bacteroidaceae; genus Colenecus. The sequence goes on from CALFTK010000026.1 coordinate 7,319, forward strand.
TATGGTTCTGTTACGCTTGCGTAACAGAACTTTGTTTTATGCGGGGTTTAATTTTGTTCATGATGATTTTTTAATGTTTGATTGTGGTGGTGTTGTTTTTGCAGGTATTAAGAATAGTTTCAAATAGATTAAGATTTGTGTAAACAGCTTATAATAAGGTGAATAAGTATTGTTATTGTAAATTCGTATTCAAAGATTTGCTTTTATTTTTAAAAATTATCATTCTTTTTTTCTATTGTGTAATTTTGATTTTTTCTCTGAACAAAATTAAACATTTCTTTTTCCAAGTTGAAAAATCGTCACGCGTATATATAAGTACCTTTGCATCGTAATCGATTGCAAAAAACAAATGACACAATGTAGAACAAATAAAGCGGTTAAGATGCAGATGGTAATCTATCTGCTTTTGTTCGTTGTGTCAACATTTACCAGCTGCACACGTAAAGATCTGTTCCTTAGAATTGACCAATCTGAAATTAGAATTAACATCAACGACATTCGTTTGGATATGCTTTGGGGTGAAGACTGGAGATCACAGTTACTTTATCAGTGGAACGACGATGTTCATGGCCGTTTGGGTTATACTGAACCGGAATGGATACGTGCCACAATTTATGACTTGGATTCAAAAAGTTTTTCACGTACAGGTAGCTTTAACCGTAACTTTACAAGAGCAGGTGGTAGAGTTTCACTTACAGCAGGTCAGTGGTACGATATGTTGTTCTACAATGCCGACACAGAGTATATTATTTTCGGTCAGAAAGATTTGAACTCTGATTATATGGCAACAACACGTTCAACATCAATGAATGTATATACTCGTGCTACAGAAGATGATGCTGATCAGCCATCTCGTTATCATTCAGATTATAACCAACCTGACGAGCTGTTCGGTAGTTTTATTGATGATATGCAGATTTCTGAAGATCCTGATGATTACGAACAAATGATAGATTCACTTGGCAGTATTGTTAATGTATATAACATTGAAACAACTCTTCAGCCTTATACCTTTATATATTTATTGCAGGTTGTGATTGTAAACAACACCGATGAAAAGGGTGCAAGATTGGTAGGAGGTAAAGGTGTGACAGTAACCGGTTTGTCTCAGGGTGTGGAACTATTCTCACGTAGGACTCATTCAGAATCTGTTTCAGTTACATCAGAAGATGTTAAGCCAACACAATCATTGAAGAATGTGGAACTGCCAAATGGTGTTACAACAGATTGTGAAGTTTTTGCTTCTCGTATTCTAACATGGGGACTTCCTGATGTAACTCCTCTTATGGAACGTACCAAAGCTTCTACTGAAGTTATAGACGAAAACTTTATTGGTGTAGGTTTGGTAACTCGTTCAGGTTATGTTTACAACTATACAGCTGATATTACAGAGCAGATGCATCAGCGTCCAACAGGAGGTGTTATTACCATTATAGTAGATGCCAATGAGATAGATGATAAATATATTGATCAACCTCAGAATCCAACAACAGGTGGTGGCGGTTTTAATGCTTCTGTTGAAAATTGGGGAAATGAATATAATGCAAGCGTAACAATTTAATAAAATATTAACAACAACTAAAAACTAAACAATTATGAATAAAAAAATGATTAACTTTAACGGCAATAGCCACAAAATGAATGAGTTTAATAAATTAAATAATTTCAATCAAAAACAAAACATTATGAAAAAAGGTATTTTACTTTTGGCAGTTGCTGCTTCTTTTGCAGCTTGTACACAGAACGAGGAAATTAACGATGCAATTTCCCAGCAGGAGATCAAATTTGATCAGGTATTGAACAAAACCACCAAGGCAGAGATTGTAGCACCTTCAGATTTAGCAACTCCTGGTTTCTCAGTGTTTGGTAAAAAAACACCAAATGCAGATGGTGGTAATGAATTCTGGGTGTTTGGTAAAGAAACTGAAGCTAATGGTACTCAGGTAAGTAGTAGTGATGCCGGTACAAGTTGGAGCTATACCGGTACTCAGTATTGGGATAAGGTTGCTACATATAAATTCTATGCAGCAGCACCTTATAATAGTAATATTACATTTAATAAGACTTCAGGTCTGTTTACTTTCTCTAATGTAGCTTGGGGAACAGATGAATCTGTGGCTTATGATTATCTTATTGACCGTAATGGTGCAACTGTTAATGCAGCAGAAGATGCTATATCTAATCCTGTAGGTTTTGAATTCCATCATGTGATGGCAAAAGTTGATTTTAAGGTTATGACAACTATTAATGACGTTAAAATAAATAAACTTGTTATGCAGGGTTGGAATGCGAACGAAGCAACATTTGCCCAGGTTACCGGTGTTGACAATCTAGATGAAACTTGGACTGTAATTGATTACTCAGAATGGAAAATGGAAGATGAAATTCTAGAAGGTGGTAATGTGACTGTTTCTTCAACATCAACTGAAATTACAAAGGGTGCAGAAGCACTTCCTTACGGTGAAACATATATAATGATTCCTCAGAATATTGCTGAATTGAAATTTATTGTTGATTATGAAATTGCAGGTGAACCTTTCATTAACCAGCCTGTAACATTGGAAAGTGTATGGGGTACTGATTCACATATTACATATACATTGAATATTGGTGGTGGTGCAAATCCAATCAACTTTACAGTTAATTCTATTTGTGGCTTCTGTGTTAATCCTGGTACAGAAGACCCAAAAGTTGATGTTGAACCATAATAAATTTAAGGAGACGAATTAAACAAAACCAAGAACTAAATTAAATTGATAGAATTATGAAAAAGAGTTTTTTATTATTGGCAACAGCAGCATTGTTTGCTGCATGTGCAAGTGATTCAGTTCGCGAAAATATAGCTGAAGATCAAGTGGAAATAGGTTTCTCAACCTATATCCAGAAGCCTGTTGCTTCTAAAGCAGACAATTCAACTGCAGAAACATTGAATAATCTTGAGGCATATCATCAGAACTTCGTTGTTAACGGTTTTAAGACTGTAGCTAATGCTGAAACTCAAGTATTCACAGACCAGTTGGTAACTTATAATTCAGCAGATGACAAAAAAGTGTGGGAATATTCACCAGTTAGCTATTGGGATAAATCAGCATCAAAATATTCATTCTATGCAGCTGCTCCACAGACTGCAAGTTGGGGGTTTGATGAAGATGGTAAGTATTATACAATTTCTGGTTTTGTTGCTTCAGGTAAATCGTTGGCTTTAGCTACACTTGACGCTCCTAATGCAGCTGCAGTATTTGGTGCAGAAGATTTGATGATTGCAACAGATATTGATAATCATACTACTTTTACAACAGAAGCTGTTAATTTTACATTCAACCATATCTTGTCAAGATTTAACATTGCTATCAGTACATCTATTACAGATGGTACAGTTACTTTGAAAAGTCTTACAGTAAATGGTATTGCAAACACCGGTAGCTTTGATGAGAGTGAGGAAGATGCAGCGCAAGCAGGTTCAACAGCTCGTTGGACAGCATCAGGCTCTGCAACTCTTACAGCTGTAAAAGGTGAAGATAATGCAGAAGTTGTTGTAAATGCAAAAAAACAGTTTGTTTATCAGGGTTTGGTTATTCCACAAACTGCAGCTTATGAATCAATCAAATTAGATGGTACTTCAGAGGAAGCTGCACCTTATCTGCATATCCAGTACACTATTAAGACTGGTGAATCAAATGAGCAGTCATATAGCTATTATTACAACCTTGCAGGTCTTTTTGGTGCAACTGCAGAAACCCCTCTTGCATTCAATGAAGGTTGGCAGAATAACCTATATATTACAATAGGTGCTGCTGCAATCAACTTTGATGCTCAGGTTTACGAATGGGCAACACAGACACCAGGAGGTAATTTAGTGGTTCAGTAATATTTTATGAAACTGATAATTATGAAAAAGAGCCTATTAATATTAGCAACTGTTGCTACTCTTACTGCATGCTCGAGCGATTCTGTTCGCGAGAGCATAGCAGAAGAGAGTGTTGAGATAGGTTTCTCAACTTATACTCAGAAAGCCGTTGGAACCAAAGCCGATAACTCTGTCGGCTTGGAACAGTACTATACAGATTTTACTGTATATGGCTGGAAGACCGTTAAGAATGAAGAGACCGGTGCGAATGAAGATCAGAAGGTTTTCAACGCTCAGTCTGTAAACTATGTGGAGAATTCAGATTCATGGACATATTCACCAAAGAAGTTCTGGGATAAGGTTGCTTCAAAATATAATTTCTATGCAGCTGTTCCTGTAGGTGAAAATGGTTTTTCATTTGATGAGAATGCCAAAATATTCAAACTTGATGCTTTTACTGCAACAGGTAAATCTCTTAATGTAGAAGAAGCTCAAAAGCCCAATGCATCTGCATCATTCAAAACTGTGGAGACCGATTTCATGATTGCTGATGCAATAGAAAGGGATATGACTACACAGTCAGCTAAGGCACTTGTTGAATTTAAGTTCAAGCATATACTTTCGCGATTGAATATTGGTGTTAAGTGCGATGGTCTTGAGGATAATCAGAAAATGACTTTAAACAGTCTGAAAATTGGTGGTGTAAAAAATTCAGCATCTTTCAGTGAAGATGGTCGTTGGACCAATATCAACAATGCTGTTGTTCTACAGAATGAGGGAGCGAATGGACTTTCTATTACAGCCGATAATCAGTTTGTATATCAAGGACTTTTAATTCCACAAGAGGCAGCCTATGCAGTTGTTAGTTTGGATGGAACAGAAAAGGGAAATGCTCCATATCTATATATCAACTATTCAATAGATAGCGAGAATTTCTATGCATACTACAATCTGGCGGCTCTGTTTGGTGCTACTGACGGAGAATCTCTCATGTTTAATGAGGGCTATCAGAACAACTTGTATATTACAATAGGTGCATCTGCAATTGAATTTGATGCTGATGCATACGTATGGCAGGATAGTAAGGATGGTAATTTTGATATAGAAGAATCAATAAAAGAATAAACAAAGCAACTAAGGTGTGGAAGTGCGTGAGTTCCTACCGCACCTTGGTTAAAGAAAACAATATTAACTATATAAATAATAATTAAAAGAACAATGAAAAAGAGTTTGCAATTAGTTGGTATGGCACTGCTTGTAGCAGGCTGCTCAGAGAGTGCTATGCTTGAAGGAATTAACGAAAACACTAAAGAGTATTCAAATCTGATTGAGTTCTCCAACGCTTTTGTTGAGAACCCAACACGTACATCATTAGGTGTGGGAATGTCATTCCCTGTAGGTGCGCAGATGGCAGTCTATGGATTCCAGAAGACAGGCGATGCAGTAGAAACTGTTTTCAACAACCAGATGGTTGAATGTACTGATAGCGAAGCAGGTGTATGGACCTACAGTCCTAAAAAGCCTTGGGTAAGTGAATCAGAATATGATTTCTACGGTTTCTTCCCATACGCAGCAGAGGGACTCTACACATTTGATGCAGAAACCAAAATGATATCAGTAGAAAACTACACAGTGAAAGATGAAATTGCTGAACAGCAGGATTTGATGATTGCACAGCGCAATTATACCAATCCATTTAACACTGTTCACATGAACTTCAACCACATTCTTAGTAATGTGAACTTTTATGCAAAGGTTGCTCCTAATGTTAATATGGAGGGTATCAGCAGTATTGATATTCTTACATTTGATGTAGAGCGTCTTGCAAACAAAGGTTCATATACTCAGACAGGTTGGGTTAACAATCATGAAGCTGCCGGTGCTTGGGAAGTAATAGAAGGTACTACTTACGATTTTCCGGGAGTAGGAACATCTACAATGGCATTGACTAAAGAAAACCAAGCTATTGCAGTTGATATGCTTCTTATGCCTCAGACCCTCTTCTTCCACAATGATGCAGATGAAAAGGATCCTGTAATCAACATCACATACAAGATCTCTTACGAAGACAATACATCTGTAACAATGAGCAAGAGCCTGCGTTTGTCAAGCATTAAGGGCGTAAGCAAATCTTCTCCTGAAGCTCTGCCTATCTACGAATGGTTGCCAAACAACAAGTACAACTACGTTATGGCTATCAATCCTGAACTGACAACCCGTAAATGGGATGTTGATTGGGATGGTTCTGATAATGGTGGCGATAAAGAGAAGAACGAAGGTTCTAACTATAATCCGGACGATCCAAACATCATTACCGTTTGGGAAGATGAAGATGGTAATGGTCAGATAGACGAAGGCGAAACCAAAGAGTATCCTGTAGCTTGGGAAGACATTGATGGTGACGGTAAACTGGAAGGTGGTATTGACCGTGACAACGATGGCAAGATTGATGATGTTGACCAGGATGGTGGCAATGTAACAGTTCCTGTTGATCCTAATTCAACAAATAGCAATCCTACCGACGGTGATGCTAATAACCCTGAAAATAAGGATGTTATTCTGGTTTACGTTGATACTGATGGTGATAATGTTCCTGATGATTGGCGTCAACTTGAGAAGGATCCTGAAACAGGTGAAATAGAACCTGGTAAGGAGTACGAAGAATCATTCATTGAATTCTCTGCCGAAGTTCTTGACTGGGTTGAAGAATACGATGTTAACTACGATATTGCAAACTAATTGTAATATCTGACAGATGAAATAGGCCGGAAGGGGTTGAATGTCTCCTTCCGGTCACAAAGAAAAGATAGAATGAAGGGATTTTGTAAAATATTGCTTCCTGTTTTAGGGCTCTTTGCAAGCTGTACTCCGGAAGAGGATTATGGCGCAAGCGGATTGGCTATAGATATGTCTGTACACGTACAAAAGACAAAATCTATAACTAAGTCGGTTGCTGATTTGCAAAATTCCGGTATTGGAATATATGGTTATAAAGAACAACTATCTGATTCAGAAAAGAGGTTTATGGTTTTTGAAAATCAGAGATTAGAGTATTCAGGTAGTGCTTGGACTTATTCTCCAAAAAAGTATTGGGATACCCAAACGAAATATTCATTTATAGCATATGCTCCATTTGATGAAAATAATGTAGAGGTTCATGGCTATTCAAATATAACTATAAATGCTATTCAGCAGTGGCAAAATGCTGATAATACATCATCGAAAGACTATATAGTAGCATTGGCCGGCGATGCAGCAACCGAATATATAAAAGGTGGTGGAACTGTGAACCTAAATTTTCATCACATATTGGCAAATCTACAGATTACAGCATATAAAGAAGGGGATGCGGCTTTTGAAATACACTCTATTTCAATAGGCGATAATATAGATAATCAGAGAGTACCGTCCGAAGGTACTTTGCGCAGTTATGTGCAGAATTTTAACGCTGAAAGAGCTGATGGTGAATTTAGTGAAGTGGAATTGAGTGGAAATCCTGTTTCGTTGTTTGCAGGTAATATGGCAGTTGAACAGGCTGCCAATGTAGTGGCGAATCTTTTGGTGGCTCCATTTACTGCAGGAGCAGATTTGCCACTGACAATTACCTATACTGAAAATGGTGCAGAAAAGAGTGCAGTAGTTAATTCCGGTATTACGGAATTTAAAAGCGATGCCGTATATACCGTAAACCTGAAATTCACTGCTACTTCAACCCCTGAAGGTCCTTCCGGTCCTGGCGTAGAAGCCGTAGTTGATGGATTTGCTATTGGTGATGGTGATTTTGATATATGTTTAGCTGTTGATGATAATGGTAAATTGTCAATCAGTAATATAAATAGTGTGGAAACGTCTGCATTAATTTGGAATCGCGAATATTGCGAAGATGGTAGTGGTGAGTTCTATATGTCATGTATATATAATGGTAAGAAGTACTATTTATCAGCAGATAATAATATAGATCGTCTTCTTGTTGCAACTGAAAATTTAAATGAGGCGTTGAAATTTCACATATTTCAGTACCCTAATAAGAATCCTAATCTGGCAACGTATATTGTAAGTGGTGATGTGAAATATGAATATTTGGTGCAGCATACTCAGGATGCAGATAAGCCTGTAAGGTTTTTCTTAGCTCAGGAAAAAGGTCGGGATGAAGGACAAATGATGAGTTATAATAGTATTGCTCCGTCTGAATTTACAAAACTTGCAGATTTTTGTATATGTAAAGTTGAAGATGGTTTTGCCGGCCCATTATTATATTTCCAGGAATATACTAATAATGGTTATGATTATCTGAATAGATGTTTGGATATTAATACGTCCACTTTGGAGTTTAAAATAATGATGTCTCAGAAAGAATTTTCGTTGCTATCATATATTAAATATAATCAAAATTTGACGCATTACTATTATGAAGGTGCTGCAAATGTCAATACTCCTCCAGTTAATTATATAACTGAGTATAGCAACGATAATATAGAAAGTATTGAATGGACTGTTACTAAAACGGATGGAACCACATTTGATGATAATATAGTTCGTGTAGGTGTTTTGAATGGTTATTTTGGTAATGGTGGTAAATTAGAGTATTTATCATTATTGCCTACAGATACAGATGTTATTGTAAGTGCAACAGTGAATTTTAAAGATCAAACTCCTTCAAGGACAGCTGCCTACAGACTTACGCTGAAGGGAGCAGATAGCAGTAATTAGAATTGTATGGGGGAAATAAGTTGCAGGTAGGCAGAAAATGTATATGAAATGAAGAAAGTGAATATTATAAATAATTTAGTTTTTGGTTGTTTCAAAGTGTGGTATTCTTCACTTATGGTGAAGAGTACTGCACTTTGATTTTTTTTAATTAAAAGAACAATTAGATTTGTTGATGATTTTTTAATGTTTATTTTTGCAAATTATGTATTACATTGTTATGTAGTAAGGTATAAGTAAAAGATTTTGCCGAAAAACGCAACAGTTTTAAGAAAAGATGAATTACAGAATTGATGCATAAATTGATTAAAATAGGAGTATATCCTCTATTACTGATATTATTATCGGTAGTAGGGTGTAGGGGCGGTTCAGAGACTGTACTTGAAGGTGTGGCAATTGATATGGCTGCATCTGTAAGCCAATCAAAAGCCTTGATAGAGTCTGTAGGCAGTCTGCAACAGGTGTCAATAGGCATTTATGGTTACAAAGAACAACTAACCAATTCCGGTAACCGTTTTATGGTATTTGATAATCAGATGTTGAATTATTCAGATGACGAAGGTTGGTCTTATTCTCCAAAAAGGTACTGGGATATGCAGACAAGATATTCTTTTATAGCATACGCTCCATACACATCCAATATAACTTCAGACGGAACAAATAGTATTATAATATCTGATATACCACAATATCAGAACAGTAATGAATCTACAGCAAAAGATTATGTTGTGGCATTGAGTAACAATAGTGCAAAAATATACGTGGAAAACTATAACAAGACAGTAAATCTTGCATTTCATCATATTTTGGCCAATTTCCAGATTTGGGCTTATTATGAAGGTTTCGATACTGAATTCAAAATAACAGGGTTGTCTATAGGTACCGATACTGATGGTCAAAAGGTACCGTCAATTGATGCTCAGCGGAATTATACCCAACAGTTTACGCAGGAACGAGCAAACGGAATATTTAATTCTGTTATTTGGAATGGAAACAGTGTTTCTCTACCCTTTAACGGATATATTGTACCTAAAGAGACTGCTGCACAGGCTGCCAGTTTTCTGATTGTACCGTTTGTTGCAGATGCAAGCGGCAACAAGAAACTTCCTTTGACAATAGAATACACAAAGAATGGTGTAGCGCAGAAACCTGCAACTGTCAGCATAGGAATATCAGGTTTTGAGAGTGATAACAAATACCGGTTGGATTTGAAATTTGAATCAAAAGGTGCTGTAGTAGTGCCGGTGGATATACAGATAAAGAATTGGACCGAGACAGTGGTTGACCCATCGGATATACATAATTGGTAATGAATAGGAGTATATTATATATAAGGTGTATTGTTGTAGCAATGGTGTTGCTACTCTCTGTTTCGTGTACTCAAGATGTTATAGAGGGGGTACGTGTAAAACTAATTCCTTCAGAACTATATGGTGGAGTAGAGCAGACTTTGCAGACAAAGGCCGAAGCTGGTTATTATGATTATGTACCTAATATAGGCCTTACAATGGGAGTTTATGCTGCAGGTGGTTCAAATGAAACTGTTCAAGGTACATTTACATATACGGAAAATGGTTGGGATTCGGATTTAACTCTGGAGGCAGGTAAACAGTATAATCTGTTTGTATATTCACCCAAAATGGAAAGTGCTTCGTTTAACGGAACGAATGTGCTTGTGTTAAATAATCTGTCGGTAAGTTCAGATGATATGGTTGTTATAGAGGGTGTGGCTTCCCCAAATAATCCTATTCAGGTAGGTAATTTCAGTTATACAATGACAACAACTCCACAAGGAACTAATCCTAAAGATTATATAGATATAAAGATGGATCATCTGTTTGCACAAATATTTCTGGAATTTGCAATAGAGGATGCAGGAAACGATCCATTTAAATTTGGTAATCTGCGAAAGATAGAGATAACAAAGGCCGAAATTGGTTCTGTCAGCAGCAGTAATGCAACAATTACCTTCAACAACGGTAATTCATCAAATCCGTTCATAGTCAGTTGGAGCAACATGCAGAGTTCTCAGCAAAAGAACTATGCAGAAATGCAACAGGTTGCAGAAGTGGCAAATGCAGGCGGACTGATGCTTATGCCTGACCCACAATACAAACCATACGGAGGTGCGTTTGTTATTCCAACAATAAATGGAAATATGGCAGAAATGTGGTTGAGAGTCACATATAATGTGTATGATTTGAATGGAACTTTGGTACGTGAAGGCGATGTGTCAGAGAATAGGCTTTCTATATCATCAGCGGATATGGTGCGTGGAACAATATATAAGAAGAAGATATATGTGCAACCTACATACATTTATTCATTGACTGATGGAGATCAGTTGACATTAAAATTTTAGAATAGAAAAGTTATGTTGAGAGATGTAAGTATAGATATTAAAGCATTGCTTCAAAGTTGTTCATATAGAATAGCTTTGAGTTTTGTTGTGTTGCTTATGTCTGTAACCGTAGATGCTCAGATTGTAATTAAAGGCGATATTTACGGTGGTGGCAATAAAGGAGAAATGGGCACTTCCGGTAGTTCAGACGCTTCTACTACCGTAATAATAAATGGCACTGCTGTAAACAATGTATATGGAGGTGGTTTGAGTGGTATTGTCTATGGTACAACAAATGTAAATATATCAGAAGAGAATAATCAACAGGAATCAACATCGGCAATAAATGTTTATGGCGGTGGTCGTTTGGCTGCAGTAGAGGGTAGTACCTATGTCAAAATGTACGATGGTTTGGTTAAAGCTAATATATTTGGTGGTGGTTATGGTGAAGGTGCGTATTCACTAAACACTAATGTACAGATGAATGGTGGTACTGTAACCAAAAGCCTGTTTGGAGGTGGTGAAATAGCTTCTGTAGGTTATGCTAAAGTTTTGGTAGATGGAAAGATACGCACATTGGATAGCACAGAAGAGCAGATTCGTTTGCGTAAGGTCGGTTCTACAAGTGTGGAAATGAATGGTGGATTGATATCTGAAAACTTATTTGGAGGAGGACGTGGTTATAGCTATGATTCAGATAGCGCAATGATCTTTGGTACCGGTTTGCATTCTGATGGTTTTGTTTTTGGTTCTATTAAAGTTCGTGTCAATGGGGGTAATATCGGTACCGAAGATGCAGTGTTGGCAGGAAAAGCAAATGTTTTTGGAGGAGGTGATATGGGTTATCTCTTTACTTTGGACGGAACTCGAGCAGCCGATGGCTATTGGTATAAAGATGGAGTGTTAACACACGATATAGATGTTCTGGTTAAACCAACTACAGCTCCGGTAAAAATAGGCGGTGCAGTCTATGCAGGTGCAAATGTAACCATGGGCTCTGAAAATCTGTCTGCCGATATGAAGACGGTATTTGGTAATGTTTCGGCAACTCTTGTTGATGTTGACGGAAAACTTACTGTTGGTGCTGATGGTATAGGTGGTTTGTATGGTGATGGTAATCTTACGCTTGTTGATGGATACAGAGAACTGAATATTACAGATTATGGTACATCAGGCAGTGCAAAACTGCTGAATACAATACAACGTGCCGATTTCTGTGGTATCTTTAATAGTAATATTGAATTGAACGGTGCGCGGGACAGAGTTACTACAGCTGCCGATTTTACCGATTATTCCATTAACCGTGTAGGTGAAGTTTCACTTAATGATGGTAGTCATCTTAATCTGTATAACGTGGTTAATTTGATGGGTGGCTTGACATCGGATGTGGATTTTCAAACAGATGTAAGAACCACTTCAAATAGCAGTAATGCGGCAGATGGCAAAACATGGGTAGCTTGGAAAGAGGCTAATGTTGATGCTGCAAACAGAAATGATGGTACCGCTGTAAACAAGTTGTCGTTATCAAGCGGTGTGTGGTTGGAGTTGTTAAAAGAGAATAATCCGGAAGGTAAAGTGTATGGTCCTGTTACAGGTGTAGTTGAATTAGGATTACTTAATGTTAAAACCGGACAGGGCGGTGGCTATGTCTATGCGGAAAACATTCATGGCACGCGAAACAGCGAAGTTGTATCTGTTAACTATCTGTCTGATAATAACGATAATGCAATATCCAACAAATCATATACATTTTCAAATGATTTAAAGGCTTATCAGACATCCGGTAACTTTGTTAATGCCGAAAAGATAATAGTAGATGATTGTTATCCTGTGAAAAACAGTTATTCCGACGAAAATGCATCGCCTGCGCACTATTGGTATATTAAAGGTACTGAATATGTACATAATCAGCTGATCTCAGCCTATACCGGTGGTTCACAATCGTTCTTTACACAGCTGAATCTGCCGTTTGAACAGGATGCAAATATTCAATTGGTTGATATTTACAACTGTTATTACGCGCAGAGTGATGTTACTATAGATAATGTTACATATCTGAAAGGTGCTCCTATTGATTCATATAGTTATAATCAGCTTACTGCGGAACAGAAGAATTTCTTTGCTGATGCTCCGCTACCGGAAGATTACAATAATATGAATAGTGAAAACGCTTTCTTGCTTACTCTGGACTGGACAAATCCAACTGCATGGAGTGGAAACAATCCTACCTACAGAATGGTTGGTGAAACAAGTGTATTTGGCCAACGTGACTATACAGTAGGAGAGATAGTAGTGCAGACTACCATTGATAATCAGAATAGTCTTATCAGTTCACTTGGCGGTAACTCTCTTAGCGGACAGGCTCAGTTTGAAAAGGCATATGTGGCAAATGCTGATACTTACGTAGAGACTGCAGACGGTACTTATCGTTGGGTGGCCAAGGGTAGTGTTATATCTACAAAAGAATTTGGTATCAACAGTGCAGAAGTGCAAACTCTGTTTGAACCCGGTTATAGATGTGTGGCATCTCTGTTTATAAGTGAAAACGAAGAGTATCTTTACAATGAAATTATTCCGGAAAGTATTTATAATGCACTGTCTGAAGAGAATAAGGAATCATTCTTAGTATCTTATGTATGTACAGAAGATGGTAAGTATGGTGGTCAGTTGTTCGAAAAGGGAAAAGATTATAGTGCACTTGAATGGAATGCTTTGTCTGTAGAAGAGAGGTCTAACTTTAGTAACAACAAATCGGCGTTAGATCTTCTTTTAGGTATGGAAGCAAATGACGCTAAGTTCAAAAATAAAGAGCTGTTGGCGGCAAATATAGCGCCTATTCAGACAGCTAAAGTATATGTGCCACGCAGTGCCGATATCAATAAACTAACAACAGATCGCATTGTAACGGCCAAATATACCTATGATAATAATGGTGTGGCGGAAGATCACTATTTCAATATCCGTGTACATTTTGAAAGTGGTGTGCCTACTGTTGGTTTGCTTAAAGAACCCAAAATTATATTGCCTGGTACTACATTGTCACTTCTACAGCCGGAAGTAACTGCCGGAGCGTATGAAATTCTTGGTGGTGGATGGGAATTATATACAAATCAGACAGACGCTCTGCTTCATTCCAATGGCATCGATTTCAAGAATAGTAGAACTCCGCTGTATTGGTATCAGAATGGTTTTTATGTGGCCTATTACGTTAAGAGCTATTTAGGAAAGACATATTCAAATGCAGTGCCTGTACGAGTAGCTAACTATCATAGAATGGAAGATGTGCTTAGAGACCAGAATCACATGTATGTAGGCAATGTTTATGATGAAAAGCGTAATCTGCTTATGGACAGACCGTCAAAAATCTATATAGCTGACAATGCTTCTAACACATCGTCTTATAATGAACTTGATTATTTCCAACAGTTCTTTGCTCTACTTAAAAATGCAGGACAACCAGGTACAAATCTGTCGGAAGATGTCAAAGGTGGTAATTATATGGAGTTCATACTGCAAAGCGATATAGCGCCCAGGAGATATACTGATTGGACTCCGTTAGGTGATGATACTCAATGCTTTGAAGCCGATTTCCATGGTGATGGCTATACTATAAGCGGTTTGAACAACTCACTATTTGGTAATTTGTGTGGAAATGTATATAATTTGGGCGTAACAGGTTCATTTACCGGTAGCGGTGTGGCTGAAAAAGGTGGTAATGCCTATAATACCTGGGTTTATACAACTGCTACTCCCGAAAACAGTGTAAATGCTGTAATGGGTACCGGTTTGGCAGATAACAGTTACTACTATCAGGGACAATACGCATCAGCACCACAAGGAGCAACTGCAGCAAAAGTGCAAGACTTCCTGGATGGTACTGTTACTTATAATCTTAACAAGTTCTACCTGTTGAAACGTTCCGGCAAAAGCGGTGGTGACGGTTATCCATCAGAGTATGTCTATAACAGGTATAAAGATGGCGATTACATCTATTCTCAGGGCGTAATTCCAGAACTTGATGATTTCCGTTACGATGATGCTACAAAGAGTTACAATCCTATAGAGGACGATTATATCTTCTTTGGTCAGAATTTAAGTTATGATTTGGTCGCAGGAAAAGTTCATGCTGCGCATCCGGGACACATTAACAAACAGTTCGATGCAGGTACTGTAACTAAAGAACTGGATGATGAAATAGTTAGTTATAAAAAGACAGACATCATCAATTTGTCATCGCCGGAAAGTAATAGGGTATATCGTGCCCCTGCATACGATTTAACTACAGGTACAGCATTAGAGCGTGGAATACACTATAACCGCGATGCGGCATTTGCATCAACTTACAATTGGAATGGTGTCAATTACGATATCGAAAGCCGTCTTTTGGCAATAGACTTTACAGGTTATAGTGATACTGATAACAGTACAGAATATGGAACATGGCTCGATTTTGATGGTCTGAACAGTTTTGTACAGAGCGGTATAACTCAGAATCTGTTAATATATGCAGATAAGTCACTCTATTCCGATACCTATTCCGTTCTTGAAACAGCACTTCCTGAACCGAATTTAGTATTTGGCGATTATAATTCGGTTGCTATAGCCGATGCCAAAGGTGTAAAAGGACATCTTGTAAATAGGGCTACAGCGGTTACAGGCTATGGTGTGGCAGATAGAGACCATATGTTGGTGGATAAGCAGAACTTTACAGCTCCTATTGCATTCAAATATGCAGATGATTGCAGAATGTGGTATCAGCGTAAACCTGCTGCTTTTGCAATAGGTGTTGGTCATGAAGGTTTTGAAGGATTGGTACTGCCGTTTACAGCCGATATGGTTACTACACATCAGAAGGGTGAAATAACTCACTTCTATGGAGCTGAAGGTGAAAACGGTCATGAATACTGGTTACGAGGATTTACCGGCGTGGAGAGTGTAGATGATGCTTTGGAAGCCCAGTTTGTACGTCCGCAGCAAGAAGGTGTAGGTTACGATGAACGTAATAGGTCTGTGGATTATCAGTATGGTAACAGATTCCTATACGATTATTATTATAGCCATAGCAGTGGTAAAGATGAAAATGAAGATATTTATCAGAAATATTACAATTCTGATACTACATATATAGATTATATACTTGCATCACAGAATGTTCCGTACGCGGTGGCATTCCCGGGTAGAAGATACTTTGAATTTGACATGTCAGGTCAGTTTGAACCGCAATATACGTATGGTAATGCTCCGGCAAAACTTGAACAACAGGTGGTTACTTTTGTATCGGAAAACGGGGCGGAAATTCCGGTAACACCACAGGTAATGGAGACAACAGTAGGTAATTATTCCTATTATGGTACATTCGTAAATGAAACTCAACTGACTGATGGCCTTTATTATCGTATAAATGCCGATGGTAGTGGCTTTGTTGAAGTAGGTAACGAAGCAATGGTCAATTGGATTGTTCCATTCCGCACCTATATGAAGAAGAGTGGTGCTAATGGTGTGCCTGAAAGGACAAAGGGTAATGTCTGGGACTTTATACCTTTCAGCCCTGATTCAGATAGCTTTGAAGAGAGTTTAGAGAGTGCAGAAGGCACTATACGCATAGAGGTACTGGAAGATGCAGTTCGTATAGTATCTACCCTTGAAAGTGAAGTAGTAATAACCATATATACAGTGGCAGGTAGCCCTGTAGGTAACTATAGAATAGATCCGCAATCGGAAACCATAATTCCTTTGCCGGGCAGTGGTATATATATAGTGAACGGAAAGAAAGTTATAATTTGATAGAATATATATTATATATAAGGTGGTATGAAGTATCTTAAAACAAATAATAATCTGTTTGTAGCCATTATAACAATGCTGCTGCTACTGTTTTGTTCAGCTGCTGATATATTTGCACAGACCGGTTCAGTAGGGTTGGAGGGCGATTATTTCATTAGAAACCGTTCTACAGAACATGGTCAGAATAATTTCAACGCGGGTGATTTTTATATGATTCCGTCATCAGAATATTATAACAATTCCGATAATAGATATTTGAAGGTAGAAGAGAAAGCTAACTTGAATAATGAATCGGTTTGGCGTTTAATAAGTAAAGGTAACGGCTATTATCAAATTTTACATGTGGCAACCAATAGATATGTTGTATTTAAAGCTTCTGTTAACAATGCAGAAGCCAACACATATCAGTCTGTATATATGGCATCGTCGGCAACTGCCGAAAACAACAATGAGAACTATAGTCATTTTAAAATTGGTGTAGCAGATGGAACGGCCTATTTTATTATTCCAAGAATGGCGGAAGAATTTAAGCCTAATGCCAGTTTTAATCCAATGGGATGGGGTACTATGGATATGCAATTATATGATTACCATGGTTCGGATGGTTCACAATGGTATTTGGAACAACTGGTTGTAAGTGAAGGCGAATATTATATTCAAAATACCCACTTATTTAATAATGAAACCATAAACTATGATAACAATACAATTACCATGGATGGAACATACTATATGTATCCAAATGGGAATAGTGACAGAGCAAAAATTGAAAATAGTACAGACGATAATGCCCGTTGGACAATTATAGACGCAGGGAATGGTTATTTTCAGATATTACACAATTCGGGAAATTATCTTGCTGTTCATGAAAATGTTTCGTCTGGTAATAGTTGGGATTGTACAAGGTTTGTAAGCGCGAGTGATATTACGGATGTGAATCTAAGCTATTTCAAAATAGGACAATATAATAGTACAGGAACGTATTATATAATACCAAAAATAGTTTATGAAACAAACGATGGCTCTTCACTCTCTTTGAATCCGGGTTGGGGTGGACCTGGAAATTTGCATCTGCAGAATTATGGGACAGAGACTGCCCGTTGGAAGTTTATACCTGTAGATGAGGGAGGCGGAACGGTTATTCCAACAGATAGCAGATATGCATTTACATTAAATGGCAATAGTTTTCTGGGTGTAAGCGGATATGGTGTTACAGCCACTAATGCTCCTATGAACCCTAATACATCGGCCTGGAGTTGTGATGGTTCGTTTGGCGATAAGAATAATCCACAGCCACTTTATGTAGTTATAGAGGGCAAAAAGTATTATCTGGCAGTAAATGGCACTTCCTTTACAATTACCGATGATGTAAATGGTGCCGGACATTTTTATCTTAATAACGGAGTGTTGTCAGCAAACATTAATGGTACTGAATATGGAATAGTAAATAACAATGGTACGTATATGATGCAGGCCTATGTTAATGGAAATCCTGCAAACAGTGAAGTAACAATGCGTACCATAACAAACATAGTAGAACATGAAGCACAGATTCAGTCTGTTCCACAAATAGTTTTGACTAACGGTAACCCGCAGATTTCTGCATTATGGAACAGTATTCAATTGGAATTGAGCGGTGGTTCTGCAATTCCTTCTTATTACACTTATAATAGTTCCCATAGTCAGGGTACAACATTGTATTATTATAAAAATGCTTCTGCCGATACCAATCAGCCGCAACCAGTTAATTTGGATACAAGCAAAGCCCAATGGTCTGTAAGCGATAATGTTAAGAAATATTTGAGTATCCAACAGTGGGGTCACGGTGCATATTTGCAGTATGCGGTAGAGAGTGCTAACGATGTACAGTTTAGTGTAACTGTTACATTCTCGGACATGGATGGTATTAGCGCCGGCTACGAAGGACTGTCCATAAAAGGTACAGGTGTGGAAGGTGAAGGTGATGAAAATGGCGGTGAAGATATTGGTGGCGGTGATTCTGACGATGATGTGGTGGTTGATCAGGAGAATACATATTGTGCACCGGCAGGCAGGTATATTATTCAGAGTGATGGCTATTACCTTGCCAAAGAGAATGGTAATATTGTAGCAACTAAAGAATTTAATCCCAATACATGTATCTGGAATGCTACAAAGGAGAACCGCAATGGTAATGAGTATCTGAAGTTTAATAATAATGGTGATCTTAATATTAACGGAACCAACTTATGGCGTGTAAGTTCCCAGGCAGACGGTATGATTCAGCAGATGAATAGTGCCGGTAATTATCTGCATTTTAACGGCAGTAATTGGGTAATAGACAATGAACCGGATGGTTGCGCTACGCGTATAGATTCAGAACAAAATGTGCAGGGACAGAACGTAAATCCACAGATTGGT
This sequence comes from uncultured Bacteroidales bacterium, assembly GCA_937916465.1. Classification (GTDB taxonomy): domain Bacteria; phylum Bacteroidota; class Bacteroidia; order Bacteroidales; family Bacteroidaceae; genus Colenecus. The sequence goes on from CALFTK010000026.1 coordinate 26,398, forward strand.
ACTATAGAACAGATGCCATTTGACGAACTGCGTTCATATAAGATAGATATAACTCAAGATGCCGCCTGTATTCCTGCTTATATAAGATATGATTTGGTAGATGGCTCTCATCTATATTGGGTTGAAAGTGCCGGTATAGCATATAAGACGGTACCTCCATCAGAGTACTTTATCTATGAATGGTCACTTCCTGAAACGGTCAAAGCTAATGCAACTATAGATCAGAATGGTATCTTAATGTACAGATATTCGGTAGAGTCAGAAATAACAACAACTGTTACTTTGTCTGCTCAAAGATTTGATAAAGATGGAAATATGTTTGATAATCGTGTGGCAACATTAGAAGTGCGCTTATCGCCTGCCGATAACAGTGTAGTGGCCACTCCTACTGACAGGTACTATTTTATCAGGAATTTCGAGAATTCGTTACATTATATGTACCCGTCTGACGATAAGTACAACAATGGGAATTATAATCTTGTACATACACGTGTGGAAGGTGATGATTTTAATCTTAGGAATGCAGTATGGATTTTCAGAAATTTTGATGAAAAGCATGTACAAATTATTCACGCAGAAACAGGTAGATTTTTAGTTACGCATAATACACAACGTGGTCAAACTACTTCTGTACATTTAAGTGATAGTTACGACGATATAAACAGTACACTATATGAAGTGGGAGAATATCCTACAAATCAGAAGATTCCATACTATATAAGACCTATAGGTGCGGAATCTTATACAGAAAATAATGTTCTGATTGAGATGGGCCTTAACCCTTTCGGAGGTATGGGGCATAATCTAAGTCTGTATAGGTATTACAATACAGAAAGAAAGGGTGAATTGGCATCATTATGGACACTGCAGATGGCAAAGACTGCATCTCCCGTTATTACCACCGATGGTGTGAATGTATCAATTATTTGCGATACACCGGGTGCCAGAATTTATTTTACAACAGATGGTTCAGAACCTTCCGCATCATCCAGACTCTATAATGGAACATTCCCGTTAGGATTGGATAATACCATTAAAGCAATTGCGCTGGCCGATAATTTGATAGAATCGGATGTGATTACGCAGGAATTCTATAGAATATCATCACTTGACAGAATTCCACAGGATGGCGCTACAGGTTACTATATATTGATGAGCGATGTAGATGCGTCGGGATATACAACCAGAACCAACTTCCGTGGTGTATTGGATGGGGCTTTCTTTACCATAAAGAATCTGCAGCAGCCATTGTTTGATAATGTGGTGGATGCCATAATAAAAAACGTAGTACTGGATGATGTTAATATAGATGAGAATGATGGCAGTAATGTGGGCGCTATAGCTTGTGATGCCAATGGTAAAACTTTGATATATAACTGTGGCGTTTTGGCTACAAATGGTTCTATAGTTTCCGGTTCAGGTAATGTAGGCAGTATAGTTGGACAGATGGAAGGTCATACCAGGGTTGCAAATTGTTATAGTTATGCAACTGTTACAGGTAAATATGTGGGCGGTATAGTGGGTAGCAATACTGCTACAGCTTCTACTATCAACAATATAACCACCATGATTATAAACTGTATGTTTTATGGCGATTTGGATGGTACATCAAAGGTTTCGCCCATATATGGCGGTACGGAAATATCAAACAGAAATAATCTAAACACGTATAGTTATTATAAAATCTTCGATGATAACGGAGATATAAAATATGATGTTACTCACAATAACAATGTAATGCCTATAACTGAAGATAGTTATCTGGACCGTTTTGAGTTCTACAGAAATATACTGAATTCACAACGTGAACTGGCATCGTATTTTACATTCGAATCACTGCTTTTGAGTGAAGAGATAGGCAAATGGGTACTGCTTGAAGATGTTGCTCCATATCCCGTTATAAGACGTTTTGAAAAAGATACCAAAAAGACTCTTGACAGACAGATACCTGCTGTTGAAACAGACTATGCAGGTCGTAAACTGCGTACTGTAAAAGCCACATTCATTATAAATGGTGAAAGATACGTTGTAGATGAGATGCCTGTAACCGATATGGATACTGCCCGTTGGGATTATACCTACGGTAAGATAGTACTGCCACATGCAAATGAATTTATTGGTTGGAGGCCTATAGATGCAGCATATAACACAACCGATTATTCATACATAGTATCCGGTTGGAAAGTGGTATCTGTGGATGGAATTACAACCATTGATCAAACTTATGATTTTGATTTTGCCAATCCTAAGAATAAAGTCAAAGATATATATAGCGTAACAGGTGGCAGAGATGCAACATTCAATCCTTATGTATATGCTCAGGGTGGTAATTATGTAGTACCCGATAACGCGAAAGAACTGGTATTCGAAGCTCATTGGGCAAAGTGTGTATATCTATCTGACATAGGTGAAGATGTATCTTATAACCCGAATTTTGATGAGGCTACACAGATAGGTAATCAAACTTGGGTGGAGCAATCGGATGTTATTCAGAGCGCAAGTTTCAGAGATGTTTCATATAAGGATAGCTGGACTATTAAAGTAGATCCTGTTTCTTATCACAATAATTCTTATACGGTAGAGATTTTTGATAACATATCACATATATTGGAGTTCTTCTGTTGGGCTCAAGAATTCAGTGTTGATATGAAACAGAATATCAGACTTAAACCTGGTACCTATATGCTCAGATTCTATGGCTTTAGCCGATATGGTCAAAATATTGAGGGTAAACCTAAAGGTCATGGTCCTAATGGTAATCCTGCAAAAATCAGCGTAAGTTTGAGTGGAACCAATCAAATATTGGCACAGGATACTCTGAATAATGTATATGACCATACATCGCAGGAGATGGATGCAGTAAAGGGTGGTTACGATGAATTCAATAGTGCAGCAGCAAATACTTTGGATGGATATGTGAACTCATTGGGAACTTCAATAATTGCATTCAGTCACGGCTATTTCCTGAATGAATTACAGTTTACCATAGATACAGAGCAAAATATTGATATTCGTTTATTTACCGATGGTAAACTGCCTGCATGGTCATGGATAAATATTCGCGATATGAAACTGTATCGTCTAAAAGAGGATACTTTCCAAGATAGAACATTCGAAAACAAAAAGATATATCACTCTTTGAATGAGGCTATGGACCATCTGGATGAGAATTGTGAAATTCCTGCCAATCAGGCTGTGGTACTGGTTGGTAACTATCATCTGAATGACAGGATCCCGGGCAACTCTTTTGCCGACGATATTACAAAGGCTGTTACCATAATGTCAATCGATAAGAACAATGACCAGGAACCTGATTATGCTTGTTATACATATACCTCAAATCCTAAAGAATCGAGCCGTACTACTACACCGCCATTGCGTTGGGACTTTATCACAGCACCTGGTATAGGAATGGCTGCACGTGTCAGTGGTAGCTCTGCATTCCCAGGTATAGGAATATGGCACACAAAAGGGTGGTTTGAAACTACCGAAACCTATTTGGGATTGCATAATGAAGCGGAGATTAATCCGTCGGAGAAGCATGATAACTGGATATCACCTTGGATTACAAATGGTGGTATATTCAAACAGGTTATTAGTAATTACGATGGTGAGAAGGATTTGCGTACAAACAATAACGGATATATAAGAATGGGTGGAAAAGTACTGGTAGAACAGTTCCATCCGGGTAATCATGAAGAAAAGAGTTTTACAACTTATCTCATGCCTGTAAACGTAAGCGGAGGTGAAATATTAGAATGTTATATGACCGGGCGTGCAGGTTCTACAGATAATCCACAGACAGTGGGAGATGTGCGCTTTTGGAGTAATGGTGGATATATCCACAAGTTCCTTGGTGCATATATGGCTCCTGTAAATGGTAATGTAAAAGCCAAAATTCACCATGCAATAATTGATGAATTCTACGGAGGAGGTGCAAACGCCAATAAACCTGTATCGGGCAATATTGATGTTACTGTAAACCATAGTTTGGTCGATAACTATACAGGAGGGCCTATGGTGGGCGATATGAATATTGGTACTCATGTTACAACAGCCGCTGAAGGAACCACATTTGGTAATTACTATGGTGGTGGATATGGTGGAACATCACTTGCCAGAAAGACTGTATATGATGGTATCCATAAAGTGGAGGTAAGTATATCAGATAACTTGCCTTATCCGGCCAGCTTTGCAAATTATGTGGGCCGCAGATTGAAGTACGACAGCCAATACGGAGTTGCTACCGATTATGGTTTTGAATACTTCTTTGCAGCAGGTGGTGATGGTAACCTAATAAGCCGTTTCTTTGTGGATTATGCCACATTGTCGCTTGCAACAGTACGTAGTGTTACCAATAATCTGATCAATTGTCTTGTAAAAAGCGATTTCTATGGTGGAGGTCGTCAAGGTTATGTAGATGGTAATGTTACATCAGTTTTGAATAATACAAATGTTAATGGTAATGCTTTTGGAGCAGGTTATACAGGAAAAATGATAAATGCAGATGTGGCTACTGAAACCCAACCGCAATACTCTACCTATCTGTTCGATTTGGGTGTTATTACACCATTTGGAAAGACAGAATATGAAACATTTACATGGCAGATAGTTACAGATATGAATGTGCCTGCCAGCAATTCTGCAAAAAAACTATATACTACAACCGATATGTCATTGATGGGTAAAGTGAAAGGAGATGTCTCCATAACCATTACCGGAAGTTCGGTAATAGGGGGCAACCTGTTCGGTGGCGGTAATCAGGCCGATGTACTTGGAAAAACAAGTGTTATCATGCCAAGTGCTGAAAGCGTAATAAACGGAACTGTTTATGGCGGTGGTAATGAATCGAATATTGAAGGTAGTACTGATGTTAAGATAACAGGCGGTACTATAAATGGCGATCTGTTTGGTGGTGGAAATATGGGTAGAGTAACTGAAAGTTCAAAAGTGTATATAGGTACTGAATAGAGAACAAAATCTAATTTATTACATAACATATTGTAAAAAAATGATTTTTTGTGCAGTATGTGGTGCAGTGATATGCACTACATGCTGTTTTTTTGTTAAAAATTTGTGTGAATGATATAATATAACTATTTTTGCAACGGATATGAAGATGTGATGAGGGGCTCGAGAGCCTCTCTTTTTCGTTATTAAAATAGAATTTATGATAGACAAACTTCAAGTTCGTGAACTGGTAACAAAGTGGTTGGAAACCAAAGAGGGTTATTTTCTGGTGGATGCAGATGTAAGTGCAGACAACAGAATTTTAGTAGAGATAGATCATCCCGAAGGTGTCTGGATAGATGATTGTGTAGAATTGAGCAGACATATTGAATCCAATTTTGACAGAGAAATTGAAGATTATGAACTCGAAGTGGGTTCTGCCGGCATTGGGCAGCCTTTCAAGGTTTTACAGCAGTATGTAAATCATGTGGGCAGCGAAGTAGAGGTTCTACCAAAAAGTGGAACAAAATTGAAGGGTATTCTTATGAGTGCCAACGAAGATGGTTTTGTGTTACGGACTAAAGTAAAGCAGACGGTAGAAGGATCAAAGCGTCCTAAATTGGTGGATGTGGCGATGCTTTTTAATTATGAAGAAATTAAATATACAAAATACGTAATAAGCTTAAAGTAATTATGGCTAAGAAAGCAGAGGTGATCTCATTGATTGAGACATTCCAGGAGTTCAAGGAGCAGAAGAACATAGACCGTGCTACTTTGGTTAGTGTTCTTGAAGAGAGTTTCCGTAATGTTATTTCAAAAATGTTCGGAACAGATGAAAACTATTCAGTTATTGTGAATCCTGATAAGGGTGACTGTGAAATACAGCGTACCCGTGTAGTGGTTGAAGATGCTGACGTAGAAGACCCCAATACGCAAATTTCACTTAGCGAAGCTGCCCAAATAGACCCTGATTTTGAAGTGGGCGAAGAGGTTACAGAACCTATAGATTTTGCACTTTTTGGTCGTAGAGCAATTTTGACTTTGCGTCAGACTCTTGCTTCTAAGATTTTGGAACTGGAGAAAGATAGTTTGTACAACAAATATATAGAGAAAGTTGGTACAATAATTATTGCAGAAGTTTATCAGGTATGGAAGAAAGAGGTTCTTTTGTTGGATGAAGAGGGTAATGAATTGCTGTTGCCAAAGACAGAGCAGATTCCTTCTGATTTCTTCCGTAAGGGTGAATCAGTGCGTGCCGTAATTGATAAGGTGGAAAATGTTAACAATCCAAAGATACTTTTAAGCCGTACATCACCGGTATTCTTGCAACGTCTGTTCGAACAGGAAGTACCTGAAATTAACGATGGACTTATTACTATCAAGAGAATTGCCCGTATTCCTGGTGAAAGAGCAAAAATTGCAGTGGAATCATACGATGATCGTATAGATCCTGTAGGTGCTTGTGTTGGTGTTAAGGGCTCTCGTATTCATGGTATAGTTCGTGAATTGCGTAATGAAAACATTGATGTTATTAATTATACAACAAACCTGGAACTCTTTATTAAACGTGCTCTCAGCCCTGCAAGAATTTCAGAACTGAACATTATTGAGGAAGAGAAGCGTGCAGAAGTTTATCTGCGTCAGGACCAGGTATCGCTTGCAATAGGTAAGAATGGTCTGAACATTAAACTTGCAAGTATGCTTACAGGTTATACTATCGATGTATTCCGTCAGCTTGACGAAGTTCAGGAAGAGGATGTTTATCTGGATGATTTCCGTGGTGATATTGAGGATTGGATTGTAGATGCTCTGCACGATGCCGGTTTGGATACCGCAAAAATGGTACTTCGTGCTCCGCGTGAAATATTGTTGGAGAGTGCTGATTTGGAAGAGGAACAGATTGATGAAATATTGGCAATCTTGGCTTCTGAATTTGCAGATGAAGAAGAATTTCATAAGTTCTTGAATTAATATTTGAAGACTAAAATTTCTTATAGATGGCAATAAGAATAGGTAAGATAGCAAGAGATTTAAATGTAGGTGTCAAGACGATATGTGATTTCCTACAGAGAAAGGGTTTTGAGGATGTTCCTGTGGATAATCCTAACTATAAACTTTCTGATGATCAGGAGACCCTTTTAATTGTTGAGTTTAGTCAAGATAAGGCTCGAAAAGAGGAGGCAATGAAAAGAATGCGTCCCAAAAACAAATCTGTCGATACTAAACCGACTGCAGAACAGGTTGAGGAAGAGGTTGAAATCAAAATTGAAAAACCTGCTGAACCGGTTATAAAGTTTAAGACTGTAGGTAAAATCCATTTGGATGAAACTATGGTGAGCGAATCGCCATATGTTGAAGCTGTAAGAGAAGAGGCTGCAAAGAAAGAACAGAAGAGTGTTCAAAAACCTGAACCAAAGCCTGTTCCTGAACAACCTTCAAAGCCTGTACAGAAAGAAGAAAAAACCGTTAAGAAGGTGGAGAAACCTATAGAAAATCCTGTAGAAAAACCTGCAGAAAAACCTATAGAGAAACCTGTAGAAAAGAGTAATAAAGTAGATAAGCCTGCAGAAAAACCTGTTCAGAAAGAGGAAAAACCTGTAGAGAAAAATCAACAGAAAGTTGAATCAAAACCAGTTGTAGAGACTGTTCAGCCGAAACAGGAAATTAAAACAGAATCAACAACTGATGTTTTTAAACTTGATACTCCAAATTCAGGATTGAACTTAAAGACTGTTGGTAAGATAGATTTGAGTGCCATCAATCAATCTACACGACCAAAGAAAAAGTCAAAAGAGGAGAAGAAAAAAGAGCGTGAGGCTAAGGAAAAACAGCGTCAGCAGCAGCGCGAAGCTTATAAAGAGTCAATAATGAAGGAAATCAGCAAGAACAATCCTTCAAAACCAAAGAATAATAACAATGACTCAAAACCTCAGCAGAACGATGCTCCTAAAAAGAAGAACAGAGTTCGCATAGGTGGTGAAAAGGTGGATATTAATAAAGCTGCAAACTTTAATCAAGGCGGTGGCGAGCCCTCCTATGGCGGCAAGAAAGGTGGCTCAGACCAACACGATAAGAAAAAGGGTGGTGGCAGAAACTCCAAAGATCATCGTCATGCAAAGACCGAAAAGGACTTTAGTAGTGAAGATGTAAACCGTCAGATTAAAGAGACATTCTCCAAATTTGCTAAAGGAAAGAATAAGTCTTCAAAATATAGAAAAGATAAACGTGAAGTTGCTCACATGCGTCAGCAGGAGATGCTGGAGCAGGAGATGGCAGAAAGCACAGTATTGAAGTTGACAGAATTCGTTACAGCAAACGAATTGGCAACAATGATGAATATACCGGTTACTCAGGTTATTGCAACCTGTATGAGCGTGGGTATTATGGTTTCTATCAATCAGCGCCTTGATGCAGAAACTATCAATATTGTAGCCGAAGAACATGGATTTACTACAGAATATGTAAGTGCAGAAGTTGCACAGCAAATTCAGGAAGAGGCAGATAAAGAGGAAGATTTGCAGCCTCGCGCTCCTATTGTAACTGTAATGGGACATGTGGATCATGGTAAGACTTCACTGCTTGACTATATCCGTAAAGCTAATGTTATAGCCGGTGAAGCGGGTGGTATAACCCAGCACATTGGTGCTTATAATGTAAAATTGGAAGACGGACGTAGAATAACATTCCTTGATACTCCGGGTCACGAAGCCTTTACGGCTATGCGTGCTCGTGGTGCTCAAGTTACCGATATCGCCATTATTATTGTGGCTGCCGACGATAATGTGATGCCTCAGACAAAAGAGGCTATTGCTCACGCAACAGCTGCAGGCGTTCCTATTGTGTTTGCCATCAACAAAGTGGATAAGCCTGCTGCCGATCCGGAACGAATTAAACAAGAACTTGCACAGATGAACTTCCTGGTTGAAGATTGGGGCGGTAAATATCAGTCACAAGATATATCGGCAAAACATGGTATGGGTGTTCCTGAACTTATGGAGAAGGTGCTTTTAGAGGCAGAAATGCTGGACTTGAAGGCAAATCCTAACCGTAAGGCTACAGGTTCAATTATTGAATCTTCATTGGATAAGGGACGTGGATATGTTGCCACAGTGTTGGTATCCAACGGTACTTTGAAAATGGGTGATATAGTGATTGCAGGAACCTTCTGGGGTAAGGTGAAAGCTATGTTCAATGAACGTAACCAGAAAATAAAGGCTGCAGCGCCGGCAGAACCTGTATTGATTCTGGGTATGAATGGTGCGCCTCAGGCAGGTGTTACATTCCACGTGGTAGAAACAGAACGTGAAGCTCGCGAAATTACCAGCAAGCGTGAACAGTTGCAGCGTGAACAGGGTATTAGAACTACTACAACTCTTACACTTGACGAACTTGGACGTCGTATTGCTATGGGCGATTTCCACGAACTTAACCTAATTGTTAAAGCCGACGTGGATGGTTCTGCCGAAGCATTGAGCGATTCACTTATCAAGCTTTCAACACCGCAGGTACAGGTTAATGTAATGTATAAGGCGGTAGGTGCAATTTCTGAAAGTGACGTTAGTTTGGCTGCTGCATCAAATGCAATTATTGTAGGTTTCAATGTACGTCCGTCGGGCGCTGCAAAGAAACAGGCCGAACAGAACGATGTAGATATCAGAATATATTCAATCATATACGATGCTATAGACGAAGTTAAGGCAGCTATGGAAGGTTTGCTTGCTCCAACAGTGAAGGAGGAAGTTACATCAACCATCGAAGTATTGGAAGTATTCCACATATCAAAGGTTGGTATGGTTGCCGGTGGACGTGTACGTGAAGGTAAGGTTAACAGAAACGATCGTGCTCGCGTAATTCGTGATGGAATTGTTATACACAATGGTAATATCCAGGCTTTGAAACGTTATAAAGATGATGTAAAAGAGGTTTCTGCAGGTGTAGATTGCGGTATCAGCTTGGTATCTTATAACGATTTGAAGGAGGGTGATATGATTGAGACATATACTCAGATAGAGGTTAAACAGACACTTTGATTTTTATGAATTTCTTTCAATCGTTGAATACGCTGGATTACATAATCCTAATTCTGTTGCTTATAGGCTTACTGACAGGATTCGCACAAGGGGTTATCAAACAGGCCTTCGGTCTGGGGGGCTTGATAGGTGGCTTGATATGCGGAGCATTGCTCTATAAGCCGGCTGCAGTTTTTCTGCAAGATGCTATAGATATGGATGATAATGTAGCCCAAGTGGTAGCTTTTATTATTATTCTGATAATTGTGCCATTGGTATTCTCGATTGTGGGAAATCTGTTGTCAAAGTTTGTAAAGATAATCTCATTAGGATTTGTCGATCGTCTTTTGGGAGGAGTCTTTGGCGTGCTTAAGTTCTTTATTGTGATAGGTCTCTGTATTCAATTATTAGAGATGACAGGTATAGCCGATAAGGTGATACGTAGCGGAGAAAAGAAAGAGTCGCGTTTCTATGAACAGGCTCGCGTACTGTCCGATAACTGTCTAAGATGGACCTGGAACAAAGTGCTGCCACACGTTGAAGAGAAAGATGAAAGTAACGGAAACGGAACTGAAAAAATTATTTGACGGTGAAACGGAACGACAATACTGATAATAGTCTTGTCAGAGAGATATCGAATGAGAAATATAAATACGGTTTTACAACAGATGTCCATACGGAGATAATGGACCGTGGGCTGAATGAAGATGTAATCCGTATGATTTCTGCCAAGAAAGGTGAACCCGAATGGTTGCTCGATTTCAGATTGAAAGCCTACAATTACTGGCTTACAATGGAGATGCCAAAATGGGCGCATCTTGATATCCCTGAAATAGACTATCAGAATATATCATATTATGCCGATCCTACAGTGAAAAAGGACGGCCCAAAATCTTTGGACGAAATAGATCCACAACTGATGAACACTTTCGATAAGTTGGGTATTCCTCTTGAGGAACGTCTGGCTTTGAGCGGAGGTGTGGCTGTTGATGCGGTAATGGACTCTGTATCGGTAAAGACCACTTTTAAACAGACACTTGCCGAAAAGGGAATAATATTTTGCTCCATAAGCGAAGCTGTGCGTGAACATCCCGATTTGGTAAAACAGTATTTGGGAAGTGTAGTTAATTACAGAGACAACTTTTATGCAGCATTGAACAGCGCTGTATTCAGCGATGGTTCTTTTGTGTATATTCCAAAAGGTGTGCGTTGCCCAATGGAAATCTCTACCTATTTCCGTATAAATGCTGCGGGAACAGGTCAGTTTGAACGTACTCTGATTGTGGCAGATGACGATAGCTATGTGTCATATTTAGAGGGTTGTACTGCTCCTATGCGCGATGAAAACCAACTGCATGCAGCAATAGTCGAGATAGTGGTTCTGGATAGAGCTGAGGTTAAGTACAGTACTGTACAGAATTGGTATCCGGGCGATGAAAACGGACGTGGAGGAGTGTATAACTTTGTAACAAAACGCGGTCATCTGCGTGGTGTGAACAGCAAACTCTCTTGGACTCAGGTAGAGACTGGTTCTGCCATTACCTGGAAATACCCAAGCTGTGTGCTTTCCGGTGATGGTTCGCAAGGAGAATTTTACTCCGTAGCGTTAACCAATAACTACCAACAGGCCGATACCGGAACCAAAATGATTCATATAGGAAAGAATACAAGCAGTACCATTATTAGTAAAGGTATATCGGCAGGTCATAGTCAGAATTCATATCGCGGACTTGTACGAGTAGCAAAAAATGCAGATGGTGCCAGAAACTACAGTCAGTGTGATTCTTTGCTTTTAGGAAGTAAGTGTGGTGCCCATACGTTCCCATACATGGATATTCATAATGAAACAGCCATAGTGGAGCACGAAGCCACAACATCAAAAATATCGGAAGATCAGTTGTTTTACTGTAATCAGCGCGGTATTCCTATGGAAGAGGCTATTGGCCTTATAGTGAACGGCTATGCAAAAGAGGTATTGAACAAATTGCCAATGGAATTTGCTGTAGAGGCACAGCGTTTGTTGGCAGTATCATTAGAAAATACAATAGGTTGATAATATGCTTAAAATAGATAATCTGCACGCAAGTATAAACGGCAAGGAGATTTTGAAAGGTATCAATCTCCAGGTAAACCCAGGCGAAGTTCACGCTATTATGGGACCTAATGGTTCGGGTAAGAGTACTATGAGCAATGTGCTTGTAGGTCATCCTGCATATACAGTGACAGAGGGCAGTGTAATATATAAAGGTAAAAATCTGCTGGATATGCCGGTGGAACAGCGTAGTCACGAAGGGTTGTTCCTGTCCTTTCAGTATCCAGTAGAGATACCGGGGGTAAGTATGACAAATTTCATGCGTACTGCCATAAACGAAAAACGTAAGTATTTGGAATTGCCACCATTATCTCCATCTGATTTCTTAAAGCTTATAAAGTCAAAGAGAGATTTGGTAAAGTTGGATAGCAAATTTATGAATCGTTCTGTAAACGAAGGATTCAGTGGTGGTGAAAAGAAACGTAATGAGATATTTCAGATGGCAATGTTAGAACCGTCATTGAGCATATTGGACGAAACCGATTCAGGTTTGGATATAGATGCTTTGCGTATAGTTGCCGAAGGTGTAAACAAACTAAAGACACCGGAAACATCTGTAATTGTAATTACTCACTATCAGAGACTTCTGGATTATATAAAACCGGATATTGTACACGTGCTGTATCAGGGTAGGATAATAAAAACTGCCGGCCCGGATTTGGCGTTGGAACTTGAAGAACGCGGCTACGACTGGTTAATCAAAGAGTTTGAAGATTCGCAAAAATGAACGTCAGTAAAATTTACATAGATCTGTTTCGAGAAAACAGACAGGTAATAGATTCCGGAATATCTCCCATATTGAATGGTTGCAGAGATGCTGCGTTAGAGGCGTTGCAGAAGTATGGATTGCCTACTACAAAGCTGGAAGAGTATCTGCATTTCAACGCAGAGGAGTTGTTCCGTACCGATTGGGGTTTGAATCTTGGAAGATTGAACATGCCTGTCGATTATGCCGAAGCATTCCGTTGTAATGTGCCAAATTTAAGCACGTTGCTTTACTATCTGGCAGGCGATACATTGGTACAATCGGAATCGGCTGCTCGTGTGCAGACGGCAGAAGGTGTTCTGATAGGCAGCTTAAACAGTCTGGCAAAAGATTATCCGGAACTTGTAGGAAAATACTACGCCAAAATTGCCAAAATGGAACGTAGCGGTATAGCAGCCATAAATACTCTGTTTGCGCAGGATGGACTGCTTGTTTATGTACCTGATGGCGTTGTGGTTGAGAAGCCTGTTCAGCTGGTTTCTCTTTTGCAGTCTAAGGTAGATATGATGGTCAATCGCAGAATATTGGTTGTGTTAGGTAATAATTCACAACTTAAATTATTGTTGTGTGACCACTCTATAGATAACAGAAATGCTCTTTCGGTTCAGGTGGTAGAGGCATTTGTGGGTAGTGGCTCGCAGTTCAGTTATTATGATCTGGAAGAGACACATACTGCCAATAATCGTATTAACGAACTATTTATAGAACAGCAGGCAGACAGTAGTGTAGAACTGAAAACCATCACTCTGCATAATGGTAAGACCAGAAATTCCATCTTTGCAACATTGGCAGGAAAGGGTGCTTCTCTTAATGTAGATGGAGTGGCTATAACAGATAAACAGCAACAGGTTGATAACTACACATATATAGATCATAAGGTGTCAGATTGTACAAGCAGTGAACTTTATAAATATGTGTTGGATCAGGAATCTCAAGGTGCTTTTGCCGGCAGAGTATTGGTAAGAGAAGATTCACAGCGTACTGTTGCACATCAGACAAACAGAAACATCTGCCTGACACGTTCTGCACGTATGTTTACCCAACCTCAGTTGGAGATATATGCAGACGATGTTAAGTGCAGTCACGGTGCAACAGTTGGCCAGCTTGACGATAAGGCTATGTTCTATATGCAACAACGTGGTATATCTGCTGCAGAAGCGCGTACATTGCTGATGCTTGCCTTTGTAGATGAAGTGATTGGCAACGTAAAACTTGAACCTTTGCGTGACCGATTACGTCGTTTGGTGGAAAAACGTTTCCGTGGCGAATTGGGACATTGCGAAGGATGTAATATTTGCAAGTGATATGTTTAATGTTGAAAAGATAAGAGAGGATTTCCCTATTTTGGGACGCACAGTATATAACAAACCGTTGATATACTTGGACAATGCGGCAACCACACAGAAACCAAAATGTGTGATTGATGCCATAAGCGATGCCTACTGCAATGTGAATGCAAATGTGCATCGTGGCGTACATTTCTTATCGCAACAGGCTACAGAAATGCTGGAGTCAGCCCGCGAAACGGTGCGTTCGTTCATTTCGGCAGAGAGTACAGAAGAGATAATCTTTACACGTGGTACAACAGAGAGTTTGAATCTTCTGGCATCATCGTTTTCTGAGAGATTCCTGCAAAAGGATGATGAGATAATAATATCGGCAGCTGAACATCACAGTAATATAGTGCCCTGGCAGATGCAGGCGCAGAAAAGGGGCTTTGTAATAAGAATTGCACCTGTAACAGATAGCGGAGAACTGGATTTTGAAGCTTTGCAACTGTTGGTGAACCCAAAGACCAAACTGATTAGTATTACACACGTTTCGAATGTGTTGGGCAGTGTAATGCCTGTTAAACAGATTGCAGAATTTGCTCATAAGAATGGCGCTTATATAGCAGTTGACGGAGCGCAGTCTGCACCTCATATCAAGGTGGATGTAAAAGAACTTGATGTGGATTTCTTTGCGTTTAGCGGTCATAAAGTTTATGGTCCTACAGGAATAGGTGTACTATACGGCAAACGTGAACTATTGGAACAGCTTCCTCCGTATCAGGGGGGTGGTGAAATGATAAAGAAGGTTACCTTTGAACATACTACTTATAACGAACTTCCATATAAATTTGAAGCCGGAACTCCCGATTATGTAGGCAGTATTGCATTGGCAAAAGCCATAGATTATGTTCAGGAATTAGGAATGGAGAATATAGCTGCATACGAAGATGAACTGTGTGCATACGCTGTAGAAAAATTACGTGCTATAGATGGTATCCGTTTCATAGGTGAACCACAGCAACGCAGTGGAGTGGTATCGTTCTTAGTTGGTAATACCCATCCTTCCGATATAGGCACTTTGCTGGATAAACTTGGGGTGGCTGTTCGTACAGGGCATCATTGTGCAGAACCGCTGATGGACAGGTTTGGAATACCAGGTACAGTTAGAGCCTCTTTTGCGCTTTATAATACCAAAGCAGAAATAGATGCCTTTATAGCAGCATTGGAACGTGTATCTAAAATGTTGATGTAGTATGTTGTTGCCTTTTTTGGAATCAGGACGTATTGAGGCAGGTTGCGACGAAGCCGGCAGAGGCTGTTTGGCAGGTCCTGTATTTGCAGCTGCAGTTATTTTACCGCAGGATTTCAGTAACGATTTGCTGAACGATTCCAAACAACTGACAGAAAAACAACGTTATTTGTTGCGCCCCATAATTGAAAAAGAGGCTTTGGCATGGGCTGTAGGTGTGGTAAGTGCAGAAGAGATAGATAAAATTAATATTCTGGCTGCATCTTTTCTGGCTATGCATAGAGCTGTAGATGATTTGAAAATCAGGCCGGAACATCTGCTTATAGACGGCAATCGATTCAAACCATACAGAAATGTCCCATTTACTACAATAGTAAAAGGAGATGGAAAAATGGCTTCAATAGCGGCTGCATCTATACTTGCCAAAACCTATAGAGACGATTTTATGAATAAAATTGCGGTGGAATATCCCCAATATGACTGGCTGTCAAATAAAGGTTATCCTACTGTAAAACATAGAAATGCAATAAAGGAATACGGTATTACTCCGTATCATAGAAAGAGTTTTAATCTTTTGGGCGATACACAGCTGTCGCTTTGGTAATAATTCACTAATTTTGCACTCGCAAATTAAGAGTAAGTACTTTAAATTTAATTTATATGAAACAGAAAGCATTATTGATGATTTTGGACGGTTGGGGTTTAGGTAATGGAACTAAGGCTGATGTGATTTGCAAAACTCCTACTCCATATATGGATTATCTGAATGCTACATATCCTCATGCACAGCTTTTGGCAAGTGGTGAGAATGTAGGTCTGCCTGATGGTCAGATGGGTAACTCAGAGGTTGGTCACCTGAATATTGGTGCAGGTAGAGTGGTCTATCAGGATTTGGTAAAGGTAAACAGAGCTATAGCTGACGGCAGTATCCGTCAGAACCCTGAAATAGTTGCAGCATACAGCTATGCAAAAGAGACAGGCAAAAAACTTCACCTTATGGGTTTGGTTTCAAATGGTGGTGTACACAGTTCTATGGAACACCTGTTCTGCCTTTGCGACATATCACGCGAATATGGTTTGGAAAATGCATACGTTCATTGCTTTATGGATGGTCGCGATACCGATCCAAAGAGCGGTCAGGGCTTTATCAGTCAGTTGGTAGAGCGTGGCGATAAGGTTGCTACTATTGTAGGCCGTTACTATGCAATGGACCGCGACAAGCGTTGGGAACGTGTTAAGGTGGCTTACGATCAGTTGGTAAACGGTGAAGGCAAACAGGTTACCGATATGGTTGCTGCTGTTGCCGATTCATACGCAGAAGGCGTTACCGACGAATTTATGAAGCCAATTGTAAACAGTGCATACGACAGCCGTATAGAGGAGGGCGATGTTGTTATCTTCTTCAACTTCCGTAACGACCGTGCAAAGGAACTGACCATAGTTCTTACACAGAAAGATCTTACAGAAGAGGGTATGAAGACCATCCCGGGTTTGCAGTACTATTGTCTGACTCCATACGATGCATCTTTCACAGGTGTTCATATTCTGTTCGATAAAGAGAATGTAAACAATACCTTGGGTGAATATCTTTCATCAAAAGGTTTGTCACAGTTGCATATAGCAGAGACAGAAAAGTATGCTCACGTAACATTCTTCCTGAACGGTGGTAGAGAGACCCCATACGAAGGCGAAGAGAGAATACTTGTTCCATCTCCAAAGGTGGCTACATACGATTTGCAACCTGAAATGAGCGCATATTTGGTTCGCGATCGTTTGGTTGAAGCTATCAACAGCGATAAATTCGACTTTATTGTAGTGAACTTTGCTAATGGCGATATGGTAGGTCATACCGGTGTTTACGAAGCAATAGAAAAGGCTGTTGTAGCTGTAGATGCTTGTGTTCGCGACGTTATTGAAGCAGCTAAAGCACATAACTACGAATCAATCATCATTGCAGACCATGGTAATGCAGATAATGCTGTAAATGCAGATGGTTCTCCAAATACTGCCCATTCATTGAACCCGGTTCCAATTATCTATGTAACATCAAGAGAAGGTGCTACTGTTGAGAATGGTATTTTGGCAGACGTTGCTCCATCTATACTTTCAATTATGGGACTGGAAATTCCTGCTGAAATGACAGGTAAAGTGCTTGTTAAGTAAGTAAAACTTGCAACTATATAATTAGGATAGGCTGGAATTTTCCAGCCTATTCTAATTATATACATATAACTGGTTATGTTGTCGGATTAAAAACTTTAGTTATCTTTGCTCAATCAAGGAATTTGGCTACTTTTTTAAGTTATAATCCCCTTTTATAGTTATAAATAGTCATAATTAGTCGTATTTCAGTCATAATTTTAGATTACGACTTCAAGAACCAAGTTCGACCTTCAGGAACGATTAATCCGTTTTCTTTCATCTCTGAAAGAATGTTGCCCAACATTCGTTCTTGTTGCTCATGTGTCTTATTTTGCGGCAGGACTTCCTTCAAATAATTGAATATGGCATCACGTTTTGCTCCTGTTGTACCTGCGTTTTGCAAATACTGCAAAATCATTTGCTGAATTTTTGATTTCTCAAGACCTTTGTTACGTGTATATTCAGGTAATTGGCGTGTCTTCTTTGCTAAATCAAGCGAAATGCGATATTCAGAAGCATCCCCCTCTAATAAGCCTCTTTCCAATAGTGCCACTACATTGTTCTCTGAAATACGATGCCCTTTTTGTACGGCATCCAACAATATACAATCCTCCAAAGTCAAAGTGTCATTTTCCTTTAAGAGTTTGGTATATTTCTCATTGATGGAATTACCATATATTTTTACGCCTACCTCTTTGTTCGTTGCATCTATTTCATAATCGGGCATCGGAAAATGACGACGCCACTGTTCGTTGAACATCTTCTTGATTCCTCGACTTACAGTGTCAATCATGTTAAAGTTCACCATTGCCCGGCAAAGACATTCATTTCTGAAATGACGCTGTGGTCCTTTGGTTGCCAATGCTTTTTGCAAAGTACCGGGAATGAAGCTACCTCCGTTTTCATAATACAGATATCCTGGATTTTCCACAAAATTGATACGTTGTTGCAGGGTGTAATCTTGATGCGCAATCGCATTGTGAAGTGCCTCGCGAATAGTATAATCATCATATTGCTTCATCGTATCAGGGAACAATGTTCCTCCAGGTAATTCTCTCATAGTCAGATTTCGTATTTTACCCAGAATCTGATCTACGGTCAAAATGAACGGAATTGTAAAATGTTCGTAGTCTACAACCTCTTGATGTTCATCACGTAATGTCCAAGTTACCTCCGCCACAGCTGGACGAAGTTTAAAAACTGACACAGGCTTACCAAGAAGAATAATAGCAGCACGTGTCAATTTGCCATCAATCATGATACCGCTGTTGCAAAGCAATTCTTCTACCGACCATGCGTCAATTTCTTCTGACGGGATTTTAGAAGCATGAACCTTTTTGAACATTACACGTGCCTTTGCAATAGCCAATTCGTCCAAGTCCGCCAATGTAGCATTGGGAACGATCTCGGCAGACCAATCCTTAGCTTCAAATATAGGTTCTTCAAGAATCGCATCCAGCCTTTCTTGAGTCATTTCTACCAATGAATCTTCCACACGTTGCCATGCCTTTTTGTGGGCATACACAGGACGTCGAGGCAAATGCTTGGGAATATGAATCACCCAAACTGTTTTCTGTGTATCCTCAGTTATATATTCATTGATACTCAAGCCTTCTGATGAAAGGTTTGTGCAATGTTCTATCAACTTCCAAACAGCAGACTGGGCATTTAGATTGAACTTCGTAAGATCTGTTCCCACTATCTCCAAAGTCTTGTCCTGCACACCAATCACAAGATACCCACCTTCCATATTGGCAATGGCAGATACATAAGAGATTACATCATTCTTTTGGTCTCCTGCAAAGGAGTTTTTCAAATTCTTCATCTCTTTCCATTCACAGCAGGCATTTTCCTGTGGGAACTCGCGAAGCAAGTATTGTTGAAGTTCTTTTGAAGTCATAATTTTATTTTAAATATTCCTTGTACTCAGTTCTTAATTTCTGTCCAATCTCCGCTATTATGAACACTTGGTTATCTATGGCATCTGCTAACATGTGAGAGGCTTGTACTCTTTGTTCATGCAATGCCGCACATAATTGTTCAGCAAATTCAGACGGTTCAACGGTCGCTATTTTATGTCCAACTTCAGCAACAAGAGTAAGCAATTTATTTATACAATCCATAGATTCTCTTCCATGATATTTCGTTTCAATATCAGAAAAATCATAGTATAGGTAAATGGAATTCAACCGGCTTTCAGTTTCTTGAAACAGTTTGTTGGATTTCATACAAGCCACTTGTATCTTTTGCACTGTAATAGGATTACAATCTTTGTCATACTCTTTTAATGCTGTTTGAAGCATATAATACATATCGAGAGTTTCTTGATACCAAGACATAGCCTTCTCAACTACTTCTAATTTGCGTTGGAATACCAAAGAACGCAATTCTCGTTTATGCTTAATGCTTTCTGAGATTGCATTAATGATGGCTTGTATTATTATTGTAACTAACGAGCCTATTAAACCGGCGGTAATGTATTGTTCCATATGCTAGCTAATCTGTTTATATTGTTGTACGAATAGATATGTTTCTATCAAATGAAGTGAGTATAACCTCATTTATAGAAAAACAATCTTGTATTCTAACATCGGACCTTTTGCGATTTGTAAAATAGTCATCAAATTCTTTCTCTTTTTCTTCTGCATACATTTTTTTATGTAATAACTTTGGTAATTGTTTAAAAAGAAACTCTACATCAATGTATGATAGTTTTATCCCTTTTTCTTTGACCAACGTAGATATATTAGAATGAATAATGTTGCCTATACATGACACAACTATAGCTTCGCCATCACGCAAACCTAAAACTTCGTAAAATCCCAATGGTTTTATTATTTGATATTCAGCTTGAAATTCTACCAATATATTGTATGGTATAAAAACTCCATCCTCATCTAGAATCTCATAAAATGAATTAGCGTTAAATTGAGAGTATTTCTTGCGAATATCAATTTTATCAAAGACATCTATAAAAGGGATTTTCCAATACAATCCAGATTTTGTTCTCCATTTTATAGGATAATCTAAACGTTTTTTTATTACGGCCTGTCTTTTATCACATACAGTACAATATGTTAAACTTTTCCAAAAATGATTAATCAACTGTACTGCAAATTTTCCAAATTCAAGAGGTTCCATTACTTTATTATATGACTTTTAAACGATTTCATAGCAGACTCAAAGTCAATAGGAGCACTTTTTTGAGATGTCATTAAATTTAAAAGTTGGTTATTTTCGACATCTATAGTTAATTTCCCATAGCAACAAACAGGAATTTCCCGATTATTATTGAAACGCCTATCGGGACCTCCGTTCTTGTTCGCATATTGCCACGTATAGTATATAATCTTTGCATCACTAGGTGGATAATCTTCTACAAAAGAGGTTGTCGATGTGGAGATTTTAACATCCATGTAATTCACATATGCTACCCCTTTTGAATCATATACTAAAATACCGTCAGGCATAAAATAAAGACTTCGACCACAAGCCTTTAGTAGGGGAATTGTAATATTAGTTTTTACCCAAGGTAATCTACCTGTTCCGACAAATGCAGTACTTCTATTAATCAAATTACTTGAACCTGCATTAATTTTTCGTTGATGAGGGTCTGATAAATATTGAGAATCCACTAAACTCCATATTTTTTCACATATAGCAATCTTGTTAAAGGCCGATATTATTCTTTCATAGTATTCATAATCATCATTTTCAAAGTCATATATCAAATCAACCTGTCTCCTTTTGGTCTCCCATTTTGCAACATAGATAAATAAACCTATACCAACAAGACCAATAGTTAATAGAAATGAAAAAAGGAGGTTTTGTGGTATTAATGTTGAGAAAGACACATATAATACAATCTCCATAAGTATAAATATGGTTCCTACTAGGTAATCACATCGGAATGCCTTATAAGAATTACTTAAAGCCTCTACAATTTCTTTTTTATATTCCGATTTCACATCATTAGAAGTTGCTGTATTATAAAATGTTGTATCTGTTTGGGAGTGACAATAACTATTCAGTGAAACATTACTATTACTACCAAATTCTTCTCTATAATATAGCCCACCTCTTCCCGCATGAACATAACTTTTTCCATTTGGTTTTATTCCTATTCGAAATCCTTTAACACCGACAGAAGTGCCTATTCCACTTTTAGAAAAGTTGAAGCGAACAGGGCCAAAGCTTACAGATTTTCTAATATACCATGACATCGTAAACTCTATTTATTATATTTCACAAAAGTACTTATTTAATTTGAATTTGAGGGCCTGCTTTGCCGACAAACATAAAAAAGCATTGTTATTTTATCGTGAAACATTCAATTATCCCGACTTCGGAGGGAGAAGTTCGATGAATGTGGCAAGGTTTTCGGGAGTAACCTCAAAGGTTTTGAGTTACTCAAAACATACCTTGCTGTGTTCGGAAGAACACAACTCTAAAGTTTAAATTCGTGGTTTGTAATTGGGGCTACCATAGCATAGGCAAGCCGACCGGTCTGTAGCAAATACAGAATTGCTATTTCTTTGAGGGAGGGATTCTTTCTCCTAAAAAAGAAACGGATAGCATAGCTATCAATGCTCAACTATCCGTCTGAATTTTCAGTTTCCTATCGGTCGGTCATCTTCTCTATGGGTACACTTTATGTTTGCGGACTTGAAATATGCAAGTTTTTTCGGGGCAATACTCTCGAAGTATTAGAGGACGATTGTTCCGAAAACGGCTCGCCGCTTGAACTTGCAGATTTCATAAGGTGTTCGCACATGTACCCATTGATGGATGAGCGTATGATGGGAATTTCATACATAGGCACATTTGAATATAACATCACACTTCTCCCAATGTATTCAATCGAAAGGATAAAGTAACGAAGGCACAGCAACATCTTGGCAAACACTTTTCAATCGCTAACAAACAGCATCCTTTCACTGTTTTGCACTCACTTTCGCGTCTTTTCTTTATCTTTGCATCTAAATTTAAAGTTGACATGTTGAGTAATTTTCGACCTATAGGTCATTTTGCAGGCTACGATATGCCCGCAGTCCCTATAAATACAGG
>CALFTK010000027.1 GCA_937916465.1 uncultured Bacteroidales bacterium
AAAGGCTGTGGATTGTGTCTTGGGTTGTCAGATAAAGAGAGATGGCAAACCAACAGTTTGGTGTCAGCAGCACCATTATGAAACTTTAGAGCCGGTGGGTGCGCGTATCTATGAATTTCCATCATTTACCGGATGTGGTGAAATACCAAAAGTGTTGGAATTGCTTATGGAAATTGAAAATCCATCTGATGAATTGAAAATAGCAATAGAAGGTGCAGTGGAGTGGTTACGTAACCACGCTATTTATGGATATAGGCATGAAACGTATATAAATGAGTGGGGCATGTCGGATCGTAGATTAGTGCCGGACAAGAATGCTAAACCTTTATGGGCCCGTTATTATGATCTGGAAACAGAAAGACCATATTTTGCCGATCGTGATGGTAAAAGATATGATAACTATGAAGATATTAGTCATGAACGTCGTAATGGTTATTCGTGGATTAATAATAATACACAGAAAGTGCTTGATAAGTATCCTAAATGGTACACAAAACATCATCCCGGAAACTATCAGACCGGTGATTATGGCTATTTGTATTGTCATATGAGCGGTAACGGTGAATGGACTGCGTATGCGCTAAGTCGCGATGGGATACATTTTCACGATTTGATAGACGGTAATCCTGTTATGGATGTAAAAGAGCATGCACGAATAGAAGGAGGTCAACGTGATGCTTATATCTGTCGCAGGCATGATGGAAAGGGCTATCTTATGGTGACAACAGATATGCGTGTAAGTAGTTTTAGAGAATTGGGAAAAGCTTCTGAATGGGAAAATTATGGTATTGACCTACTTGTTAGTGATGATATGATTCATTGGGAATCTGTTACTTTTGATTTCCGTAAGGGGAGTTCGATATTTTCCAACCCTGATTCTAAGGATGTGTATGAAGATTGGAGCACAATAAACCGTGTGTGGGCTCCGCAGATAATCTGGGATGAAAACTATGTTTGGGCTGATGGAAAAAAGGGAGGTTATATGATATATTTCTCTATGTTGAATCGTGCAGAGGAAAAGTATGATAGAATGTACTATTCCTACGCTGACGAAACATTTACACAATTAACTAAGCCACAGCTGTTGTTCGATTGGGGTTATGCAACAATTGATGCAGATATAAATTATGTTCCGGCCGACAACTCTTTTCATATGATGATAAAGAAAGAGGGTGGCACTCCGGGAATATTTACAACAAAATCAGAAACATTGTTAGGCCCTTGGCCGGAGCCGGTAGCAGACGACTATGTGGATTTTGAAGGAAATAAGAAGTGTGAAGGTGCATCTGCTTTTCAGTTAATAGGTGATAGTACTTGGTGTGTTGCGTATATAGAATATAGTAGTTGGCCACGTAACTACCGTATATGTAAAGCGGATCAATATATACGGAATTTTCATTCGCCTCAAAATATACAGGGGGTTAGTGCTCCACAACACGGTTCGTTTATGCGATTGACCAAAGAGGAGTACGAACGCTTGCAAACCTGGAGTGACTCGCTGAAAAAATAATCAATGGAACGGATATTGTCAAAATGTCAGTTAATATACTGGCTTATACGACAATATGGCATAAATTTTATATTGGTTTTTCTTTTGAAGTTATAGGGATGAGGATAATTTTTAAAGTGAGAAGCTATGAACAACAAAAATGAAAACAGAGAATTTCTTGACAGATTTGCAATAAATCTGAATGAAAGAGCTAAACAGGCCAAACTGGATCCTGTTATAGGCCGCGATGACGAGATTAGACGAGTTTTACAGATATTAAGTAGAAGAACTAAAAATAATCCTATTCTGATAGGTGAACCAGGAACTGGTAAAACTGCTATAGTGGAGGGTCTGGCACAGCGTATTCAGCGTGGTGATGTTCCGGAAAATCTAAAGCGTAAAAGTCTCTATTCGTTAGATATGGGTGCGCTTGTTGCAGGTGCTAAGTATAAAGGTGAATTTGAAGAGCGTCTAAAGGGGGTAATTAATGAGGTGATACAGTCAAATGGAGATTATATACTCTTTATTGACGAAATTCATACACTGGTAGGCGCAGGTGCCGGAGACGGTGCAATGGACGCCGCTAATATTCTTAAACCGGCATTAGCGCGTGGTGAACTGCGTGCCATAGGTGCAACTACGCTAAATGAGTATCAGAAATATTTTGAAAGAGATAAGGCATTGGAACGTCGTTTCCAGATGGTGATGGTTGACGAACCGGATGAAATGAGTTCTATCTCTATATTAAGAGGTATAAAGGAACGTTATGAAAGCCATCATAAGGTTCGTATTATGGACGAAGCTATAATTGCTGCAGTGGAATTGTCTTCAAGATATATTACAGAGAGGTTTCTGCCTGATAAAGCTATTGATTTAATGGATGAAGCAGCAGCAAAACTTCGTATGGAGCGTGATTCGGTGCCTGAAGAACTTGATGAAACCACACGTCGTTTACGTCAGTTGGAGATAGAGCGTGCAGCAATCAAGCGCGAAAAAGATGATGTTAAGTTGAAAGAACTCAATTCGCAGATAGACCAGCTGCACAAGCAGGAAACAGAACTACGTGAAAAATGGGAGTCTGAAAAGAGTCTGTTGGCCTCTATGCAGCAAGATAAGCAGTATATAGAACAACTGAAGGTCGAAGCCGATAATGCAGAACGTGAAGGCGATTATGGTAAAGTAGCTGAAATCCGCTATGGAAAGATTAAGCAACTGGAAGAAAAAATTGCAGCAACTCACGAAGAACTAATGCGTCATAGAGATGGAGTAGCTCTTATTAAAGAGGAGGTTACAGCCGATGATATAGCAGAAGTGGTTTCTAAATGGACCGGTATTCCTGTTGGTAAAATGCTACAAAGTGAAAGAGAAAAATTGCTTCATTTAGAGGAGGAGTTACACAAACGTGTAATTGGTCAGCAGGAGGCTATTGCAGCTGTGGCAAATGCTGTTCGCCGTAGTCGTGCAGGATTGCAAGACCCAAAACGTCCTATTGGTTCTTTCATATTTATGGGAACAACCGGTGTAGGTAAAACAGAACTGGCAAAAGCGTTGGCAGATTATCTATTTAACGATGAAAAGTTGATGACGCGTATCGATATGAGTGAATATCAGGAGAAGTTCTCTGTTACCAGACTTATAGGTGCACCTCCGGGATATATAGGGTATGATGAAGGTGGACAACTGACAGAAGCGGTTAGGCGTAAACCATATTCTGTAGTGTTGTTTGACGAAATTGAAAAGGCTCATCCTGATGTATTTAATGTGTTGCTGCAAGTGCTTGATGATGGCCGTCTGACCGATAATAAAGGACGTGTAGTGAACTTTAAGAATACCATAATCATAATGACCAGTAATTTGGGTAGCGATTATATTCAAGAGAAATCTAAAGAGCTGACTCCGGCAAATTCTGACGAATGGACCAAAACCGTTCGCACGGAATTAACCAGAATGCTTAAACAGGTTATCCGTCCTGAGTTTATAAACAGAATAGACGAAACAGTTGTCTTCTTACCATTACGCGAAAATGAGATAGAACAGATTGTTCGTTTGCAGATAAATGGTGTAGTTGCTATGCTCGCAAACAATGGAATTGTTCTTCAGGTAGATGATAGCGCGGTTAAATACATTGCCAGAGTAGGTTATGATCCGGAATTCGGAGCCCGACCGGTGAAACGTGCCATTCAATCACTTTTGTTGAATGAACTTTCAACTAAGCTGCTTTCCGACAGTATTGACCGTAACAAACCAATTGTAATTTCTGCTAAAGACGATTCAATCTGTTTTAGCAACTAATAGTGCTTTGCTATTGATTCTTTTTTTTGAAGAAAGATTTGGCTCTTTAAAAGTCGTATATTACATTTGCAGTGACAGTTTCCGCCGCGCTTCCCGTAGAACAGCGAACCAGGGCGGAACTTTTGCTTGATACTAGTACCTTATATAATATGTTATGGTGGGAGTTTTTAGTTAGTGAATAAAAAAGTGAAAATTTTTTGCGAAAAAGTTTGCAGGTTAAAAAAATGGTTATATCTTTGCAATGGAAACAAAATTGAAATGATTACAAAAATGAATGTAAGACAGACTTTAGAAGATGCAGGTGTAAGACCAAGTGTTCAGCGACTGGCTGTTATGGATTATTTGGTAACTCATAAAACTCATCCAACTGTAGATGAAATTTATAGTGCACTTGCTCCATCTATACCAACGCTCTCTAAAACTACTGTTTACAATACATTGAAATTGTTCGTTGAAAATGGAGTTACACAGATGCTCACTATAGATGAGCAGAATAGCAGGTATGATGCCGATGTTTCTCCTCACGCTCATTTCTTGTGTTCCAAATGTGGAAAAGTGTATGATTTACAGTTTGTTGACTTTGCTAACACTCTGCCGGAAGAGATTGATGGTCATACCATAAAAGAGGTTTACCAATTCTTTAAGGGAATTTGTAGTTGTTGCGCAGAAAAATGATTTTAGAATATTATTAACCATTTAAATTATACAATTATGAAGAAAAAGTTTATATGCACAGTTTGCGGTTATGTACACGAAGGTGAAACAGCTCCTGAAAAGTGTCCACTATGTAAGGCTCCACAGGCTAAGTTTAAAGAACTTCCACAGGAAAATGCTGCCTTACAGTTTGCTTGTGAACATGAACTTGGTGTAGCTAAAGGCTGTGATGCAGAGATGATAAAAGACCTGACAATGCATTTTAACGGTGAATGTACCGAAGTTGGAATGTATTTGGCAATGAGCCGTCAGGCTGACAGAGATGGCTATCCTGAAATAGCAGAGGCTTTCAAACGTTACGCTTGGGAAGAGGCTGAACATGCAGCAAAATTTGCAGAACTACTTGGCGAAGTAGTTTGGGATACAAAAACCAATCTTGAAAAGAGAATGAATGCTGAATCGGGTGCTTGCGAAGATAAATTGCGCATTGCTTTGAATGCAAAAGCACAGAACTTGGATGCAATTCATGATACAGTTCACGAAATGGCTAAAGATGAAGCTCGTCACGGTAAAGGTTTTGAAGCTCTCTATAACCGTTATTTCAAAAAGTAATTTGTTGTTATTTGATAGAAGAGGTCTGCACAAAATGCAGACCTCTTTGTTTAGTATGCTTTGGTGCAGACAATCAACATGTGTATATCGGAACAAGTGGTTCCAAAAATGTATATGTTGCCACCATCTCTAACTTTGAACTTTTTGCGTAGTTCATCTGCGCCTATAGGGAAGTTTCGAACCGCAATGTTTGCTTGCGGATATTTTGAAAAGAGTTCTCTTGCAGTGCGTTTATTAAAAGGATGTGACTCTTTAATAATAAATTGTCTGCCTGGAAAATTGTTGCAGGCAAAGTCTGAAATATACAAATGGGATATGGGAGAAACGGGCTTGCAACTGTACTTTATGGCTATAGTCTTGTATAAGCCGCTCTTCATTTGTGCAGCAAAAGGTTCGTACAAATAATTGTCTGCACAAATATCATTTATATCTGCGTATTGAACATCTGTAATATTTTCATCTTGCAAGGTGGCAGAGAGAAGTTCTGAATAGTTTCCATTGCTGTTTATATTTATTGATTCTATTAAAGAATTGCCGTTGAAAAGGGCATTTATCAGCAATAGCATCTCCTTACATTCACCATCCAAAGATATTATCAGAATATGGCTTATATGTTCTATCTCTCTTATTGCAGTAGATATGTCTAACATAGGAGATAACTTAATGGCAACAATGTCTGCCATTGAAGTAAGCTTGTGTTGCAGTTTGGTAACATCAGGCATACATTCCGATATGGAGACAAGTTTTTTTCCTGTTGCAGAACGTCTGGCCGGATCTAAATAAACCAAATCAAAATGTTGATGACAATTATTATCAATATACTCTTCTGCGGTTAAGTTGCTTATTTCTATATCACTGCGACCTAACAGATTAAAATTGTGTCTGGCAGTTTCGCAAAGGATATTGTCCATTTCGTTATAGAGAGTTGGCTCTTCTTTACTTGACAGATAATAGCAATCTATGCCCATTCCACCGGTAAAATCGGCCATACTCCAATGTTCTTTTCCAAGGATATTACTTATGTACTTTTTCTTGTAGCGTGCTATCAGTTCGTTGGTACACTGTTCAAGTGAAAGATGTTTGGGGTATATTATGCCTTTGGCAGATGCCCATTCCGGTATTTTGCTGATGGCATATTGATGTCCTGATATCTGCGCCAATGCAAATGGTAAATCCACATCCTGCGGACACTTTTTTAGTGCCAGCGTCCGTACATCGTCATTAAGATGCCTCTCTATAAATTCTTTAGTGGGCCTGTTTATATCCATAATTATCTGTTGCAGATGGTTGATTTGAATGGACAATACTTGCAGGATTCCACATCTTCACACTGTTTGAAAGGTATATCTGGATTAACTATTTCGCAAAGCAATGATTTCAGTTCTTCGCCAAAATCTTTGCAATGACTGTTTGCAAAATCGGTTACGCTTTCATTGTTCATGTTCAAGTAAACCATGTTTTCATTGGCTCCTGAAGAGTGGCGCGTATGTAAAAGAACTGGCGCAATCTTTTTATTTGCAAACTCCGGCTGACAACATACGGTGTATGCGTAATAGAATATCTGCAGCACCTGCGAATTACGATTCTTGCTTGGTGTGAATAGTTCTGCAATATCTTTCGGTTCATTTATCTTGCTGCCGGTTTTATAATCTACTATACGTATTACGCCATCTTTGGAATCCATCCTGTCTATTATGCCTATAAGTTTTACCTTCAACTCTTTTCCGGTTTCAGTAGGGTGTGGTATGTTTACCATACGCACATATCCTTCCGATTCGCTTCCTATATAGGTGAAGGGTGCGTAATGGTTCATGTCAAATTTCAGAAGATTCTCCAAATATTTGCATATTACTGAATAATTGATGGATTGCGTGCCATTATAATCGTTAGGCGATACATTGCGACCATCAAAGATCAGTTCATTAAATGCTTTTATAACATAATCCTCTATCTCTTTTTTATTATCAATCAATAGGCTTATGGCCTCTTTAGTAATGGTTCTGTTACCGCTTTTTGATGCCATGTAGTTGTAGATATCTTCTGCACATTTGTGAAACAGTGTACCAAATAACGCACTATCTATATCTCCGCTTGGTTTCTCGGGCTCTTTTAAACCGGCAATACGTTGAAAATAGAAACGAAGCGGGCAATCTATATATTGATTTATTGCTGAAGGCGATAGAACTAAAAGCTCTTCTCCTTGCCTGTTATGTAGCAGAATATCCAATATTCGTTTACTTTTGCTTACGGAGTATTCGCCAAGAGGATGATTGTCTCTACTTGAGTTAAGAGATTTTACGCTTATATCATTACGTTCACAGAGAAGTTGCAACAGATAGCGCGAAATTTCTCC
This sequence comes from uncultured Bacteroidales bacterium, assembly GCA_937916465.1. GTDB lineage: Bacteria > Bacteroidota > Bacteroidia > Bacteroidales > Bacteroidaceae > Colenecus. The sequence goes on from CALFTK010000027.1 coordinate 7,401, forward strand.
ATTACCTATGCTGGAATCGCTGGTGCAACTATTATATAACATTGTTATGCTCTCTGCACGTTGCATTAAATGATAGAAATTATACGATGAAACGGCACTTTTTAGCTTCATTGTGGTTAATCCGAATGCGTTTCTTACGCTATATGGTATAAATGATGATTCCGATGATGTTTTGGGCAGATTTCCTTCGTTTGCCGATAGTAGCAATATATGTTTGAAATCCAGATTTCTGGTCTCAATAAGTCCCATTATCTGCATGCCGATAATAGGTTCACCGTGGAATGGTATGGTTATGTGACCTATTATATTTCTTAATAAACGGCAAAGTGTCTCCTGTTTTATATCTAACAATCCGGCCTCTATAAGCGAATGTATTCTGTTTATAGTGGTGTATATTCTGTATAAAGCCTCCTGGTTAAGTGGCTTGAACAGATCTTTATTATCTTGATTGGCTATAACAGGCGATAATAGTGTAAGTATATCTAACAGATATTGTGTAAGTTCGGAATTGCTGTCAGTAGCGCGGAAAATAATTGTCAGGGCACTATCTGTATGCAATAATTCTAACGGCACCAATCTCTGTTTGTACTTGGCTAAATGGGCAATCAAACTGTCAGTATTGGATGATAACTGTTTGACAAACGGATTGCTTAGTATGTGTGTGCACTCTTCTATATTGCACTTACCCGAATTGTGCAGAAATGATCGCTGCATATCCAATAGCAAAGATATTAGGTTGTAAAGTGTGGTCTCTGTCATTGCGTAACCCATAGTTACGTTTATGGCATTTACCATACTGTCAGGAATAGAGTGTAGGGCGGGCTGTAACAGTGTCTCATCGCAAAGCACTATGGCGCACTCTTTATCTATCTTATTATTCAATTTTTCTAACCAGTTAGGTATATAGCGTGCCTGTTCATTGTTGGTGGTAGCCTCAATTATATCTATCTGTTTTGGCTTCTCCATATTGTTGAACAGTTCGCTGTCAGTAAGTGCGTTTGGAAAAAGTGTCAGATTGTGACGCATAAACATTCCTGCTTCGTGTGCAGGATTGCTTAAGTATGATTTATCATAATCCCAATAGAAAATGGCTTTGCCGTTGGCTTGTAAGAATTTGAAGAGTTCTTCTTCTACTTTAGTCAGACTGTTAAAGCCTATAATGACATATTTGTCTGATTTGAAATGTGATATATCCAGATGCTCTATAACAGAACGTTGTAACATTCCGCTATAGGCTCTGTTTTCAGAATTCAAAGAACTGCGGAATTTTGTGTAAATTGCTTCCAGCGATCCCCATATATCATAGAATTTCTCTTTTAGATTAGTCTCTCTCTTATTCCCCATTTCATTGAAGAAATATTGCAGGGCTTCTTTTTGTTCAGAAGATAAATAAGAGAGATCTTTCGATATGATATTCTGTTCTTTGAGAACAGCAAACAGTTGTTGGGGGTTTACCAGATTTTTATCTATATCGTCAAAATCGGCTATCATTATTTCACCCCATGACCAAAAAGAGTCCAATGTCTCGCTACTGTTTGTAACCTCTTTGTAAACAGTGTGTAGTTTGCAGACTAATTCAATAGGGTCAGATTGTTCTATATTGGTTTGTGATTGGAATAGTTCTTCTATGGTCAGATAATTTGGTGACCAAAAAGGTTGTGAAGAACATTGTGCCAAATAGTCATCAAAAAACAAACGTGCGCGTCTGTTTGGGAATACTACTGTTATTCCGGATAGTCCGGTTACTGCGGAACAGTAGTTGTTATATAGATTCTGAGCGGTTATTTTTAGAAACTGTTCCATAGTTAGCATTTTATTGTTTTGTTACTATAAACATACCAAATGTATCCTTCTACGTGTGTGAATCCCATCTGTCTCAGAAGTGATATATATTCTTGGACTTGATGCATATAGCCTTCGTATTCCTTTCCAAATTTGAAATCAACCACAATAGCTTTGTTGCCGTTTATCATAACTCTGTCAGGAATACGTTTTTGTGTAGTTCCGTTATCTCTGAATAGTATGGATGTTTCATTTAGTAGTTTGTAATTGCCATCAAACCACTCTTTGACTTCGGGCTTGTCAATAGCTTTATGTATAAACTGTTTAATTGATTCTGCACTTTTAGCACTGTCAAACAATCCTTCGGCAAGCATGCGGTCTGTCTCTCTGTCAATATCTTTTACAGTATTGATAGTGGAGAATAGTCTGTGTAGCAGTTTGCCTTTTTCTATGTACGATTCGGTTTTGTTGCTTTCTTGAGTATTATCAGACATATATCTCATAGATTCAGTAGATTGTTTGAATTGGGTGCTCATGGGATAATGACACATATTTATGGTCTGACTCTCCTTTTCAGTAGTAAGTGGGTTCTTGGATTCTTTCTCTCTTTCTCTCTTCTCCCCAGGCATTATATTCCCTGTAGTATATGATGTGATATGCTCGTTATGAGTGGTCTCTGTCTGACCTTCTGCAAAATAAGTGAGTATGTCGTATGTACTGAACCCGTTTCTTTTGCTTTTGGTTTGTCCTAATACTATAAGGTTGGCTACAGCTCTGGTAAAGGCTACGTAGAGCAGATTCAAATTATCAACCAGTGTGTCACCATACTCATCTTGGTAATCATCGGAAAAAACAGACTCTTTAAGCGTAGCTGTACAATCTATAGGAAGCAATGGTAATTTGTTGAAAGGTTCTCTCTTTGGTTCTACCCATAATTTGCTCTTGCTCTCTATCAGCCAATTGCAATAGGGTAGTATTACGGTATGAAATTCAAGTCCTTTCGATTTGTGTATTGTCATAAGCCTAATGCTATCAGTGTTACCCATAGCTATTGGCTTTCTGTGCAGAATATTATCCCATTCTTCAATGAATAGGGATAAACTGTTGCTCTTTTTTTGGGTGAATAGACGTATTCGGTCAAAGAAAGAGAATAGATAGGCATCTTGGTTCTCTATTCTGTCTATTTCCAATATTCGGTAAAGTTCTTCAGCCATTTCGTATAACGGCAAATGAGTAAGTCTTTCTACCGATTCCAAATATGCCGATGGAATGTTGCTTATGATACTTTCCGGTAAGAGAGCATCAAACGTTATGGGCTTATTGTTTACATATTGATTCCACTCAATAGCAAGTGCAGCAAGCGATATTTTATCTGTAGGATTGCTGATGTAACGCATTGCGTTGATGATGATTCTCAATGCAGGCGATGTCTCCATATAGAAAGCTTCGTCAGATACCATTCTGTATTCAGGCCTGTTTTCTGCAAACCAACTGCAAATTTGTGCAATATCTTTGTTCCTTCGTGTCAGGATAGTTATATCGCCTTGATTAACTCCTGCCTTGGTAAGCCTCTCTAAATGTTCTGCAATTATACCCGGCATAAGTGCAGAATCGTCGTCCAAATTCTTGTTGTTATGAAGTTCCAAACAGATGTAGCCACTACAACCTTTCTTGTTGCTTTGTTGGCATACGTCGGAGTATGCACCGGATATGCTGGGGTGTTCTGTAGTGAATGTACCTTTATATACTTCCGATAGATACGATTGTGCTATAGGGAAAAACAGATTGTTGAACTCTATAACTCTGCTGTGGCTTCTAAAATTGGTGTTTAGAGTAATGGTTTTGGGATTATATATGGACATTTCTTGCTCTATACCCGTATTCAGGATGTTCCAATCGCCATTTCTCCAACGATAGATGGATTGTTTGACATCGCCTACCACCAAACACTCTTTGTTTTGCGATAAACACTCAATGAGCAATAGACGAAGGTTCTTCCATTGCAGACGAGATGTGTCTTGGAATTCGTCTATCATTATATGTTTTGTAAAACTTCCGGTATTTTCAAATACAAAAGATGTGTCACCCTCTTCAAGCTGGCTTAGCAGGTGAGTGGTGTCTGCAAGTACAAAGCGATCTTGTTCGCTGTTTTGAGCGGTTATCTCTTTGCGTATAGCCAACAACAGACTCAGTTCGTTCAAGTATCGTTTGGCTGCAGAATATGAGTTGTTGATGTAGATGTATTCTGTATAACTATCTTTTGCTTGTTGTAATAAATCTACAATGATGTCCGACAGGGTGTAGGCATTCCCAACTTTGGTTAATCCGGCTTTTTTCAGAATGCCTTCTGCACCTTTTTCTATACATGAATTAAATGTTGTACTTATGCCTTTTTCTAACACTAATCCTGCCTCAATCTGGGCAAATAACTTTGAAGGGTAGCTTGCTACGTAACTACCGTAATCGGGATTATCATCAATTAACTTCAGTATCTGTTTGCCGCAGTCACAGTGCTTTTTAGCCAATGTTTCTATCTGTTCTTTGCACTTGTTCAACTCTTTGCGATAGTTAGCTATGCTGTCGGACTGTTGCAGATATGTTCTTAAATCGTCGCCTTTTTCAAGAAAAGATTCCTGAAACAGTTGGTTGCTGAATGCTTTTATCTTGCTGTCAATATGCCAATTGGAATCGTTTTCTATGTTCTCTATTACGTACTGTACTACATCGTTGTTTTCTCTTGTTCCCGGCTTTAGCTCTGCCAGAAATGTATCTACAGCATCAGAAATAACAGAATCTGTGTCCAATTCCAATGTCATGCCTGAACCAAGTTGCAGTTCACGGGCTAATCCACGTAAAACCCTCTGGAAGAAACTGTCTATGGTCTCTATGCGGAAATGGCTGTAATCATTCAGTATGAGATTCAGCGCTTTTAGAGCATTCTCTTTAATTGTACTTTCGGTAAATTTGTCGGGCAGGAACTCTTTTACTTTTTCTAAATATGATGCCGATTCTTCTAACCCGTTTCCAATGCCGTATAGTTGGGATAGTATACGCTGTTTCATCTCTGCTGTAGCCTTGTTTGTAAAGGTTACAGCCAATATATGACGATAATCGGAAGGTTCTCTGACTACCATTGCAATGTATCGTACCGCCAATGTGAATGTCTTTCCTGAACCTGCCGATGCCTTGTATAAAGTAAGTAATGATTGTTCCTGTCTTGCCATAGACATTATATTTTTGCTATCTTACAAAAATAGTGATTGTTTTTATTATTACCTTTGCCTATCTAAAAAAACTTTAAGTTTATTAATTATGGGATATATTTCCTCGGATGACAAAAGAAAAGTAACAACCCAAAGGTTGAAAGAGATGAAACAGCGTAGTGAAAAAATAGCTATGCTGACTGCCTACGATTATACTATGGCTAAGATAGTTGATGCGGCAGGTATTGATATAATTTTGGTAGGCGATTCTGCTTCGAATGTTATGGCAGGTAATATGACTACTTTGCCAATCACACTCGATCAGATGATTTATCATGCTAAATCGGTGGTACGTGCAGTCTCAAGAGCATTGGTAGTGGCTGATATGCCGTTTGGTACATATCAGATTAGTGATGTGGAAGCAGTTACCAATGCTATTAAAATAATGAAAATCTCACATGCAGATGCACTTAAATTAGAGGGTGGCGCAGAGATTCTGCCTTCTGTACGTAGAATATTGGATGCTGGTATTCCTGTTATGGGACATTTAGGACTTACACCACAGTCTATAAATAAGTTTGGTACATACGCTGTACGCGCTAAAGAGGAAGCTGAAGCCGAAAAATTGATAGCCGATGCACATCTTTTGGAAGAGGCAGGTTGTTTTGCTATTGTATTGGAAAAGATTCCTGCAGCTTTGGCAGAGAGAGTTGCATCTGAACTCACTATACCTGTTATAGGTATTGGTGCAGGTGGCGGTGTAGATGGTCAGGTACTGGTTGTGGCCGATATGCTTGGTATGAACAATGATTTCAGCCCTCGTTTCCTGCGTCGTTATGCAGATCTCTATACCATTATAACACAGGCTGTTGGTAATTATGTAGAAGATGTAAAGAGTAGGGACTTTCCTAACGAAAAAGAGCAATACTAAACGTATAGTATTGCACTTTTATATCCATATAGCAGAGCGTCCAAATGTCTATTTGGGCGCTTTGTAGTATAGGAAGATGGCTATGAACAAATATACTATGTTTGGTAGCCATTCAGCCCAGAATGCCGACATTGTTCCTGCAACAGCAAAGGTTGATGATATAGACTGGAAAAGAATGTAGCCAAAACTTAGACCTAAACCTATTCCAAGATATAAACCCATACCACCCTTTACTTTTCTGCTTGATAGCGATACGCCAATAATAGTCAGAATAAACGATGCAAATGCCATTGCATACCGTTTGTGATACTCTATTTCAAATACCTGGATATTTCCAAAACCTCTCTGTTTTTGTCGCTTGATGTACTCTTTGAGTTCAGGAGAAGTCATAGTCTCTTGCTGACCTTGTGTAATAAGAAAGTCATTTGGCTCCATAGGTATTATTGTGTCAAGTTCAGAACCTTGACGAATTACCTCTACGTCGCCGGAAAGGTCTCTTATCATATAGTTTTTAGCTATCCAATGATGTTTGTCGGTTGACAGGGTGTCGTATTCTATGCTACGAGCAGTCATGTGTGACACCAATTTCTTATCGACAAACTTATCTAATGTAAAACGATAACCCATCTGGTTGTATGTCTCAAAACGTTCCATATATGCTATCACGCCTTCATCTACTTCCAATTGTATGTTTCTTGCAGATGTAGATGAACTCTTCTTCTTGTTCATATAGACGTTTTTGAACTCATTCAGCGTGACATTTCCCTTTGGTATAACATAAGATCCCAATCCCAATGTAAGCAGGGCGATGAATGCCGCAGATATCAGATAGGGCACCATCATTCTTTTAAAACTGAGTCCGGTAGAGAACATTGCGATAATCTCTGAATTATCGGCCAGTTTTGAAGTAAAGAAGATAACTGCTACAAATACAAATAACGGGCTGAACAGATTTGCAAAGTATGGGATAAAGTTAAGATAGTAATCAAAGATAACCGCATGGAACGGTGCTTCCTTTAATTTATCTATGTGCTCGTTGTAATCGAACACTACCGATATGGCAATTATCAGCGCAATAGAGAAGAAGTAGGTTCCAAGAAACTTCTTTATTATGTACCAATCTAATTTGTTCAGTATTTTAAATCTGAATTTTCCCATTATCTCTACTTTTAGTTTGTTATAAACGTTGCATAAAACGCTTTACCATAATCTGTTTCCAACTGCTGTAGTTGTCTGCAAGTATATTCTTTCTGGCTTCGCCAACCATCCATAGATAGAATGCCAGATTGTGGATTGATGCTATCTGTAGTGCCAAATACTCTTTGGCTTTGAATAGATGGTGCAGGTAAGCTTTTGTGTATAGTCTGTCCACGTATGATGCTCCGTCCGGTTCAATAGGAGAGAAATCGTTCTCCCATTTTTTGTTTCTTATGTTTATAATACCGTCTTTGGTAAAGAGCATTGCATTCCTGCCATTTCTTGTAGGCATTACACAGTCAAACATATCAATTCCACGTTCAATGCCTTCTAAAATGTTTTCCGGAGTACCTACACCCATTAAGTACCTGGGTCTGTCTTTAGGTAGAATACTATTCACAACCTCAATCATTTGGTACATAACTTCTGCAGGTTCGCCTACTGCCAATCCGCCAATAGCATTTCCTTCTGCATCTTTTGATGCAATATATTCTGCCGATTTGGTTCGCAAATCTTTATATACGCAACCCTGAACAATGGGGAATAGAGACTGATGATAACCATACTTAGGCTCAGTTTCGTTAAAACGAGTTATGCATCGGTCTAACCATCTGTGGGTACGTTCCATAGATTTTTTAGCATAGTTGTAATCGGCTGTTCCCGGTGTACATTCATCGAAAGCCATTATTATGTCTGCACCTATGGAACGTTCTATATCCATCACTCTTTCAGGGGTAAACAGATGACGCGAACCATCTATGTGGGACTGAAAAGTTACACCCTCTTCTGTCATCTTGCGTAATCCTGTTAGAGAGAATACCTGGAAGCCACCGCTGTCTGTTAGCATTGGACGGTCAAAACCATTGAATTTATGCAATCCACCTGCCTGTTCCAGTATCTCTAATCCGGGACGCAGATACAGATGATAAGTGTTGCCTAAAATAATTTGTGCCTTAATGTCATCCTTCAGTTCGTCAACATGTACAGCCTTTACAGAACCTACGGTACCCACAGGCATAAATATGGGTGTCTCTATCTGACCGTGGTCAGTAGTTATAACTCCCGCACGAGCCTCTGTGGCTGAATCGGTATGTTGTAGTTGAAATGTTAGTTTAGACAATTTTATGGCTTGTTTTATAGTTAGTCAGTTTATGCTGTTATCTCAAGTGCGTTACTTACTTTTTCGTTTAGTAACGCAATGTTCCATACCTCTGTAATGTTATCTACATAGTGGAATGTCACTCCTTTCAGGTACTCTGACGGTATCTCCTCTATGTCGCGTCTGTTTTCTGAACAGAGTATGATCTCTTTTATTCCGGCACGTTTGGCTGCCAATATCTTCTCGCGTATTCCACCTACCGGCAATACTTTACCGCGTAATGTTATTTCGCCTGTCATAGCCAAATTGGCCTTTATTTTTCTTTGGGTGAATGCCGATGCAATGGATGTTGCCATAGTTATACCTGCCGATGGACCATCTTTCGGTATAGCTCCTTCCGGCACGTGAATATGTACATTCCAGGAATTGAATACGGTTGAATCTATGTTAAGCAAACCGGCGTGGGCTTTGATGAATTCCATTGCCAACATTGCCGATTCTTTCATCACATCGCCTAAGTTACCTGTCAATACCAATTTGCCCTCTTTGCCACGGCTTAAACTTGTCTCCACAAATAGAATTTCACCACCGACCGCAGTCCAGGCAAGTCCTGTAACCACACCTGCATAATCGTTGCCCTGATATTTGTCGCGAGAATATGGTTTTGTGCCTAACAACTCTTTTAAATCAGATGGCTGAATAGTAACTTTTGTAAATTCCTCTGCACCTTCTGAAGCATATTTGTATGCCATTCTACGGCATATTTTGCCAATCTTCTTTTCCAGTTCTCTAACACCCGATTCGCGAGTGTAATCTTCTATGATTGCTTCAATAGCCTTATTGCTTATACTGATAGCTTTTTTAGGAATGCCGTTCGCTTCAATCTCTTTAGGAATAAGATGACGCTTTGCTATCTCTTTCTTCTCTTCTGTTATGTAACCACTCACTTCAATCAATTCCATGCGGTCCAATAGTGGTGATGGAATGGTGTTTAGGTTGTTGGCGGTAGCTATGAACATAACCTTTGAAAGGTCATAATCTATATCTAAGAAGTTGTCATGGAATGCACTGTTCTGTTCCGGATCTAAGACCTCGAGTAGAGCAGCGGCAGGATCGCCCTGATGAGTCATCTGGCTAATCTTGTCAATCTCATCAAGTATAAATACAGGGTTTGATGAACCCGCTTTAGTAATACCTTTGATAATACGTCCCGGCATAGCACCGATATATGTTTTGCGATGTCCGCGAATCTCCGATTCATCGTGCAGACCACCCAATGAAACGCGAACATATTTGCGCTTCAATGCGTGTGCAATAGATTGTCCTAAAGATGTCTTACCTACTCCCGGAGGACCATACAGACAGATGATAGGCGATTTGAAATCTCCACGCAGTTTCATTACTGCAAGATGTTCCAAAATACGCTCTTTAACCTTTTCCAAACCGTAATGCTCTTTATCCAATGCCTTCTGAGCATTCTTCATATCCAGATTGTCTTGGGTGTATTCGTTCCAAGGCAGGTTAAGAATGGTTTGCAAATAGGTAAGCTGTACATTGTAATCGGGGGTTTGTGAATTGGTGCGCTCTAATTTGTTCAGCTCCTTTTCAAAAATCTGTCGAGTCTCTTCATTCCACTGTTTTTTTGCAGCTTTTTGACGCATCTCTTCAATTTCCTGATCTTGAACGCTACCTCCCAATTCGTCCTGTATGTTTTTTATCTGTTGTTGTAGGAAATACTCTTTTTGCTGCTTGTCCAGATCTTCGTGAGTACGCTTTTGAATACTCATTTTGAGTTCTGCCAATTGCAATTCTCTATTAAGGATTGAAAGTAAACGTAGTGCTCTTTCTATTATGCTCTTCTCTTTCAGTAATCTTATTTTATCCTTAATGGCAAATGGTATGTTTGAACAGATAAAGTTTACTAAAAACATACCATTGTTTATGTTCTTTAGTGCAAAGGCAGCATCTGGTTGTGTAACATCAGAACTCTTTATGAATTTGATGGTCATATCTTTACAGGTGTCGATAATAGCATCGAATTCTTTGTCTTTTGCCGGTGGAATTATTTCCGGAAATGCTTCAATACGTCCGGTAAGATACGGAGTGCTTGATACAATCTCTGTCAGTCTTATTCTCTGTAAACCCTGAAGCACAATAGTTGTGCCGTGGTCGGGCATCTCAAAGACACGTACCACTTTTGCCAAAGTACCTATTTGGAACAGGTCTTTCTGCATAGGGAACTCTGTGTTTGGTTCTCTCTGACAGAAAACAGCAATGTTCTTTCCTTGTGCAACAGCGTCGTTCACAAGTTGTAACGACGATTGGCGTCCTACTGAAACAGGTAGTACTACACTTGGAAAAAGAACCATATTTCTAAGCGGAAGTATAGCTGCAAATTCTTCTACATCTATGTTAAACAGACCCTCTTCGTTCCCGTCGTAATCGGCAATCATTGAGAAAGCCGGATTCTGCTCATTAAACTCTCCTTCAGATGGGTCTCCCTTTATTCTTTTCTTAGCCATTATTATACTAGTAGTATTGTTTTCAAACTGCGAAGTTAGTGAATTGTAGTCAAAGGTTACTCAAAACAGCTCTTAAAAGCGCTAAATAAACAAAAAAAAGTAACTTTGTGCCCGGATAAGTTACAACTATGGCAGGCAATTCCTATTTCCAATTCAAACAGTTTGTTGTTAATCAAGAAGATTGTGCAATGAAAGTGGGTACCGATGGGGTACTTTTGGGCGCTTGGTTCAATTTTCCGGAAAACGGTTCTGTTTTAGACATAGGAACGGGCACCGGACTTATAGCACTGATGGCTGCTCAACGCGGTGCAGACAGTGTTGTAGCAGTGGAAATAGATGAAAAAGCGGCAGCACAGGCTGCAGCAAATGTGGCCTTATCCAAATGGAAGGATATTATCACTGTGGTGCATTCAGATATTGCTTGCTTTTCAGATACTGATAAACGTTTTGATGCAGTGGTGTGTAACCCGCCTTTTTTCAGAGACTCTTTACGCTCTCCGGATTCTGTACGTTCACAAGCCAGACACAACGATACATTGAGCTACGAAAAACTTGCTGAAGTGGTAAATTGTCTGTTATCTGATGACGGTCTGTTCTCTCTTGTTCTGCCATACGACATGGCCGATACTTTTATCTCTGTAGCTGCAAAAAATGGATTGTATCTGTACAAACGTACCAATGTGGTTACTCGTAAAGGAAATCAACCCAAAAGAGTTCTGTTGTCACTTTGCAAGCATATGAAAGTTTGTGTGACAGATGAATTGGTAATGTTTGATGAACTTAATAATGAGACTCCTGAATATATCTATCTTGTAAGAGATTTTTATCTAAAGTATTGACGCTTTTATAGGGCTTGTAGTAGGCTATATTTCTCTCTCTTTAATGGGCGTTGCCACTTTGAGTCCCTTTGGAACTATCTGAACATTGATAGTTTTGTCTAATACTGTAGGTTCACCATCTATATGTACCACTCCATCTTTTTTTCTTATAATGGTAAGTGATTCTGTTTTATGAGTTATAATCTTCTTGTTCTTGTCAAGCTGTTTGTTAAATAGCTGATAGGCAAGGGTAGGTATGTCCAATGGTGTGAAAGGAGGAACTATGGTTATATCCAATAATCCATCCTTGACGGATGCTAAAGGAGCTATATAGGCATTATTGCCCCATTGACCTGCATTGGCGCAAGTTACAATAAATGCTTCTATGTTCTCTTCTCCTGATTCTGTCTGTATAACTATGGGCTCGTCTTTGTGGTATAGAGCTTCTTGTAAGATTTTTTCAACGTATGTAATTACACCTCTTACTTTTGAATCGGCAAAGCGTTTGCTTACATCTGCATCAAAACCTAAACCGCAGGTGCAAAAGAATGGATGTTCATTTATTGTGCCGTAATCAATATCTTCAATCTTGTGCTTATTTAGCCATTTAATGGAATGTACCGGGTCCATTGGGATTCCTAAATGTCTTGCTAAACCATTGCCTGAACCGCAAGGAATGATTCCAATAGGTGTTTCCGTTCCTATAAGTCCGCATCCCACTTCGTTTACAGTTCCGTCTCCACCTACTGCCACAACAATATCTGTCTTGCCATCTTTGGCAAACTGGTATGCCAGTTCTGTTGCGTGTCCTCTATGAGTTGTGGATGTAAATCCATATTCGTATAGATTAGTATCTATAAGATGCTCTATAGCACTCTTAATAGGCACTACCCGTATCCCCCCGGAAACAGGGTTTATAATAAACTCTATTCTTTTCTTATTATCCATCTGCAAACTTTGATGTTGCAAAATTAGGAAATAATAACGTGTAAAGTTGTTGCTACTCCTAAATAATATCTAAATTTGCGCCACTATGAATAAGTTAAGTGAAAGATGTTCTGCTTATACACTACCTCAGGAGGGTATGGCAAAGGGTATATATCCGTATCATAGATGCATATCAAGCCAACAGGATACGGAAGTGATTATGGAGGGCCGTAAGGTTCTTATGTTTGGTTCAAATTCGTATATGGGTTTGACTAACCATCCTAAAGTGATAGAAGCTGCTGTTGAGGCTACGCGTAAATATGGTTCAGGTTGTGCTGGTTCTCGCTATTTGAATGGTACATTAGATATACATAAGGAGTTTGAACAGGAACTTGCTGAATTTGTAGGTAAAGAAGATGCAATAATCTTTTCTACCGGATTCCAGTCAAATTTGGGCGTTATATCCTGTATAATGGGCAGGGAAGATTATATAGTGTGTGACGAACTTGACCACGCATCAATAGTTGAGGGACGTAGATTGTCGTTTGCAAAGCCAATGAAATATAAGCATAACGATATGGCCTCTTTGGAGAAGACTCTAAAACGTTGTGACCCTGAAGCATTGAAACTGATTATAGTTGACGGCGTCTTCAGTATGGAGGGCGATCTGGCAAATCTTCCGGAGATAGTAAAGTTCAAAGAAAAGTATAACTGTTGTGTAATGGTTGACGATGCTCATGGACTTGGAGTAATGGGGCAGGGTGGTCGTGGTGTATGTAACCATTTTGGTTTGACCGATCAGGTAGAGATGATAGTTGGAACATTCAGTAAATCGCTTGCAGCCATTGGCGGTTTTGTGGCTGCCGATAAAGAGATTACCAACTGGATACGTCACCATGCGCGTTCTTATATATTTAGTGCCAGCAATACTCCTGCTGCAACGGCTGCTGCACGCCAGGCATTGCAGATAATTAAATCGGAACCGGAGCGTATAGAGAACTTATGGAATATAACTAATTACGCTCTCAACAACTTCCGACAGTTAGGTTTTGAAATTGGTAATACATCAACACCTATCATACCTCTTTATATAAGAGATTTTGATAAGACCTTTATAATAACCAGAATGTTGTTCGATGAAGGGGTGTTTGTGAATCCTGTTATACCGCCGGCTTGTGCTCCGGAAGATACACTTATAAGATTCTCTCTGATGGCAACTCATACCAAAGAGCAGATAGATATTGCCACAGAAAAGTTGGTGAAGTGTTTTAAAGCAGTAGATTTACTTTAATTATCTTTAGATATAAGTAGCTAAATTCTTTTATGACTTGAGAATTTGGCTGCTTTTTTTTATTATTTTTAATCTCAACAGTTATATTTTTCTTCTTTTGTTTGGTAGTTATAACAAAACACACTACTTTTGCACTGCTTTTTCGAAAGAGGGGCATTCGGGATGTAGTTCAGTCCGGTTAGAATACCTGGTTTGGGACCAGGGGGTCGAAGGTTCGAATCCTTTCATCCCGACAAACAATCAAGAAGGGGGCGTTGAGAAATCAACGCCCTTTTAATATAGTAACAGGGACTGCAAGCTTGCTTGCAAAGTCCCTGTTACTATATTAAAAAATCAGCGAATGAAATTCGCGTCCCCTTCTTGATTGTTTGAGCATCTTCCCCCCTTAAGGATGCGCGAACGCAGTGAGCGAATCCTTAATTCACAACTCGAACTTTAGTGAGTAAGCCGCTCTGTAGAATCTCCAGATTTGCCGTGACAGATAATATCATCTACTATTTATATGTGTTAAAATTGTTAATAATTATTCATCTACTATTAAAATAGTTGTGCGGATTTTTGCTTCCAAATACCTTTGTCGGCGTTCGAACAAAAAGTATTGTTGAATTTTATTATTAAAGGATTTTATGAAAAAGATATTTAGTACAGTATGGGTATTGTTGCTTGGCGGTACATTGTGTTCCACAATCCAGGCTGAAACAATTAACGACTACAAAAACAAGAGTCTTAAAGTGGGTAATATAGTAGTAGATGATGCAATAAAGAATCGTTTGATTGATGAATACAATGCAGATCCGGATGAATACAAACACTTTGTTTCTCCTCAGTGGGGTTTTGAATCTCCAGAAGGTTATATTCGTTTAACTGATTATGCCAAGTTGGCAAAAGAATATTCTGAGATTGCAAAGAACTATAACCTATTAATGGATTGCAAGAGACAAGCCTCAAAATTAAGAGCGGATTATTTAGCAAAGGACTTGGGAAAACAGATGTATATGGAGGTAGAGAAAAGTATTGCCACTGATGTAGAAACGTTATTTAAGCGTGCCGGTATTGAGATGTTGGAAAAAGGCGCTTATCGTCTGCCTGACGGAGCAATAGTAATAGAGGATGATAGACATACTATGAATCCTCAGTCAATAACTTATCAAAAGAATG
>CALFTK010000028.1 GCA_937916465.1 uncultured Bacteroidales bacterium
GTACCATCTTTAGGTGCCAAAATATTTATGTGACCGTTTCTATACCTTTCATCGGTAAGAAATCTTTCCGGCACAAAACCCATCAGATATTCCTCTGTAATCTTTTGCATCTCTTTTGTTTTATACTACTAATTAGGTTTATATAATCCTACAATTAGTGTAAATTCATAATCGCTTAAAGTTTACAGTTTAATCCAACTGCGTTGGCTTTAAGTTGCTCACGCTCGGCATAGACTATAAATAGTCTCTGCTCTTGCTTAATCGCAACTTCTCCACTTTACATTTTGCATAAAAATCCCAACTACTGCATAAGATATGGCTGTTTACAAAGTTGACGTTTTTGTAGTTTAAGCAAAAGTTCGTTAGTATAACGTTACATTAAAACGCTTCGCTTGGTATGAATTTAAATCAATTGCACTTAGAAGTTGAATGCAGGAGGTTAATTGCCCTATTAGGTTCAGGATAGCAAACTGTTAGGTTTTGGCAAGCCAAAAAAGTGTGACAAAGAGTGGGTGAATTCAAATTACAATTACAATTAAATTCTTCAGGCAAAAAAAATATTGCATTTAAAAGTTGAATCTAGTAATATGGTATATTTGTGAGGCGTAGCCGCCCGCGGCTCGTGAGGAAGCCAAAACTTGTTTTGGCGAAACCGAAACAAATATACCTATTACTAAAAACCTACTTTAGGCAAATAATCTGAGTATATCATTCAGATTTGCCACAATAAGTAAGGCAAACAGAATAAACATACCAATGGAATTTGCTATCTCAAGGAACTTATCTTTAGGTTTTTTGCCTGTAATAACCTCTACCAGAAGGAACAGCACATAACCACCATCTAAAGCAGGAATAGGAAGAATGTTCATAAATGCCAAGATGATAGAAAGGAATGCTGTCATCAACCAGAATGAATGCCAATTCCACTTTTCAGGGAATATGCTGCCTATAGTACCAAAACCACCCAATGATTTTGCGCCCTCTTTAGTAAATACATATTGGAAATCGCTTACATATCCGCGCAGAGTATTCCATCCGTATTTAATACCGGCAGGTATAGAAGAGAAGAATCCATACTCTTCCT
Source organism: uncultured Bacteroidales bacterium (assembly GCA_937916465.1). Classification (GTDB taxonomy): domain Bacteria; phylum Bacteroidota; class Bacteroidia; order Bacteroidales; family Bacteroidaceae; genus Colenecus. The sequence goes on from CALFTK010000028.1 coordinate 1,085, forward strand.
GTTTTACCTGATATTCATCTGTAAAATGGTAGATACCTATCAGGAAATCGGCATCGGCAGCTACTGTCAATGTATCTCTGCCACTCTTGCCGCCTACTATCATACTGAGGTTATGATCTACATATTCATTTTCAGCCTTTACACGCAAATCAGTTAGCACTGTACGGAACGATGTCCAGGTTTGAGCAGGAATACCATTTACGCTAATAATAGTATCACCAGGCTCTATTCCGGCATTATATGCAGGGCCATCAACCATAAGACTATCTACTGTCATAGGACTTAAAATAGATATAAACGGAACTTCGCGAGTAAAGTCAAACAACGACAATTCTTCAGGCATAGACAACACTAGTTCTTTGCCATTTCGTAGAACGGTTACCTGTTCTGCTTTCGCTATGGCACGATACAGATCGGCATCGAACTGTTTTACAGGTTTGTCATCGGTAGCCAAAACCACATCACCATCCTGGAAACCCAAAGACTTGGCATGCTCGTTAAATTCCATTCCATACTCTGTTTCAGTGGCAGGAATATAGCTGTCACCCCACTTCCAAAGCACAGCAGAATATATTAAAAAAGCTAATATCAAATTAAACATAACGCCACCTATCATAATAAGAAGTCGTTGCCATGCCGGCTTTGTACGGAATTCCCAGGGTTTAGGTTCTTGCTGCATTGAGGCCACATCCATAGATTCATCTATCATGCCGGCTATCTTACAATAACCACCAAATGGCACCCAACCCACACCGAATTCTGTAGTTTCAGGATACTTTCTCCAATCATCTTCAGGTAGAGTATCCAAATCGATAGGTTTGTATGTTATCTCTTCTTTACCTTCAAAATTATATCGTTTCTCCTCTTCGTAACTTTCAGGTACGTTTCTTGCAAAGAACTTAACACGTAGTTTTCCATTAACTCTTTTCACTCTGACAAGTGAAAAGTTGGGGTTAAAGAATGCATAAAACTTTTCTACTCTTACCTTAAAAAGTCTTGAAAAAAGAAAATGTCCAAACTCGTGTATTACCACCAAAATAGTCAGTGACAAAACCAACTGAATAAGACGAATCCAAAATGTTGACATAAATAAAAATCCTCTTTAGTTATTATCTTCTATTAGTTTACTTGCTACTCTTCTTGACTCTGCATCAATTGCAATATAATCGTCCAAAGACGGTTGCCTTTGGAATGGAATGGTCTGCATAGTCTTTTCTATAACATCACTCATCTGCAAAAAGCCTACCTTGTCATTTAAGAAAGCTGCTACGCACACTTCATTTGCTGCATTGAGTACACATGGCATACTACCCCCCTCTTCCAATGCTTTATATGCTAAAGCCAAATTGCGGAAACGCTCCATATCGGGACGTTCAAATGTAAGTGATGACATTTCATAAAAATCCACTCGTGGGAAATCGGCTTTCAGCCTGTATGGATATGAGAAAGCATACTGTATAGGCAAACGCATATCGGGCGCACCCAATTGCGCTTTAACAGCTCCATCTTCAAACTGTACCATGGAATGTATAATTGATTGCGGATGTACCAACACCTCTATTTTATTATAAGGTACGCCAAACAACCATTTTGCCTCAATAACTTCAAAGCCTTTGTTCATGAGTGTAGCGGAATCGATAGTTATTTTTGCCCCCATATTCCAATTAGGGTGCTTCAAAGCTTCACGTTTGGTTACACTTTTCAACTCTTGATAACTGCAATTACGGAACGGACCGCCCGAAGCTGTCAGTATAATCTTTTCTATGTTATTGTACTGTTCGCCCACCAGACACTGGAATATGGCTGAATGTTCCGAATCTACCGGTAGCATAGGAACTTTGTACTCTTGTACCAACGATGTGATAAGTTCACCTGCTACTACTAATGTCTCTTTGTTAGCCAATGCTATTGTTTTTCCGGCCTTTATAGCCTCTATAGTTGGGCATAATCCCGCAAAGCCCACCATGGAAGCCAACACAATATCTATTGTGCTTGCTGTAACTATCTGATTAATGGCATCGCTTCCGGCATACACCTTAATGGGCAGATCCTGTAATGCTTCAGATAATTGTCTGTAATGGTTCTCATTTGCTATTACAACTGTATCAGGCTGAAATTTCTTAGCCTGTTCTATCAGAAGTTCCACGTTATTGTTTGCAGTCAACGCATATACCGAATATTCGTCGCTATGCTTCTCTATAACATCGAGAGCCTGACTGCCTATAGAGCCTGTTGAGCCTAATATTGCTATCTGTTTCACTGGAATAATATATATTTTTCGGGGTCAATAGGTTGTCCCTCGTACCACAATTCAAAATGTAAATGGGGGTTTGACAGATAAACAGTTCTGCTACCCGATACCAGAGCTATAACATCGCCCTGTTTCACCTTATCGCCTTGCTGTTTCAGCAAAGATTCACAATGTTTATAAATAGACATCAAGCCACCGGGATGCGACAGGCACAAAATATAACCATAACCCGATGTGTACGTACTCAGCACTACTGTACCATCCATAACTGCCACCACACTCTCTTGCGGATTGGCTGCTATATCCACACCATGATGTTCCATGGTTGGGTTAAAGTGTTGTGTAATTATCCCTATGGTTGGGCGTATCATATTTAATGATTGTAATTTAGCACCGGTTGGTATAGGCGATGTAATATTATAGCGTTCAGCCATTTCGTAGTTTCTTACGAACTCATCTTCGCGGCTGGTTTTTTCCATCAACTGTTCGCTTCGCACTATAGTTAGTGAATCGACTGAATAGACTGTATCCAGATTTATGTTTCCGGAGAATATATCCTGAATATTTGTGATGTAGTGATTCTGCAGATTTACAATATGTTCCAATGAATCTATGCGCAATGCTTCATCTATAATAGTTTGACGCATTAAATGATCCTGATAGGTATTGTTTCTCTGCTTTGGTGTTCTGGTATAAAGTATTATGCCTAATGTTATTACTATGGCTGTATAGAGTATCAACAGAAGTATTAAACGTAAACGTGAAAATTTTACGTTCATTACCTCCTTCAGTTCGTGTTCATTTATAACTGATATGTTATACTTAAACACCAATTTATCCCACAGACTCTGTTTGGTTACTTTTCTTCTTTTGTTCCTAATACTCTTCATAACTGTTACAGTTCTGCTACGCCTTCCGGCAGATTATACTTTATAACTCTACCTATACTGTCTATAGATTCTATCCAGGCTTCGTTGGCAGGGATTACTCTTTCTCTGTCGCCTGACTTAACTAAAAAGAGTATATTCGGAGTAGAATCATCAACAGCTACTATTGTACCAAGAAAACCGGCTATATTATCCTCTACTTTATAATCAATGAATGTGCTCCACGACAGATTATCCAACGTGTTTTCTACATATTCATTTGGTAGATATACAACTGTTCCCTGAAACTTACGTGCCTGCTCTACACTGTCAACGTCTTCAAATTTAACCAGTATGGTAGTACTGCTTTTGCCACGAATGGATTCTATAAAGAATGGCACCAATATACCATCCATAGAGCATACCAGGTAATCGGTATCTTCTGACCAATCCATATCGGCAGGAACAGAGAGTACCAGTTCTCCGTTTACTCCATGGGTTTTAAGGACATAACCCATTCTTTGTACTTCGTGCAATTCTATCATAAAAAATCAATCTACTCTGGTTATTCTTGCTCCTATTGCATTTAGACGACCATCAATATCCTGATATCCTCGGTCTATCTGATTTATATTATCAATTCTGCTTGTTCCATCGGCACTCATAGCTGCTATCAGCAATGCTATACCGGCACGAATATCCGGCGAAGACATTCTTCTGGCTTGCAGTGCCATATTCCTGTCATGCCCTACCACAACCACTCGGTGAGGGTCACAAAGTATTACTTGCGCACCCATATCTATAAGGTTATCCACAAAGAACAGGCGGCTTTCAAACATCTTCTGGTGTATCAACACACTTCCTTTAGCCTGAATGGCAGTCACCAACAACACACTGAGAAGGTCAGGTGTCAAACCCGGCCAAGGTGCATCTGCCAATGTCATAATAGAACCATCTATAAATGATTCTATCTGATAATGTTCTTGCGAAGGTATAAATATATCATCGCCCTGCTGTTCCATCTTTATGCCCAATCTTTCAAAACTCTTTGGGATGATGCCCAGATTTTCATAAGATACATTCTTTATAAGCATTTCGCTCTGAGTCATTGCTGCCATACCTATAAAACTACCCACTTCAATCATATCGGGCAGGATTTTATGCGATGTACCTGTCAGTTTTTCCACACCGTTTATAACAAGAAGATTACTGCCTATACCACGAATATCAGCGCCCATTCTGACCAGCATTTTACTTAATTGCTGAACATAAGGTTCACAGGCAGCATTGTATATAGTGGTTGTTCCCTCTGCCAACACAGCTGCCATAAGTATATTTGCAGTACCTGTTACTGACGCTTCATCTAACAACATATAGGTACCTTTCAGGTGTTCCGCTTCAAGTTCGTAAAAGCCTTTTGTTTCGTTATAGGTAAAGGATGCGCCCAACGCTTGCAGGCCTATTATATGGGTATCGAGTCTGCGACGACCTATCTTGTCACCACCCGGTTTGCCCACCACTGTCTTTCCCAAACGGGCCAACAGTGGTCCAAGTAACATTACGGAACCGCGTAATCCGGAACCTTTTACTATAAATTCCATGCTATCCACATAATCGGCGTCAAGGTCATCGGCAATAAATGAATATGTTCCCGGTGCCAGCATCTTAACCTTTACACCTAAGCGGATAAGCATATCAATAAGATTACGTACATCCAGAATATCGGGCACATTTTCTACCACAACCTCTTCAGTTGTCAGCAGTACTGCACACAATATTTGTAACACTTCGTTTTTTGCGCCTTGCGGAGTGATACTTCCTTTTAATCTGTGTCCGCCTTCAATAATGAATGATGCCATAATCAATATCTCTTTTTGTTTTTCTTCTTTCCGTTTTTCTGTTGATTCTGCTGAGGAGGTGCCTGAGCGAATGTCACATCAAGATCGCCCTCTCTAAGCTGTATCCTGCCACGCGACAGGTTATACATATCGGCAGCTATACGTTCATCATCTACCATCTCCTTATTCCAAGTCATAAGGTTCTTCTTCATCTGCACAGCCACCAATCTTACCAACTGGCTACGCATAGGTCCATCTTCCATCTGTGCAACCTTCTCAATAAGTTCGGGCACTATTCTACCATAATGCACATACCTGATATCACTATTTGAATAGGCTATCTTATCGGGTTCCTGACGTCCTTTTTTTAGTATGGTTATTTCACACGGATAATCTATATCCAATTTATAATCGGACATAAATGCCAGATGGTCCCATAATTTGTTCCTAAAATCAGGCACATCGCGCAACGTAGGGTACATATTACCCATAATGGCTATTATGGAATCGGCACACTTCTGACGTTCTGCCTTATCTTCTATGGTAATTGCATAATCTACCATTTTCTGAATGGAACGACCATATTCAGGCATTGGCAGTTTGTCTCGCTGTGTATTGTAATTGTAGTTCATCAAATCAGTTTTTTAGGTTTTATAGCTATAAAATCTTTCAGATAATAGGGCTCAAAATATGCAACATCGCAAAATTCTTCTCTGTTAAACTGCATTTCTGCCAAAGGGAACATCCACTTTGCAAGCGGTTTTGCACCATCTATAAAATGGGCATTGGGATGATTTATCACCTCTTTGCACTTTGCAGCTCCATTACCTAAAAAATATACAGGTCCTCTATCTAAATACTCTCTATATGTATCTGTTTCCACTATATCGGCGCCAATGGGACGTACTGTCTGAAGTGCTCTATCGTAAACGGCAGAATAGACCTCCATTCTGCGAGCATCTATCATAGGACAAAGCAGAGCATCGTCAGGTAAATCATCGCTTAACAACAATGGCACACATAACAACTTTAATGTAGATATGGAGATAAGTTTTATGTTTCTGCCATAACAGATGCCTTTAGCCATTGAAACACCTATTCTAAGTCCTGTATATGACCCAGGTCCTTCACTTACTGCCACAGCATCCAGAAGCAACCCTCTACTATCGGCCAAAGCCAATGCCTCATCTACAAAAATGCCTAATGTAACTGCATTGTTATTCACAGAAGAATCCTGTTTATCAAACAACAGTTCACCATCCTGACTTACCGCTACAGAACAACCTTCAGTTGCCGATTCTATATGTAAAATTACACTCATTTTACCAAACTATACATCTTAAAATACAAAAGTAAGGAAATAATTTAACAAGAGTCATCAAAAATCACTACTTTTACACATCGTTTACTTAATGTAAGTTAATATTAGATATGATACAGTCAATGACCGGCTATGGAAAAGCCGTTGCAGAAATTGGTGAAAGAAAGATTATAGTAGAGATTAAATCGCTCAACAGCAAGGCAATAGACCTTAGTACAAGAATTACTCCCCTGTTCAAAGAGAGAGAACTTGAAATACGTTCCATTGTGACTGCTGCGCTTGAACGTGGCAAGGTGGATTTATGTATCTATCAAGATAATGCAAATAGCACGAATACCCAAAGCATAAACATTGCGGTTTTCAAGAACTATCTGAAACAGATTAAAGAGATAGCCCAAAGCGAATCGTTGGAACTTCCTTCGGATTGGTTCCAGACCATTCTACGTATGCCGGAAATATATACAACGGCTCAAATAGAGGAGATAAGCGAAAGCGATTGGGAGACCGTAAAAGAAGCTATTGAAGAGGCTATCAGGTCTCTTATAGATTACAGAAAATCGGAAGGTAGTGCATTGGAAACTAAATTCAGAGAGAAAATCAGCAACATATCAAACTTGCTGGCATCGGTAAGCCAATATGAAAATGCAAGAATCAGCAAAATTAGAGATAGAATAAAAAATGCGCTTATTGAACATGCCGGAAGCGATTATGACAACAACCGCTTTGAACAGGAACTGATTTACTACATAGAGAAATTAGATATAAATGAAGAGAAACAGCGTTTGGCAAATCATCTGGAATACTTTATTAAGACCATAGAAGAAGAGAATGGCCAGGGCAAAAAACTTGGTTTCATTGCTCAAGAGATGGGACGCGAAATAAACACTTTAGGCAGTAAAAGCAATTTGGCAGAATTGCAAAATATTGTCGTAATGATGAAAGATGAATTGGAACAGATAAAAGAACAGGTATTGAACGTATTATAACTATGAAAGGAAAGTGTCTTATTTTTTCTGCTCCTTCCGGTTCGGGAAAATCAACCATAGTAAACTATCTGCTTACACATCCTGAACTAAAAATGGTGTTCTCCATATCGGCAACCAGTAGAAAGCCTCGTGGCAAAGAACAGGATGGAGTGGAATACTATTTTCTATCTACCCAAGAATTCAAACAACGAATAGCCAACAATGAATTTCTGGAATACGAAGAGGTTTACGAAGGATGTTTTTATGGCACGCTGAAAAAACAGGTTTATGACAAACTTGAAGCCGGCTATAACGTAGTATTCGATGTAGATGTTGAAGGTGGATGCAATATAAAACAATTCTTTGGAGATGACGCTTTATCCATATTCATACAACCGCCATCGGTAGAGGAACTTAGAAGAAGATTGGTGGCAAGGGAAACCGATTCGGCTGAAATGATAGATACAAGAATTGCAAAGGCAGAATATGAACTTACATTTGCCAACCGTTTCGATGTTGTTATAGTAAACGATGTTTTGGAAAAGGCCTATAGCGACACACTTGAAGTTATAAAGAGTTTTCTTAATGTCTGATAGAGTTAGAACAACCATATTCGGGGGAACATTCAACCCCATACATAACGGGCACATTTCTATTGCAGAGAGCATTATGAATAGTGGCCTGACTGATGAACTATGGTTGCTTGTCACTCCACGTAATCCATGGAAAGAGGGTAAGGAACTTATGCCTAATGACATTCGTCTTAAAATGGCTGCGCAGGCAGTAGCCCACATTCCAGGTGTAACAGCCAGCGACTACGAATTTGGTTTACCCATTCCGTCATACACCGTGAATACATTACAGAGTCTGACCAAAGATTATCCCGATAGAGAGTTTATTTTGGCCATAGGAGCCGACAACTGGACTGCATTCAACAAATGGAAAGATTACCATTATATATTGGCCAACCACAAAATTCTGGTCTATCCCAGAACAGGAAGTGAATTTGTTCCTACACAGATACCGGGTGTCACATATATTGATTTTCCTCTTATAGACGTTAGTTCTACTATGGTAATGGAGAGAATCAAATTAGGTTTATCTGTTGATGGTCTTATTCCTGATTGCGTTCAAGAAGAGCTACAGCGTATGCAGATATACCCTCCATACGACCTGTAAACCCCAATCTTTCAGTAGTGGTAGCTTTAATTGACACAGCATCAATATCAATCTCCATAACAGCCGATAACACCTTGCACATATCCGGTATATGCGGATTCATTTTAGGATATTCCGCACAGATAGTTACATCCACATTGCCTACCTTATACCCTTTCTGAGCAACTATCTTAACTGTTTCTGCCAGCAGTATCTTGCTATCTATGTTTTTGTATTTTGGATCTTTATCGGAAAAATGGTAACCTATGTCACGCATATTTGCAGCACCCAATATTGCATCGCATATTGCATGAATAGCCACATCGGCATCAGAATGTCCGTCAAGTCCCTTTTCAAAAGGTATTTTTATACCACCTATCCACAGATCTCTATTTTCCACCAGTCTGTGAACATCAAAACCCATTCCTACCCTGAATGTCATAAGCTAAACCATTAACGACCTATCAAACTTTTCAGACCATCCATATCGAACGAAAGAGTAAAACGCAAGGTCTGATCCAACGGGTTACTCTGCGCTGTAGATATCAGATATGCAGCATCAAGCGAAAATACATTCATCTTGAAACCTGCACCTACAGTGAAATATTTTCTATTTCCTTTATATTCATTTTCATAATGATAACCGCCACGTACAAAGAATTGATCATTGTAGATATATTCCAATCCCACACCCCAATACACCTCTTTCAACTCCTCCTGAAATCCGCCCGGTGCATCAGCAAAAGATTTGAATATACCTGCTATAGGTGATACATCGTTGTAACCTGTCGATTCTACCCAACTTTGATACTCTGAAGCATAGCTGTACTTATCATCATTAGCCACATCTTCCGATATAAACCAGTTACTTTCAGGATTTGATGCCTCTATCAGGAACTGCGCGTATGTAGGCTTAGTGGGAACCATAAGTTTATTCACATCGGCATTTATGGATATTGAGTTATACCCATCTATAGGTATCAGCAAAGATACACCCATACGCAGGTTTGTTGGAATAAACTGGTTGGTCTGGCCACCATCGTATGAAATCTTACTACCTATATTAGAAGCATTCAAACCCAGTCCCAACATACAGTCTCTGCGTCCTATCGATACAAAATTGTTGTAGTACAGAGCCATATCTGCCGAAAATGCCTTACCCGGAGTTACATCATCGGCATAATCGTACTGCAAATCGGAATAGATAAAACGCATTCCTACTGCAGCTGAAAAGAGTTCTGACAGTTTTCTTGAATAGGCAAAATCTATAGCCATTTCGTATGGACGAATGGTATATGAATCGGCCAGAACTTCACCAAGCGAAAAATATGTAAGCGATGAACTTACTGCAGAATAATCGTCCAGTTTATAGTAACCTGTCAGGTTTGCCAGATCTATATCACTAACCAACTGACGCAACCAAGGGGTATAGCACAGCGAAACACCTGCCGGGCTCTTTGTATATGGATACTTTGCAGGGTTCCAATACTGATTATTGTTATCATAATAAGGGTCGGTGGCGCAACCCACATCGCCCATTGCACCGGCTCTTGAATCGGGTGCAATAGATAACGAAGTTACACCTGTATAAACAGGATTAAACAGTTGTTTCTGACCGTTCACGCTCTGTATGGCTACTATTGTCATCAGAGCAGATATAATGATTTTTGATATATACTTACCCATAACTATTATCACTTAATACTTATATATAACTAAAATATAGCCCTTTTATTGCATCAGTTCCTCACAATTATCAATTTGGTTGATGCCGTTTGCCCTACTCCTTGAGCATCTTCTATCATTACATATACCATATATATTCCTGAAGATAGTTTTGTCCCATTAGCATCGGACAGATTCCAGTCAACCATACAAACACCCGAAACTGTATTATCGGTAGTCTTTGTACTCCACACTTCGCGTCCATCGGTTGACAGCACCTTTAGCAATACATCTACATTATCGCCCGGACGGTCATGCTGTATAACAAATGTAGTATGCTCTTTAGCAGGATTTTGGGTAGGAGTAACAGATAGCACAGGTTTTAACCCATCTACTACATTAAATCCAAGATATACCGTAGAGGAATTGTTCTTCACATCCCAAGCACGGAACATCAATGTATGTTTTCCTGTTGGCAATTCCGGTATTTCAAATTTCACTCTGCCTTTAGTATAATTGCCTGTTTCAGATGTAAAGTAGTTGTTCAGCACGTATGTATATAGCGGATTATTGTCTATAGAAATCATAATATCGTGACCTATACCATTTCCAGAACTATTCAAGCCATCTTTATCGGAAAGTTCGGCAACCAGCACCGGTGTAGTATTGACATCTGCCCCATATCGGAATTCCGGAGTATTCAGATACAAGTTAATAGTTGGTCCTGTTGAATCGGGTTCTACATAATCGGCTGTACCCCCTACTATAAAATCACCAAAACTGCCATTTGCACTCTGTGTGCCATTATTAAGTTCCGCATAAAGCAGCATCAAACCACTTTGATTGGAATAATTTATATCCAACGGTACAGGAAACGTAAAGTTAAAAAGGCCACCTTTTACAGAATCGCTACCGGAATAGAGTACCCTGTCTCTGTCGTTATATGTAAACTGTTTATCGGCTGTTGCAGCATTGTTTAATGTTGTTACCGTCCGTTCGTTATCATATATCTTTGGATAGATAATACCATCTGCTGTAACAGGATTACCCATACTATCCTCTATATGACCGCTTATGGTAATTACATCACCCGCCTTTGCGGAATGCACTTCTGTATTGGCTACTTTATGGTTAAAAGAATCGACCACCAGTGTGAACTCCGGCAAATCCAATCTAAGAGCCGGGTCGCCCAACAACACAAAATGCAATTTATTTTCAGTATGGTCCTGAATATCCACGCCACCTGCTACAAGTTGTTCTTTGGTTAATCGCAGAGCATCACCCATAGTATTTGCCTGACCATAGATATTACGTTTAAGCAGATATTCTGTAAACAGGGCATTTATACGATAATTCATACTTGCATATACAGTTCTTGTGGTCGTCAGCAAGCCTATTGCACCACCATTGGCATTGAGCATCAGATTTTCGCCAATATTCTCCAAAGGTGAATCGAAAGGTGTAATATCGCACGATGCAGTAATCCAGAATGGCAATGCCGATGATGACAATTCGGTCATATCGCCCTTATCCATAACAAGTTCGTGCGAAAGCACATCAGCACTTCCATGACCTGAGTAGTTTACCAGCAAAGCACCTGTCTGCAACTTTTCAAGCAGCTCTTTACGCACAGACGGATAGCTGTTTCCCGATGCTGTAACCTCCATTGAATAGGAATCCCAATATATCTTATCCACTAACAATGAAGAGTCTGTTTCGGCTACTTTGGCGGCTATTTTATCGGCATCACGCATGTGAATATTGTTATCACCATCATCGCCAAGTATAAGTACACTGTTTTTCCATACACCGGGTTCTCTATGCATTCTGTAATTGACAATCTTATCAACCACTGCTTTCGCCTGATCTGCACTCTTTACAGGTAAACGACCTATTCCAATATCCGGTTTATCCTTTAACAGATTGTAACCTTCGCCATCGTCCAACAAACCAAAATAATCTTCCATAACGAATGATTCTATATGGCTTACCGAATTTGCCGATTCATAACACAGCAAATAATCCTCAGGTTCTTCACCCTTCCATTCCTGTGTATTCATTCTGTTATCCCAGGCGCCATCACCAAATAGAAGCAGATAACGTGGTTCCTTACCCAATTCTGCTTTGTCATACAGCATTTTCAGAAAACGCCTGTAAGCAGTTGCATCGGGGGTTCCTGAAGAAAATTCGTTATATATCTGGTCTGCACGGACAACTGCCACAGCAAGTGAATCGAATTGCCTATGAAGTTCTGCCAACCTTTCTGCCTGTTCCACCAATCTACCCGATTGAGGAACTATTATAACCATATCTACATTATTCATAGAATGTAGATTCTGATTTAATAGATTACCATTAACCACTATAGGTTCCGGAAAATTGGACTGAGTTTTTACGGCAATAAGTTCATCAGAACTCTTTATGGACGATGAATATGTAGTCAATATTCCATCTTTATATAAGGCCGGCAATAGAGAAAAATCACCATTTACACCCTTTCTCCATACAACCATGTCGGGGGTGGCATTTGTTATAGAGAAACTTGTGCCATAATTCATTGTACCGGTTCTAAAATTCATTGAATTGCCATACATTTTCAGTTCTCTCTCATAATTCAATGTAACATAATCCACTCTTCCTTCGGCAGTTGATGCACTATACTCAAGTTTAACTACGTTTTTATCGGCAGCAACCGTTTCAGTCTTAAACTTAGTGTCTATAGTGGACGCTTCTGAATTATCTGTCAATCTGGAAATATACGCACTTCCCACTTCTGCGCCATTAAGACTAATATTTAAGTTACTGCCTTCAGCACTGTTTGCAGCGTATGCAACCCTTATTGTAACGTTGCCGCTCAACATATTGGGAGTATTGAATGATATATTTCTGATAGGCGATGCTTCTTTGTCATAAAAAGTTCTTCCCGAATGATACCAACTATAATCATCCGGATTATAAATGGCATAATCCGGATAGCTCTCTATCAAATTACTGCCTATTATGGAATCTACCTGTTCTGTTGTAAACTGCAAAGCAGACACAGAATCGGTTTCTGTAAGAAAATAATATCCATAATCAGAATATGTGTTCTGAGTATGAATATACTCTCCATCATACTTTCTGCTCCATGATAGAGGGCCCTGCGCATAAAATAGCATATAATTGTTTGCACGCCACAATGGTTGTTCCGGCAAATCATCTGCTATATCCTGAATATTTGTTTCAGGCAGTAGAGCTCCACCATAACCATATAATCTAACTTTCGACGGATTCTTAAATCCCATAGAGTTTAACAGTTTGTGACTGATTTTATAAACCCCCGATTCTTGAACAGCTATCTTCACCCATTTTCCCGAAGCAAGAACTGAACTACCGGCATATCGGTCAGACGGCAAAACATTAGTTCTTCCTGTAGCACGCGCCACATCCGTATTGAGTTCTGAATCCACTCTTAATTTAAAGGATTCTATAGCATAGTAACATCCATTTCTCTGTATTATTGGCAGAAAACTTATTTCTAAAGAGGCTCTTTTTACAGCTACCGATATATATGTATCTACCAATGGCCATTCTAAAATTTCTCTCTCATGCAAACGCCATCTCTCTATATCTTCATCAGATAGTTTTATCAGTTCCGGATACTCTATAGTAACAGAATATGTAGAATCGGCATATCCGTTTTCCAATGGTATTTTATAGCCAAAATATGGTAACAGGGTATCACTCTTCATATCCTGCCACTCTACAACAGGATACACAGTTACTACTGCCATACACAAATGGCATAATAGTAATGCAAATAGAGATATTACCCCCCTTTTCATCTATCTGATATGAAAATCCAAAACATTTTTATCTTCAAGAAATCCTTGCAGATGTTCACCAATATGTACCGGGCCGACACCTGCCGGAGTTCCGGTAAAAATCAGATCGCCTGTTTTCAAAGTGCAGAAAGAACTTACATACTCTATTATTTCGGCTACAGAAAAAATCATATCGCCGGTATAACCTTGTTGAGCCAAGTTACCATCAATATCCAGACGGAAGTTCAAATTCTGAATATCCCTGTCCAGTTTCTCTTTTTCTATCCAATCGCCAACCACAGCCGATGAATCGAACCCTTTACAGAGTTCCCACGGCAGTCCCATGCTTCTATAGCGATTTTGCAAATCTCTGGCTGTAAAATCTATACCCAGAGTAACAGCATCCCAATACCTGTTGGCAAATCTTGCCTCAATACTCTTTCCTAACCTTGATATTCTTACTACCAACTCTGTTTCATACTCAATCCTTTCTGAAAAATCGGGTAGAAAGAAAGGTCTGCGATTTCTCAATATAGCAGAGTCCGGTTTCATAAAAATAACCGGATTCTCCTGTTCTAATAACGATTCGCCTAACTCTTTATTGTGTAGGCGATAGTTCATTCCAACACATATTATCTTCATAGGGGGTAAAGGTACAATTTTTATCGTTATCTTCGCAACTGCTTAAGCAACCACACTATACAACTATGGCAAAAAAAGATAATGATTGGAAAGATAGACTAAATATTGTCTATTCCACAAACCCTGATTATAACTATCAGATGGAAGATGATGAACAGGAAGAGGAACTGATTCCTGCCAATATGCAAAAGCTACGCACCCGAATAGAGAAAAAAGGTCGTGGTGGCAAAACAGCAACCGTTATAAGCGGGTTTATTGGACCGGAAAAAGATTTAGAAGACCTGGCAAGAACTCTGAAAACCCACTGCGGAACCGGGGGAAGTGTAAAAGATGGAGAAATAATTATTCAAGGAGAACTGAAAGATAAGGTGATTAGCAAACTGAAAGCATTAGGTTACACTCAGTCCAAATAACAGCAAACCCCAAAGCCAATGACTTTGGGGTTTGTTTCGCTTTATATGAATTTATTATTCAGCTTTCAATGTAAAGCGTACGAACTTTGTAACTGTCAATTCAGGATCCAAATCTTTCAAATACTGAGCTACGCTCTTCTTATCGTCAGAAATGAACTTCTGGTTCAACAGACAAGATTCATCGTAGAATTTCTTCATACGACCATCAGCAATACGATCAATCATATTTTCAGGTTTACCTTCCTGACGAGCCTTATCAGCAGCAATCTCTCTTTCGCGTGCTACTACGTCAGCAGGAACTTCTGCTTCACATACTGCAATTGGGTTCTGAGCAGCAACCTGCAATGCAATTTCGTGAATATAATCTTTATCGGCAACCTCCTTGTTAAATGCTACAAGAACACAAAGGAAGTTCTTATTCTGGTGGTTGTAAGACTGAAGTTCAGGAGCTTCAACTACACTGTAGCCATCAAGTTCCATCTTTTCACCTACTATACCTGTACGTTCTATGATAGCTTCAGCAACAGT
>CALFTK010000029.1 GCA_937916465.1 uncultured Bacteroidales bacterium
CTTAGTTGTGTGAAGCCTGATTCTATCTATTGGGGAGCAGATATTGAGGTTTTGCGTCATTACCTTGAGTCGGTTCTTGGTGGCAACATAGGTAGTGAGTATTCCCAGCCTCAAGGGCGTATCATTTAAATAATCAGAATCCTGGTTGCATTTGTGTGTTGAATTCACCTTAATTACCGTGGTAAGTTAAGTAAAATATGTGGTTAGATTCTGCAGTAATGTCAGGATAGAATGTTTCTTTGAATTCTGGATTTTTTAAAATTATATCGCTACTATAGTACCCTATCAGATAGTTGTGATCGGAAAAATTAATAGGTGGTACAAATTGCATAGTATATGCATAATCAGTTCCATCATATATTCTATTGCTCTGTTTTGTTTCTTTATCCGTAATTATAGTGCAGAAACCAATATTATTATTTAATATGTCGCAAATCATAACTTTGTCGGTTTCGTAGTGTCCACCTTTATCGTAAACTTTATTTGGATTTTTGTCAATATCATAATCATCTACTCCTAAAATGCGTTTTGGAATAACTATATCGCTTTTTAGTTTGTAAGATACCGTAATGGTGTCCGGCGTAATGTGGTAGAACAAATTATTATTATCTATCTCTCCCATAAGAGATATTAACGTGTCATTAACGTGAACAAGGTAGTTATGTGTTAAAGAACAAAAACGATTATTATCATCTATATGCACTAACTGCTTTTTGAAAGTGTATGTAGAATCGGTTTGCCACAATCCCCTTTTTATACCTTTACCGTTGTAATCCGGTGTGTAAAATAGCATATCGCCGTTAGGAAATACAGCAAAATCTCTAACAAGATCTGTATTTGGTATCTCTACCTGTTTTATGTAGTTGCCTGCGTAATTGTAAAATAACAGTTTGTGGTTAAATGCATCATAGATTATTATTTGTTTTGAATTGTTATTAACGTCGAATGTAGATAACGACAGATATTCACCATGACCACGACCGCGCTTATTTATTGCACCAACATATTTTCCTTCAAGATTGAAGATTACAATTTTCTCTAAGTCTTGAATAAATAGCTTATTATCAACAACCCTTACCTTTTTTATTTGTGTACCTTCTATTATGCTATTTAAATCGTCAGTTGTTTCTAAAGCTATGGTTTGTACTGATGGGTAAAGATTATCGTAATTATATGTTTCTGTTCTAACAATATCTTTTAAATAGACCTCTATTTGAAGGGCATCCGGATAATTGTTATAATCTGCATTTTTATTTGGTTTACCGCATGAAATAAAGCACATGAATATATGTAATAGTAATATACTATTCTTTGTTATTTTTACAGTTCTTTTGTTCATAATCCTCTATTAATTTCTTGTATTGTTGCCACATGTCATCATTTGTTTCGGATTAATTTTAAAAAGGTTTTTAATCTTCTTCCAGTTCAAAAGGCTTGAATTTGAAATCGCTTACTGCTTTCTCTTTTGAGAAACAGAAAAAAGTTACCTCTGCTTCTGTATAAACTTCGCCATCTATGGATATGGTGGTGTTCATGAATACAAAAGTACGTTTTACCTCTTTCTGTTTTGCTCTAATTTCAATAACCGTGTCATCGTTTATAGGAATAGGTTTCCTGTACTTGATGCTCAGGTTTGTGGTCATACCCGATGTTTGAAACTTTCTGGAGATAAGCCATCCGCTGGTTTCGTCTATCAGCGCGGCTTGAATACCACCATGCAGGGTATTTATCCAACCTTGATAGTTTGTAGTAGGTTTCCAAAAACATACAATATCATCCCCATCCTCAAAAAATTCCATCTTCAACCCACTGGGATTATGTGGCGCACAGGCAAAACAGTTGTAGCCGTCTGCTTCGTCGCCAATGTATGGATTCCTGATTTTTTTCATTCGTTTGCCAATTTATAAATGTTGATTATGTCTTCTTTTGTCAGTTTAATAAGACCGCCAACAGTTATAGTGTTGCCGTTTGTGCATTTGTCTGCCATCTCTTCAATTTCGGCATCGGTTACATTTCTTCCAACTAACTGCTTGATATTGATAGGCATACCTATAGAGGTGTAGAACTTCTCCATAGCGCGGATACCTGCTTCGGCTGTCTCTTCTGCGCTCTTAAAGTGGTTTGTTACACCCATTACGTTTACAGCAAAGCGTGCAAAACGGTTTATGTTCTGATGGCGAGTGTAACGAGCCCAGCTTGGCCATATAGCAGCCAAACCTGCACCATGCGATACATCGAACATACCACTTAGTTCGTGTTCAATGTTGTGAGTTGCCCAGTCGCCGGTAGTACCGCATCCTGTCAAATCGTTGTGTGCCAAACTTCCTGCCCACATTATTTGTGCACGGCTATGGTAGTTTTCCGGTTCTGCCAATACTATAGGAGTGTGCTCCAGTACAGTCTTCAGTACGGCTTCTGCAATAGCATCGGTTATATCCATGTCATCATCTACGGAAAAATAACGCTCCATAGTGTGCATCATTATGTCGGTTGCACCACATGCAGTTTGCCATTTGGGGAGTGTGAAGGTGCGTTCCGGATTCATAATGGCGAATTTTGCGCGTAATAGGTTGTCGCAATAATCCTTTTTCAAACCACCCTCTTCATTTGTAATAACGCTTCCATCGCTCATTTCACTACCGGCAGCAGGAATAGTGAGTACCACACCTACAGGGAGTGCTGATTTTATTCTGTCTTCGTGTCGATAAAGGGTCCATACATCGCCTTCGTAAAGAGTTCCTGCTGCTATGGCTTTTGATGAATCTATTGCTGAACCACCGCCTACGGCAAGAATAAAGTCAATATTCTCTTTACGGCAGATATCAATACCTTTTCTAACCAATGATACTCTTGGGTTAGGAACAACACCGCCCAAAAGTGTATATTTAATGTTTTGTTCTTCCAACGATTTACAAACTTTATCCAGCAATCCTGAACGAACAACGCTGCCACCACCATAATGTACCAGCACATTTGTTCCACCAAACTTTTTTACCAGTTCACCTGTTTTGTTTTCTGCATTCTTTCCGAACTCCACTTGTGTGGGTGCGTAATAGGTAAAATCTCTCATAATTTAAAACTTTTGGGTTATGTAATAATTTGTTTATCTAACTGTTATGTGAAGACAAGATTGTTGTTTCTCATATTTTACATAGCATCTTTCTGCTTTCCATAAATCATATACCACCTGCATAAGCACTTGTCTCATCTTTTCGGTTTCAGCTGCTTTTCCTATTTTTGGTGTTTGGAATGTAAAATAAGATATATCTACTGTTGTTCCATAGCAATGACACGAATTTTCCGATGCATTTACATTTACTTTTCGCAACTGTTCAACATTGTCTTCTGTTCTAAGTACGCTGGTCACAGTAATTTTGTGGTTGCTATGATACCCACGGTTGTATAATGAATCCTGAAAAGCTTTTCCTATGTCTTCCACTAATTTGGCAGCTTTTGGAACCAAATAGGGGATAGAGTGGGTTAGCTTTTCTATAGTGTAGTAGTCGCAATCTTCAATTTTGACCAACTGCTTGTTGTTTTCTGCTTCGGCAGCTGTAATGTTCTTCTTCAGACCATTCTTTTGGGCTGCTTCAAGTTGAACGTCGTTCAAATCGTTGAAAATACGGTCATATCTGCGAACAGGTTCACTATGGTCTGTATTGTGGTTAGTTTCACCTTCTGTAATAAGTTGATACATACTTATACCTGCACGATTCAGTTTTCCTGACATGTTGTAGCCTCCCATAAAGAAGAACACTACAACACTGAAAAGCAGTACCATGGCGGCAATAAACCGAAAATCGCGTATGGACTTTAATTTGAATAACGATTTTACCTTAATGCCATACCATTTTATAAAACGACTTACATACGAATCGATTAAGAATGCAAAAACAGGTAGGATAGATACCGATATTCTATATCCTATAAGTTCTGCGTTATCAAATATATAGAATTTGAATAACCACAAAAGACCTATATATGCTGCATAGAAAAACAATGAGGCAACTATTTTCCAAATCCTACGGTTTATTCTTCTTAAACCATAGTGAGTGGCTGATCCTATCAATAGCGCAATTACCCACACTGTAACCCTTAACAAGCCCGGTGCATTTGAATCGGTTGCAATAAACCATTGGCCAATTATGTCGGCTAAAATAAATAGTGTAAACGAAATAAGCAGGAAACGAATGGTTCCCATTTTCTTTTCTATTCTTTTGTTGCTGTCTGTCATATTGCGTAAAAAGGGTTATTTTGACTGCAAAGTTAATTTTTTAAAGCTTCTGTCAGTCATTATAGCTCATCTTTTTGTAATTTCGCACCCAATTATAGTATGTATAAGACGATAGTTTTAAAATAAATAAATATGAAAGAACTTGATTGGTCTAATCTTTCATTCGGTTATATTAAAACCGATTGGAACGTAAGAGTTTGGTACAAGAATGGTGCTTGGGGTGAAATAGAAAAATCTGATTCCGAATATATCCCTATGCACATGGCTGCAACTTGTTTGCATTATGGTCAGGAAGGCTTTGAAGGTTTGAAAGCGTTCCGTGGTAAAGATGGCAAGACACGTGTATTCCGTATGGAGGCAAATGCAGAGCGTTTGCAGAGCACATGTAGAGCAACACTTATGCCTGAACTGCCTACAGAGATATTCTGTAAGATGGTAAGCACAGTGGTTGAACTTAACAAAGATTATATACCACCATACGAAAGTGGTGCTTCGCTATATATCCGTCCTTTACTTATAGGTACAGGTGCGCAGGTAGGTGTTCGTCCGGCTGATGAATATCTTTGCGTAATGTTTGTAACTCCTGTTGGTCCATACTTTAAAGGAGGTTTTTCAACCAATCCTTATGCTCTGGTTCGTTCATACGACCGTTCTGCCCCTTTAGGCATGGGTAAATATAAAGTAGGTGGTAACTATGCGGCAAGTCTCTGTGCAAACAAATTGGCACACGACAAAGGCTATTGCAGCGAATTCTATTTAGATTCAAAAGAGAAGAAATACATAGACGAATGTGGTGCTGCAAACTTTATTGGTATAAAAGGTGATGTTTATGTAACCCCTAAATCAGATTCCATACTTCCATCTATCACCAACCGTTCTTTGATGCAGTTGGCTATGGATAATGGAATGAAGGTGGAACAGCGTCAGATTCCATTGGAGGAACTTAGTGAAATGACTGAAGCAGGAGCTTGTGGAACTGCAGCCGTAATATCTCCAATAGAACGTATTGACGATATAGAGACAGGCACATCATACGTTATATCAAAAGATGGTAAACCGGGACCTGTTCTTACAAAACTTTACAATCAGTTGCGCGCCATTCAGTATGGCGATGCTGCCGATCCTCATGGTTGGGTAACAGTATTGGATATCTAATTTATGGGAAAAAATAAGCTGGCTAAATTTGCGGATATGCGCAGTTATCCGCACGTGTTTGAACCTGTATGTTCATATAACAGTGCAGAACCGTTTGAAATGAAGGGAAACTGGAACCGTGATTTCTTTCATAATGACAATCCTATTGTGTTGGAATTGGGTTGCGGTCGTGGCGAATATACTGTAGGTTTGGCACAGCTATATCCCGATAGGAATTTTATAGGTGTAGATGTAAAGGGCGCACGAATGTGGACAGGTGCTACACAATCTCTGGAAAAAGAGATGAAGAATGTGGCGTTCCTTAGAGCATCTATAGAACTGATAGAACATTTCTTTGCGCCGGGCGAAGTAAGCGAAATATGGCTTACTTTCCCCGATCCGCAAATGAAAAAAGCTACAAAAAGACTTACATCCACTTGGTTTTTAGAGAGATATAGAAAAATTCTTAAACCAAACGGACTGATTCATCTCAAGACAGACAGTAATTTTATGTTTACATATACTTGTTATAATGTGGAACATAATTCACTGCCGGTGGAATTCAAAACAATTGACCTTTATGGAAACGGTAATGCAGATTATATACTCTCCATAAAGACTCATTATGAAGAGCAATGGCTTGCCAGAGGTATAGCCATTAAGTACATTCTGTTCAGACTGCCTCTTGAAGGGGAACTTACAGAACCGGATGTAGAGATAGAGATGGATGAATACCGTAGCTATGGACGTAGCAAGCGTAGTAGTTTAACAACAAGCAAATAACAGAATTATGGCACTATATCCTAATCTTATAAAAGAGGCTTTAAGTACTGTCAGATATCCGGGTACAGGTAAAGATATTATCTCAATGGATATGTTGGAAGATGATATCAGAATAGCCGGTAATACGGTATCTTTTTCGCTTATTTTTGAAAAACCGTCAGATCCATTTATCAAATCGATAGTTAAGTCGGCAGAAGCAGCCATTAAACTGAAAGCCGAAGAGGATGTGCAGGTTACAATCAATGTGAAAGCACGTCAAGCTGCGCGTCCCGACGACAGTAAGCTACTGCCGGGTGTGAAGAATGTTATAGCTGTTGCTTCGGGAAAAGGTGGCGTGGGTAAATCTACCATTGCAGCTAATCTGGCTGTTGCACTTGCTAAAGCCGGTTATAAAGTGGGCTTGCTTGATGCTGATATATTTGGCCCATCTATGCCTAAAATGTTCAATATGGAAGAGGCTCGTCCATACGCAGAAAATATAGATGGAAGAGATCTTATAATACCAATAGAACAATATGGTTTGAAATTGCTTTCTATAGGTTTCTTTGTAGAATCAGATCAGGCTGTACTTTGGCGTGGTGCTATGGCAAGTAATGCCCTGAAACAACTTATAGCTGATGCTCATTGGGGCGATTTGGATTACTTTGTATTGGATATGCCTCCGGGCACAAGCGATATTCATCTTACACTTGTTCAGACATTGGGCATAACAGGTGCTGTGGTGGTAAGTACACCTCAACAGATTGCTTTAGCCGATGCACGAAAGGGTATAGATATGTTCACCAACGAAAAGGTAAATGTACCTGTATTGGGACTTGTAGAGAATATGGCTTGGTTTACTCCTGCCGAGCTACCGGAGAATAAATATTATCTGTTCGGCAAAGAGGGTTGTAAAAGATTGGCAGAAGAGATGAATGTACCGCTATTGGGACAGATTCCTATTGTGCAGAGTATATGCGAAGGTGGTGATAACGGAAAACCTGTAGCATTAGATGAAAACAGCATTGTAGGCAAAGCTTTCCAGGATTTGGCAAAAGCTGTAGTTGAAGCTACTGAACGCCGTAATAGTGAAAAGCCTGCCACTGAAGCTGTCAAGATGCAACACTAAATGGTTCTATTTACCGGCAATTGCATCAATTTCAACTTTAACCCCCATTGGTAGAGCAGCCACCTGGTAGCATACTCTGGCAGGTTTAAGTTCAGTAAAAAATTCGGCATAGACAGCATTCATTGCCGCAAAGTTCTTTATATCGTCTAAAAGAACGGTAGTCTTAACTACATCAGAATAGTCCAGACCTGCCTCTTTCAGTATAGAACCAATGTTCTGTAATGATTGGCGGGTCTGTTCTTCTATACTGTCAGGTACCAAACCGTTTGCAGGGTTTACAGGTAACTGGCCCGATACAAAAACTGTTCCGTTCAACTCTATGGCCTGTGAATATGGTCCAACTGCTTTAGGCGCATTGGCCGATGCTATTACTTTTTTCATTATATCTACTGTTATTATAGTTTATTCAATAAATGCCAAAGTAACCTATTGTTTACAATATTAGCGGCGTGATTTCCTCTTTCCACTATTCTGATTGCCGTTTCTGCCTGCTCCGCGACGCGATTTTCTTTCCGGTTCGCCAAAGAACTGTTTCCAGTCGTTCTGATTGAACTCTTTCTGCCAATGGTCATTCTGTTTTTTTGAACGTGAACCTTTTTTTGGCTTTGCGGTAGTTATGTCGAAATCTTCAAATTCATCAATAAAATCGCCAAACTGGTTCTGTGGTGCTCTGGTGGCTCTCTGCTTTTTTGAAGAGTTTTTTAACTCTTTCTGACTCTTCTCCTGCTGAGAACCCCTTTTGGAGTCTTTACGTTTCTCTTTTTTACCGGAATCTTTTTGCGTGGTGCCGTTAGTAGTAGATGCTTCTGCTACTTCAACGCGAATCTCTCTATTGCGTAAATGGGTGTTGTTCAGTGCAGACAGAATAACATTGGTACTTTCGGCAGGTGCTTCAAAGAAAGAGAAACTATGCTTAATATCAATACGACCTAAATCAATCCTCTCCTTTATGTGCTTGTTTATATGGTCTATGATATGCACAGCCATTATGTTGTCTAACTTGCCAAGATTGATAAAGAAACGGGTGTAGCCGGCCTTTGGCTGTCTTTCTTTCTTTTTCTTCTCCTCTTTTTCTGCTTTCTCTGCTGCTTTTATGTTTACGGCTTCCAGTTCGGGTGCATCTTTATAGTAACGCATAAATCGACCGAACTCCATAGTTACTATTCTCTTTATAATATCCTCTTTGTCCATCCAGTCCAAACGGCGGAAGATATCGGGTAGGAATTTTTCTATCTGTTCTTCGTCAACCTGAGTACGTTCTATTTCGTCAATAACTTTATAAAGCTGTTTCTCGCAGATTTGACGGCCTGTAGGCATCTCTCCTATGTTGAATTTCTTACCTATGGCCTTTTCTATAAATCTAATTTTACCCTTCTCTCTTAAATTGATAATGGCTATTGATGTACCTTTCTTTCCTGCACGTCCTGTTCTGCCGCTGCGATGAGTGTAGTTCTCTGTATCATCGGGCAGACCGTAGTTGATTACGTGTGTAAGATTATCAACATCAAGTCCTCGTGCTGCAACATCGGTAGCAACAAGCAGTTGCAACTGACGTTTACGGAACTTGTTCATAGTAAGGTCGCGCTGTGCTTGTGACAGTTCGCCGTGTAGAGAGTCTGCATTATATCCGTCCTGCATAAGTTTGTCGGCTACCTCTTGTGTTTCCAAACGGGTGCGACAGAATATTATGGCATATATGTGAGGATAGTAATCTACAATACGTTTCAGTGCCAGATACTTATCTTTGGCGTGAACCATATAGTAAACGTGGTTTACGTTTTCTGCTCCTTCGTTGCGCGAACCAATGACAATCTCTTGTGGATTGTATAGATATTTTTTTGCTATGGCACTTATCTCTTTGCTCATTGTGGCGGAGAACATAAGCATCTTACGTTCTACCGGTACAGATGATAGAATCTTTTCGAGAGCTTCGGAAAAACCCATGTCAAGCATTTCGTCGGCTTCGTCCAGAATGACGGCGCGTATAGTATCCAAGTGTACTACACCACGTTCCATCAGGTCTATAAGGCGTCCCGGTGTGGCAACTATTATGTGGGCTCCACGTTTGAAATTGCGTATCTGATTTTCAATAGAAGAGCCACCGTACATAGGGATTACGTGCAGTCCCTGTATGTAATGAGAAAAATCTGCCAAATCGCTGGCTATTTGAACGCAAAGTTCACGGGTTGGACTTAGAACCAGAAACTGAGCATCTGAACTCTCTATATCCGTCATCTGGATAATAGGAATACCAAAAGCAGCGGTTTTACCTGTACCTGTCTGTGCCAGTGCAACTACATCGCCATTACCCTCTAACAGATACGGGATAACCTTTTCCTGGACAGGCATAGGATTCTCAAAACCCAACTCTTCTATTGCTTTGAGTATAGGGGCTGACACCCCAAGCTCTTCAAATGAAACCATAAAGTATTTATATACGTGAATATCAATTCAAGGTGATACTCTGTTCACCTATCATTACACCATCTACAAAGATGTATGCGTTGTAAGTACCTGCATAGAGGAATTCTTCTACATCCCAATACATTGTAACCTCCTGCTGTTCACCGGTGTATTCAATATATTTTTTAGCCGAAAACTCCAGTGATGTGTTTTCGTAGCTGAATGTATCGTCTTCACTCTTTTGTAGTGTCTCTCCGTCGGGATTGACTATACGCAGATATACAATCTTTTCACCTGTTTTAGTGGTAATGTTTTTTACTATTGTGAAATTTATTTCAAACTGAGTTACATTCTTTATCTTGTTCTCCTGCTTACCACGCTTGTTTTTTGCTATAAGCGTTATGGCTGCAGCATCAAGTTGTGAAGCTAAACTCACTTTCTCTTCAGCAATCTGCTTCTCTACAATAAGATTGTCAATCTGCTTTGTTGCCTCTTTATACTGTTTGCTAATTTTGGTGTTCTCTTTTTCCAATTCTTTGTTTATCTGGTCAAGAGAATCAATCTGAATAACGTATGTACGCAGTACGGCACGTACAGTAGCCAGTTCCTTCTTTAGACGAGTAATTTCGGCAGCGTTGGTTGCTTTTGTCTGTCTTAATTCTTCCAGCAACTGTTGGGTACGCAATTTTTCCTTTTCCAACTGGCGTATAAGAGAATCGTTGGACAGATGAACTTGTAGCTCATCATATTGTACGGCAAAGCTGGAGTATTCGTTCTCCATCTCCTCTTTCTCTATTTCAAACAATTGGAGCATCTCTGTATTCTGAATGCTCTTTTCGCGCAGGAAATAGGCTAATGTACCGATAGCAGCCAACAGAACAATAATGATTGTCGGAATAACTATCTTTAGTGCGTTACCTTTCTTGTTTTCAGAAGTTTCCATTGTTGTTTATTTTGTTAATGACTGTAGAGTCTCATTCAGTGTTGCAATTTTTTGAGTAGCATCACTCTGCTTTTTACGCTCTATCTCCACAACTGCTGCTGGTGCATTTGCTACAAATCTTTCGTTTGAAAGTTTTGCATTAACACCCTTCAAGAATCCCTCTAAACGGGTTATTTCGGCCTTGATTTTTGCAATTTCAGCTTCTACGTCAATCAAATCGCCCATGCGCAAAGCAAATTCTGTAGTGCCAACCATAATGGATACTGTACCTTCGCTTTTGGCATCCTGAACCAAAATATCCTCCAGACAGGCTATCTTGCTGATTATAGGATTCAATGCAGCAATAGGATTTGAACCTATAACCTCTATTGTAAGCGGTTCGCGTGGACCAATATTCTTTTGGTTACGAACTGTGCGAATAGAACTAACCAGTTCTTTACAAGCTTCGAAATCTGCAATAATCTGTTCGTCGTATTTGGCGGTCGATAACTCTACAATGCTTTCGTTCATAATGCTTTCGCCGGCTTTACGCTCTTTTACGTTCTGCCAAAGTTCTTCAGTAATGAAAGGCATAAACGGATGTATGAGCAGCAACAGTTTTTCAAAGAATTCCAAAGTGCTGTTGTATGTCTTGCTGTCAATTGGCTGTCCGTATGCAGGTTTTATTATTTCCAAATACCAACTTGCAAATTCGTCCCAGAACAGTTTGTAAACAGCCATCAAGGCTTCGCTTATGCGGTATTTGCCCATCAGGTCATTCATTTCGGTAGCAGTTTTGGCAAGTATGTTGTTAAACCATTCAATGGCAAGTTTTGAACTTTCAGGCTGTTCTATGCTGTCGCTTACATTCCAACTCTTGGTAAGACGGAATGCGTTCCATATTTTGTTATTGAAGTTACGTCCCTGTTCGCAAATTGCTTCGTCAAAAGGTATATCGTTACCGGCGGGTGCAGAGAGCATAAGTCCCATACGTACACCATCGGCACCGAAACGGTCTATCAAATCAATTGGATCGGGTGAATTACCTAATGATTTACTCATTTTGCGTCCCAGTTTATCGCGTACTATACCTGTGAAATAGACATTCTTAAACGGCATATCGCCACGATATTCGTAGCCTGCCATAATCATACGGGCTACCCAGAAGAAGATAATATCCGGACCTGTTACCAAATCGTTTGTAGAATAGTAGTAGTTAATCTCTTCGTTATCAGGGTTGTTAATACCGTCAAACAGGCTGATAGGCCATAACCAGGAACTGAACCATGTATCCAGTACATCTTCGTCCTGACGTAAATCTGCTATGGTAAGATTGTTGTCGCCACTCTTTACTTTTGCCAATTCAAGAGCTTTTTCTGCTGTTTCGGCAACTACAAAACCACCTTGTGGCAGGTAGTATGCAGGAATACGATGTCCCCACCATAGTTGACGGCTTACACACCAGTCTTTGATGTTCTCTAACCAATTACGGTAGGTGTTCTTGTATTTTGGTGGGTAGAACTTCAGTTCGTCATTCATTACCGGTGGCAGTGCCATATCGGCAAAGTGCTGCATCTTTAAGAACCATTGCATAGAGAGCTTAGGTTCTATTACTGTGTCAGGATTTCTTTCACTGTAACCTACTTTGTTGGTGTAGTCTTCCATCTTTTCCAACAAACCGGCATCCTGTAAATCTAGGGCTATCTGTTTCTTAACTGCAAAACGGTCCATACCAACATATAGTCCGGCAGCTTCACTCAGTGTACCATTGTCATTGAATATATCTATTGAAGGCAGATTGTATTTTTCTCCCAACATATAGTCATTTACGTCGTGTGCAGGGGTAACTTTCAAACAACCTGTACCAAATTCTACATCAACATAATCATCTTCAATTACTGGAATGGTACGGTTTACTAGTGGAATAATAACCTTATGACCGCTCAACCAACGGTTTTTGGGGTCATTGGGGTTGATACACATAGCTGTATCACCCATAATTGTCTCGGGGCGTGTGGTGGCAACTACAGCATAGTAACCTTTGTCGTCTTTATGCAATACTTCGCCTTCTGCTCCGGTTGGAACAACAGTTTCGCCATCGGCTACATAATATTTCAGGTAGTACAGTTTGCTGTGTTCCTCTTTATATACAACCTCTTCATCGCTAAGAGCTGTCTGAGCTTTAGGATCCCAGTTTACCATACGTACACCGCGGTAAATAAGTCCCTTGTTATACAAATCACAGAATACTTTGATAACACTTTCGGAACGTATTTCGTCCATGGTGAAAGCTGTGCGGTCCCAATCACAACTGCAACCTAAGCGGCGCAACTGTTTCAGAATTATACCACCATGTTCCTCTTTCCATTCCCATGCGTGTTTAAGGAATTCATCGCGTGTAAGGTCTGTTTTCTTTATGCCTTGTGCAGCAAGTTTACCCACAACCTTTGCTTCTGTAGCAATTGAAGCATGGTCTGTTCCCGGTACCCATAGGGCATTTTTACCCATCATTCTGGCACGGCGTACAAGAATGTCCTGGATGGTGTTATTCAACATATGACCCATATGAAGCACACCGGTTACGTTTGGTGGCGGTATAACTATTGTATATGGTTCACGGCTGTCTGGCGTAGAGTGGAAAAGTCTGTTGTCAATCCAATACTGATACCATTTTCCTTCAACTTCTTCGGGGTTGTATTTACTTGCTAATTCCATAATTCTTATGTTACATATAAATTTGCGCGAAGTTACTATTTTTTAGCCATATAGGACGTGGTGTTTGGAATAAATTGTAAATTCGCGGCAAATTTTGAACACTATGCATACAAGAGAAGAACAGATGAAGGCATTTGCCCGTGTACTTGACGTTATGGATGAACTTCGTGAGAAATGTCCATGGGATAGAGTGCAGACAAATGAATCGCTTAGAGAAAATACTATAGAAGAGACTTTTGAACTGTGTGATGCCCTTATGAAAGACGATAAGGCCGAAATACGCAAAGAGTTAGGCGATTTGCTTCTCCATGTTGTATTTTATGCAAAGATAGGTAGCGAAACAGAAGATTTCGATATAAAAGATGTTTG
The DNA here is from genome assembly GCA_937916465.1 of uncultured Bacteroidales bacterium. Lineage (GTDB taxonomy): Bacteria > Bacteroidota > Bacteroidia > Bacteroidales > Bacteroidaceae > Colenecus. The sequence goes on from CALFTK010000029.1 coordinate 13,669, forward strand.
CGATGCGCTTTGCGACAAACTTATTTATCGTCATCCACACGTGTTTGGAACTGTGCAGGTAGATGGCCAAGGTGAAGTGTTGCAGAATTGGGAACAGTTGAAGTTAAAAGAAAAAGGTGGTAACAAACGTGTGCTGGCAGGTGTGCCAAATGCTTTGCCGTCACTTATTAAAGCTTTTAGAATACAGGAAAAGGCTGCTCATGTAGGCTTTGACTGGAATACTCCTCAGGGTGCTGTAGATAAAGTAATGGAGGAGTTTGAAGAATTGAAAGTGGAACTTGAAGCAGGCAATAAAGAGAATGCCGAAGCTGAATTGGGCGATTTACTCTTCTCAATAATCAATGTAGCAAGAATGTATAATATACACCCCGATAATGCTCTTGAAAAGACAAATAAAAAGTTTATACGCCGATTCAATTATGTTGAAGAACAAGCTATAAAACAATCAAAGAATTTGAAAGATATGTCTCTTGAAGAGATGGATGGCTATTGGAACGAGGCCAAACGTAATAACCTATAACAAAAAAAAAGAGTGACGCCACTCTTTTTTTTGTTGTTATCTGTTTGTAGTTGTTGGTCTTTGGTGGTTTGTTGTTGGTCTATTGTTTGTTTTGTTTTGCGATGCTCTGTTCTGTTGCATCTCCTTAATCAGTTCGCTGTTAAACTGGTCTTCTGCCATCTGAATTTTGAGTATCTTCGATGCCGGCAATACCTTTTTGAATTTTTCCAGATACTCTTTTTCCAACTGTGCTATGCGTATTTGTGCATCAGCTAAAGCGTCAATTGTTTTCAGACAATCTGCTTCAGACATTTGTTGCTGCTCTCTAACGGCATTCTGTCTGGACTGATGGTTAATCTGCATCTTTTTCTGCTGGAGTTCATTGTATAACGGAAAGAATTTTGCCGCCTCTTCTTCTGTGAGATTTGCTCTTTTTGTAAAGAATTCCTTCTGTTTTTTCCAATATTCGGCAGGAGAAAAACGTTGGCCTCTGTTGTGATGATATGTGGCAGGCTGCTGTTTTTGTTGGTTATTGCCCTGCTGAAACCATTGCTGCTGTGTGCGGTGTGCATCTGCCTGATTAAAATTCGGGCGATTGTCTTGAGCAAAAAGAGTTGATGCCGCAATAAGAATGATTGTTGCAAAAATAAATCTTTTCATAATTTAGTTGAAATCGATGAATGAATAGTATAAAGTATAGTCATCAACCATAGCTGTTTCAAAGAAGGAATCTATATATTCATCAGAATAATAGATATCTTCTTCTTGCGCAGTTGAATGATCCATATCAGTAGTTTCATAAGAAGCTACTCTCACAAAGAAGAGTACACCAATGAAAGCTGCTGCAGCATATATATATGGCATAACACGCTTCCAAGGAGTGATAATACGAGGCTGTTCTTTTTGGACAGTCTGCTCAGGTAGTGCAGCCATGATGTTCTCCGTCAAGTTGTCAAAATAACCTTCCGGAACTGTAAATGGCCTTCTATTACCACATTGACTTAATATGTTATCTTCCTTTTTCATTCGCTTGTTTGACAAAAAAAGGTTTTAAAGGTTTAATCTATCTTGTTAAAAAATTCTTCAATTTTTTTTACGGCAAGATGAAAAGAAGCTTTCAGCGCACCCACGCTTGTGCCAAGGATGTCAGAAATATCTTCATATTTCATTTCGTCGAAGTATTTCATGTTGAAAACTAATCGCTGTTTTTCCGGAAGTGTGGCAATGGCTTCCTGTAGTTGTCGTTCTGTTTCGTTGCCGTCAAAATAGGGGTCGCTTTCCAACTTGTCGCCAATGCTTATATCCGGGTCATCAATGTCTATGTATGTGGCATTTTTCTGTTTATTCAAAAATGTAAGAGTCTCGTTGACTGCTATCCTGTATAGCCAAGTTGATATTTTTGAATTAGCTTGAAAAGAATCAATGTTAGTCCAAGCTTTTATAAATGTGTTTTGAAGTATGTCATTGGCATCATCGTGGTTTAAAACCATTTGGCGTATTTGCCAATACAGGTGCTCGCTGTTTGCCTGTACAATACTTTCAAATGCTCTACGCTTGGACTGTTCGTCCTTGTGTAGCATGTCCAGTATTATGGATTCATTCAGTATGTTAGTTTTTGATGCCATTTATTCTTGTTTCGGTGCCGAAGATACACCATTTTTTTGTCATTCTATTGTAAAAGTGGTATTCTCTTTTGCTAAATAAGAATTTTTAAAGATTTCCTTTGCCTCTTCCAGTAGTATATTCTCATTATTGTAGCGTGCAGAAAAGTGTCCCAAGATTAGTGTGCCTGCTTCTGCCTGTTTTGCAGTGTTGGCAGCTTGGGCAGCTGTGCTGTGAAAGTGCTTTTTTGCACGTTCTTTATCGGCTTCACTATATGTACAGTCATGATACAAAGTGGAAACTCCGGTTATCTGTTCAATCATATCGGGGTTAAATTCTGTGTCGCAGCAATATGCGTAACTGCGGGGTGGTGTGGCGGGTTTTGTAAGCTGATTATGCGGTATGGTCTTTCCGTCGGCAGTTACAAAATCGCCTCCGTTCTTTATGCGGTTGTAGTCCCACTGCGGAACTCTGTAATAATCGGCTGCGGCACGGTCCAAATGGTCGGGTAGTGGTTTTTCCTTAAACAGGAAGCCGGCAGTTGGAATGCGGTGTTTTAATGGAATGGTCTCTACGTATAGCGATTTGTCATCGTAAATAACAGTTCTCTCCTTAGGGTTGAAACCACAAAATTCCACTTCGTATTCCATACCTTGGCAGTAGAAATCCAGTTCTGGTTTTAATATCTTCCACATATCGGCAGGGGCATGCACAAACAGGGGTGCAGTGCGTCCCAGTAATCCAAATGATGATACTATACCCAGCAACCCAAAACAGTGATCGCCGTGCAGATGGGATATGAATATATGATTTAACTTACCAAATGCTATTTTAGTGCGTCGCATCTGTATCTGTGTTCCTTCACCGCAGTCTATCATAAACAGCTTTTCGCGAATATTCAGTACTTGCGACGATGTAAAATGCTTTAGTCCCGGAGTGGCTGAACCACATCCCAATATTGTAATCTCAAACTTTTCCATTTTCAGTTTGCAAAGTTACGAATAAGCGAGCGAGAAATGTCAAACTTGCTTGAACATTTTTCACAGCGAGCGCAAGTAACTTTTGGTTTTGTGATAGCAATGCACCGGCGGTCCTCCCCACCTACGTGGGTCCCGTGGGATGAAATAAATCTATAATTGAAATCTGTATATAGTAAGTGTCTCTAGTTTATCATTCGGAATAATATAGGAATAGTAGTATGGTGCTATATATCCCATTACTCTGGTGCCTTTTGGTACATCAACATCGCCTATCATAATTCCGTCTTTAAAAATTTGCAATCCATCGGATAAGGCAGATACACCTTTTTTGTATGAACGGAATAGCATTCCTGTTTCATCAACATATTCCAACCAATTATAATATCCTTTTGTGTTTTTTTCATTGCGATAATTTTTACCAACTTCCTTTGGTGTGGTAGTAAGTGTATAATCTAAATCCATATCTCTACCTGCAAAACCATAACACTTTAACATGGTAAAATCCTTGTCATAGACATAAATCAGTGAATCTGCTTCGTATGTTACATAAAAAGTACCTTTTTTATCTATGTCAAAATTAACAGAAGACATAATAGCCTTATTATATGTGTCTTCATAATAACTTTTAGGATATCCGACTGCCAACAACCGCCCAAAGTCATGTGTTTTTGAGTTTATTTCTAAGATGTTAGCATTTTTTCTTAAATGTTCTTTTGTTGAAGATATAATATTAACTTGTTCGTGTGCTAAATGCACATTAAAATAAACATTACCTTCGTATTGTCTGCATACAATGTCATTGTATCGTTGTGAATAAGCCAATGGATCTTCGTAGATATTGTGCAAATTCCATTCCGGATTCTGATATGATATGTTAAACATCTCCTTGAAAATGAAATCATTGTCGTAGAAATAGTAATCTGCGTTAGGGTTAAAAAAGAAGATACCATCGTCTAAAAAAGTATGTGAAGATATTCTACCAATAGTAGTTTCGTTTCTTGCTCTACCATTACCTAAATATCTTTTTATTAAACTCCCTTCTGTATTATATTCATAGAGATAATTCATGTACTTATCTACTAAATATATTTTGTTGTCGTTTATACTGCTTTCTATTTCAAACGAAGTTTCAATAGAGTCTAATAGCAATGTGTCTAATTCTATCTTTCTTATCGTTGTATTCTTGACGGAATTGGGTTGCTTGGTGAAATTCTGTGAGTTGTTAGAACTGCAACCGGCCAACAATATCAGCATAAAAAGTGCTTTGATTATCCTCATATACATTAAATTTTAAAGTTAAACATTTTATCTTTCTGCAAATGTAGTACTATTTTTTTTAGTTCGATGTTGCTCCTGCTATAAAAATACGATAATACATTAAAATAACAGGATTTCTTTAACTTGGTATGAACAATAACGATAATTAGAATCATTACTGCAAGAAGATAACAGTATTAGGAAATAATCTACGATTGAGGAAAATTGTTTGTGCTTATTAATGGTGAGATTGTTTGATTTGTGTAAATAAAGGTTGAATTTGTTATATTTGCACTTCTGGAATCAATATTAAATCCAAATGTATTTATTTCTACCGTTTAGCTTTTAAATTATTGAGTACTAACGGATAAGAAATACTCTGATAGTTTTGTGGATGGCATTACCAATGACTTTGTTACGATGGAGTAAAGTTTATTTGAACAAAAATAAACCTATAGGTTAATTATTTTCTCTAACTATTGGTGGATATGAAAAATTATTCTATTTTTGCATCAAAATTGATTTTATTATAAACTCTTAAGTTAATTTATTACCTTGAATATTGTAAAAATATATCCGCCATTCTTGTATAGCATACAGTACGATGATGCTGAAGAGAATGAGTTTGACAGATTGTTTCAGAAATGGAATGACGTAGAGTATGTTGTTAACTTCTTGAACGAAAACAAGGATATGCTATTGCATCCAATATGGCTGAACATTACTGAACCAGAGGAAGCCGCCAAACAAGTACTGAAAGAGGCGGAAGAATTGGAAAATTTTTTAATTGATTTATGTGAGAATGTTGCTGAAGGAGAAACGCCAGACTTAGATAGCCATTTTAAATTCTTAGATGGAATATATAAGTATGAGATAGAATACATTCCGATGAAATCTTACGGAACGGTAAGGCCCTCTTTGTTGAGAATGTATGCAATCCGTTTGGGTACCAATACCTATCTCATTACAGGTGGTGGTATCAAATTGGCTGATACAATTCAGAATTCTCCAGGCTTAAAAGAACATGTATTGCAAAATATTGATAAAGTAAGAACGTGGCTGAAGAGTATGGGTATATATGATGGAGATGATATTAACTAAAATATATGCAGATTATGGGGTTCGATATTAATAAGTTGAATGAAATTGCAGTTCTACGTAGCGAAGCTGCAAAGCAAAGCGCAATGAATAGACGCGAGAACCGTGAATACATTCGTATGTCACAAGACATTGCATTATGTATACATTATTATCTGCGCAAGTCTAATATGACTCAAAAAGAATTTGCAGATAAAATGGGAGTGTCTCCGGCTTATATTGGTCGTTTACTAAAAGGTGGTGAAAATCTCACACTTGAAACTATTTGTAAGGTGCAAAATGTTTTGGGACAAGATTTAATTAGAGTTACTACACCTTACGTTTTAACACAAATCATATCTTTTCATCCTATGCAAACTCCACAATTTACAGAGACGGTTCGTAGCGATAGATACGTTGGAGTACAAACGTACAATAATAATACATCTTTTACTGACAATAATTCAGTAGCATAAAAATTGAAAATATGAATGAGCAGATAATATACAAATATGTGAAGATGGAAGTGGAACAATTCGCTATGTTTGAGGAAAACATTCCATTAGAAACAAATGATGTACAATTCCAAACAGGAGTACAATTCTCTTTTGATAAGGATAACAGTATTCTATGCAGTAAAGTCGTAGTAACTATATCGCAAGATAACAATCCAATTATGAAAATAGAATTGAATAATTACTTTGAGATAGCTTCTGAATCTATAAGTAACCTTATGCAAGAAGAGAAATTGGTGTTTTCTCCCCCTATACTAGTGCAGTTTGCATCATTAGGTTATGGTGCTATACGTGGCATTATGTACACCAAAACTATGGGAACTGCATTAAGTACATTTATATTGCCACCCATTTATTTAGGAAATATGATAGACAAGGCATTTGTTGTTAGATGTATATAAGAAGTTGCCTTGCCAATCAAATAACAGGATTTCTTTAACTTGGTATGAATAATAACGATAATTAGAATCATTACTGCAAGAAGATAACAGTATTAGGTAAGCTTGCTTGAACATTTTTCACAGCGAGCGCAAGTATCTTTGTTTCGTCACGCCAGATCTCCAGATCTGGCGTAGTGAAATCGTTTTGATGTATTTCATTGTTTTTATCATGCTGTAATCATCTATATTAAGTGCTCGAAGTTTATTTTAAAAGAGTCTTCGAGCACAAGCATTTATTGCAATTCTTTTATGATGTGTGATAAGTCATATGAATATAGTATTTCATTACTCCTATCAAGACCATATAATATCATGTTATTTTCATCATATCCAATATCATGAACTAAATCTCCTAATACTGCACTATGCAAATAATCACCTTCCCAATTAAAAAACAAAATCTCTTTAACATTCTTCTTCTTAACCGCTTCTTTTGTTTCATTATCAATCTGGCGCAATAAGATAAAGAAATCGCTACTTATGGAGCAATCGCAAAAGCACAATGGAATGTATTCTGAATAAACTATCTGGTCGTCAAATGACAATGCATCTTGTAGATGAATTGCAAAATTTTTAGACTTTTCAAGATCAAAGAACAGTATGTAATTCATGTATTGAAAAGGCTGAATCACAATATTCTGCTCATGATTTATGAAGGGACAACCAAAGTACATAGGCGATTGTTTGTCAGGTTCTGTAAAATTCATCATTTTTGGAAAAACCTTTATCTCCCTCTTGTTGTCTATATGTCCTACTTTATATTTGGGCAAGATAAACCCATTTTCAAGAACAGGATCTGGCAACATCTTGTGGTAATCAAACGTATTGTAAATATCATTGTTAAGTATAACACTTCTGGTCCTGGTAAAAGAATCACAATCTCTAACATTTCCTATTACTGTATTTCCGGTGCGAATAGATTGAGTGATATTTACTTCTATTATCTTATCATTGCTATCCCACATTGGCAGAATCAAATCGTTATTAACATAATAGAATTGTTTTGATGATGAAATAGGAAAATGCGCTTCATTTCTTGCGCGGCCTTCTTTTAGTAATGATGCTATAGAATCTTTGGTAATGGTGTTATATACTCGTATATAAGATGACGGATCATTAGTTGTTACTATTAGTAATGTATCACACACCAAAACCTGATCCATAGCAAGAATATTGACATCTACAGTGTCACCATTCAGAACTTCTCCTCTATTATCGAAATCTACTTCTTTAACTTTAAATGCATATTTTTTGTTACACGATGAAATAAATGCAATGGTCACTAAAAGCATTACAAGATAAGTTATCTTCTTTATCATATTGATTTAGGTTTAAATTAAATATTAAAAAGTTGAATATAGGTGGTTAATTGTAGTATTGTAAAAATAGTTCCTTGTTTGGCGCTGTACATTTGCTTATCTTCTGTTTTAGACGTGATTTTCTATTATAGACCACTTCAATCTTTTCGTCTATTAATATGCTAATGGCACGTGAAGAGAAGCCGGAAACTACATACAGATATAGTGTGCAATCAGATTCGCTTATCTCCGGAAAAGCCTGTCTGAATTCAGTCATCAGATTGTTTTTGTATAGATTTACATTGTATTCCAGTTCTTTTAGCGTGCGATTATCTGTTCCCAATTCTGAAATCAGTTTCATAACATCGTTGTAAATTTTAGTCTGTTCGTTTTTTGTTCCCTGATATTCATAATAAGTGTTACACAGATTGTCTAATGTGGTGAATCGCTGCTCAAACAGTTCGTTTATGGCTTTCTGCTTTTCGCTGTTCATTTCACCATATTCTCTCTCTTTGTCTTGCAGTTTGTGGCGTAATTCGTTAACTACCTCCATTTGTGTTTTAATTTGTACTTCGTTTTTACGAGAACGCTCTTTGTGTATAAGCCACAGTATTAGATATATCAGCCAAATTATAAAACAGCAAATCAGTATAGCAAAAGCAATAATTATGGTAATTATTACTTTGTTCTGATTTTTCAATTTGGAGATTTCATCTAAGAGAACAGAATTCTCTTCTTTGCTTGTAGCAAGTGGTTTAAATAATAGAGTTGTTTTATCTTTGTTGTAACTATCTTCTAATGATAAATAGGTGAGATTTGCAGATGCACTCTCTTGTGAACTATGTTGTATTGTACTGTTTTTGCAGCTTGTGCAAAACAGTAAACACTGTATTACGCTGATTATAAATACCTTTTTCATACGTGTAAAAATAATACCTTGTTGCTTTTAGTTTTAGTTTTTGTTTGCAATACAAAGTTACGTACAACTCATAACAAGACAAAATATAAGTAGCAAAACTATCTATCGTGGTTAGTTTGTAAAATACTGTATGCTAATTACTTAAAACAAATGGCGCGGATTATTATCTATCCGCACCATTTTTTAATCTATCAAATATTTTTAGTCGCGCCATATTTGGAATTTCGGCGTAGTACAACAGGCGTAGCAAAATTTACTTTTAAATTCTTCTGAACTCTTTATGTTTTGTAATCTCTTTCGAATGTATAAAAAACAAAAGGTTAACCACAATGGCTAACCTTTTTGTTGTTTATGTGTGGTAATGGTTAATTACTTTTCACCTTCAAGCTGTTCTTTCAGAGCTGCAAGTGCATCTATATCACCTAATGTGGTAGCTGCTGCCTGATTCTGAATTGCTGGTTCTTTTTCTTCTTTCTTTGCAGTTGCCTTGCGAGCTTTCTTTTCTGCTTTAGCTTCTGCCTTGGCTATATCTTCAAAGATACGGCTGTGTGAAAGAATGATTCTCTTTGATTCTTTGTTGAATTCAATAACCTTGAACTGCAGTGTTTCGCCCTGCTGTGCCTGTGAACCATCTTCTTTGACAAGGTGTTTTGGAGTTGCAAAACCTTCAACGCCTTCTGCAAGAGAGATAACAGCACCCTTATCCATCATTTCGGTAATCTTACCTTCGTGGATAGAATCTACTGTGTACTGTGATTCGTAAGCATCCCAAGGATTATCTTCCAACTGCTTGTGGCCTAAGCTCAAGCGACGGTTTTCTTTGTCAATTTCAAGAACTGCAACGTCAATTGAAGCACCGATAGAAGTGAATTCTGATGGGTGTTTAACCTTCTTGGTCCAGCTAAGATCGCTGATGTGGATAAGACCATCAACACCCTCTTCAATTTCAACAAAGATACCAAAGTTGGTAAAGTTGCGAACTGTTGCAGTGTGTTTTGAACCGATAGGATATTTTTCATCAATACCTTCCCATGGATCCTGCTTAAGCTGCTTGATACCAAGTGACATCTTGCGCTCGTCGCGGTCCAAAGTAAGAACTACAGCCTCTACTTCGTCGCCAACCTTGATGAAATCCTGAGCTGAACGTAGGTGCTGGCTCCATGACATTTCTGAAACGTGGATAAGACCTTCTACACCAGGAGCTATTTCTATAAATGCTCCGTAGTCTGCCATAACAACTACCTTACCCTTAACTACATCGCCAACTTTCAAGTCTTCGCTCAAAGCGTTCCATGGATGTGGAGTAAGCTGTTTCAAACCAAGAGCTATGCGCTTCTTTTCGTCGTCGAAGTCCAAAATAACAACGTTGATTTTCTGATCCAATTCAACGATTTCTTTTGGATCGCTTACGCGGCCCCAGCTAAGGTCTGTAATATGAATAAGACCATCTACGCCACCAAGGTCAATGAATACACCGTATGAAGTGATGTTCTTAACTGTACCTTCAAGTACCTGACCTTTTTCAAGCTTACCGATAATCTCTTTCTTCTGCTGTTCAAGTTCTTCTTCAATGAGAGCCTTGTGTGAAACAACTACGTTGCGATATTCCTGGTTAATCTTAACAACCTTGAATTCCATAGTTTTGCCTACGAATACATCGTAGTCGCGGATAGGCTTAACATCAATCTGTGAACCTGGTAGGAATGCTTCAAGACCAAATACATCAACTATCATACCACCCTTAGTGCGGCACTTGATGTAACCCTTGATGATTTCCTGTGATGCAAGAGCTTCGTTTACGCGATCCCATGAACGTGATGCACGAGCTCTTTTATGTGACAGAAGCAGCTGTCCCTTTTTGTTTTCTGTGTTCTCGATATAAACCTCAACTTCGTCACCAACTTTCAGTTCAGGGTTATAACGGAACTCGCTGATTGGAATAATACCGTCAGATTTGTAACCGATGTTTACAATAACCTCACGTTTGTTGATAGAGATAACAGTGCCGTTTACAACTTCGTTGTCAGCAACCTTGTTCAAAGTGCTGTCATAAGCCTGTTCCTGTTCCTCTTTTGTTTTGCCGGTAGCAATGTTACCGCTTTCATAAGCTTCCCAATCAAAATCTGCTAAGGGAGCTACATTCTTTAATTCTTCCATTTTAAAATACTAAAACTAAGATAAAGTTAGACAATATGTTGTAATCACTCGCCAAATACATGCGTATTTAGCGGGCGCAAAGGTAATGCTTTCTAAACAATAAACCAAATATTTAGCTTAGAAATCTTGGTCGAAAGAGTAGGGCTGTCCGCTTGCGGTTATTCCTGCTGCAGAAATACTGAAACTACCGGTTATGGAGTTGTTGTATAACTCTACAGTTGCCTGGCCGTTTTCGTTTGTAATGACATTTGGGTTCCAGTATAGTGTGCGACGGTAATCTACATCGCCTAAAATTGGACCGTCAGGATATTCGGGACTGTAGAATGAATATGGTTCGGAATAGCCGGCTACGTAAGATATTCTCTTATCCAAATCTATTATCTCTTTCTTTGTATTCAGTTCGTGCTCTTCTTTTACATATACATCTACCAAACGTACTCTTTGCTGCAGATATTCATAATTGGGTAACTGGAACAGAGTTTTGCGTTGGAACTCCTGGTAAAGTGGAGATAGTGTGTAAGCTTCGCCTAAAGTTATAACTCTGTCATAAACCAAAACACCCTTCAAATCCTTGGTATCTATGTACAAAGGGTTTTCAAACTTACCTTGGTACAGGTATTTTGAATTGTTGTGTACGTAGAAGAATGCAGGAAATCCATCTACATATACGGTGTCGGCTGTATCGGACGTATCGGCTGCTACAGTAGTAACCTCGTATCCTTTTTCAATAAGATAGCCAAATACATCTGTGGTATGTTCAGCTTTATCTAATTCAATTTCAACATCTTTGGTTACATCGAATGCTTTGAATGTGTAGTAGTCGATGTATTTGCGTTGGCTTTCAATATCTACATCGGGCAGTAGATAGCCTTCGTTTTCTTTAATTATGGTTGGATAATGCTTCTCCTCTTCTGTTTCGTCTATCTGTTCTCTTCCCACTTTTTTAATTTCGTTGTTTCTTTGAGTGGTGGAGAATACTGTTTCTCCAGGTTTATATGCGCGTATGTCCGGGGTAAGTGAACGCTCAAAAAGTAACCTTGCATTGGTGCCTATCAATCTTTCTTTTTCTGTTTGGGCGTAGATGGTTAGTTTGGCGGTGTTGTAAAAATCCACTCCTATGTCGAAACCAAAATATCCGGTTGAATCGGTCTGGTATGTGTATCGTTCCAAATCGTCACGGTTTTCAGGAACTATGGCTGCAAGTACGGTAGCACCACCTAATGGTTTTTTGCCGGAAGGATTCAGTACCCAACCGTTTAATGTAAGTCCGGTTTCAATGCGATGTTTGGCCACAAATGGCTCTATACCTGCCATGGTGCGCCAATCATATCGTTCCCAACCCTGTACCAACATTAACAGGTCCAAAGCTGCGCTGTGAATGCTGTCACGAGATTCAAAGTAGTATTCGGGGTTTTCTACTAAGCCCTTCAAATCGGATGACAATAACAGTGATGTTCTAATATCGTCGGTGTATAGGTTGCTGAATCCGCGTTGGTCTCTGACTGATAGACAGAAACGATCTTTGAATGGTCTGTTATTACCGTCCAATAGTAGTATGTTCAGTTTAATGGGGTCAAAACTGTTGTATTTGGCTTTGTCCGGAATGATAGATAGTTTTGGTGTACCTATCGGACTATAGTTGTAAATGAAACGGCTGGCATATATTCTGCCTTCTCTATCAAATATGGTTATACGACAAACTCCATCGGGTATGCCGTTAGTATTTATCTGTTTTTTGATAGTATTTTTATTGACGTTTATAGTGAAAAAATCCATTATTTCACCTCTGCAAGTTAAGGTCGCACCTAATGTTTTGCCAATAAACTGTTCTGTAGCGTCTATGCTAAGATTTATGGTACTATCCATATTTACGGAAAGAGATATGCCGGATGGTTCGGCATCGGGTAATGAAAAACGTCTCTCTGTACCATCGGCTACAACTATGGTAACGCTGTTTTTTTCGGTTGTAGGAGTAAATGTAAAACTACCCATTCCATTGTGTAAAGTACTGAACGTTATATCAGTGTTGTTTACTCTGCCTATAACAGATGTGCCAAATCCTGAATTATCAGTGGCTTTAAAAGCAACTCTACAGGGCTTGCCTAATATAAGATGTCCGCTTTCCGGATGAAAAGTGATATTAATTCTGTTTAGTTTCTCTGCTTTTGGCCTATACTGTTCAACGTTTGTTATAATCTGTTTTATAATGGGTTTTTCGTCATAATAATTGCCCTCTTTGCTTGGCTGCTCATATACAGCGAAGACTCTGGAAAAGATTTTGTTTTTTTCAAAATTGAGCATGTTGTTGGTATATGCTCTTATTTCATAAAAGCCACTTGGATAGTTGGTTACACCACGCATACTGCGAACCTGCGATGTGGCGGCATCAACCAAAGGAAAGGAACCGTCTGCTTGTCCGGCTACTATCTTTAATTTTTTCTGCTGTAGTACTACTCCTCCGGGTGATATAAGATCCACATACAATACTTGGCTTGGCGCTCTATTTAATCTGGATGCTTCAACTACAAATGCTTTAAACCAGATGTTTTCGCCGGTGTAGTAGGATGTATTGTCAAATTGCAAATATACTTTTTCCTGAGGGTAAATAGAATTAAACTGGTGAATATTACCTGCAAAACGCATTAAAGCCTCTTCCTGCTCCTCTAAAGCGGAAATGCTGATTAATGGTGTTATTAAGAACAATATTGATGTAAGTACTTTTTTCATATTTGGCTGTTGTCTGTTAATAATATACAACTATTTCTGTTATGTTAAATGATTCTGGTATGGTAAGATACTATCCCATCTATGGGATTCTGTATGAATTGTCCGGCTTTCATTCCAAGTGAATTGGCTGTTTCAATTAGTTCTTCGGAAAACACTGTAGCGACAGAACCTACAAAATGAACCGGTAGCCAAGGTTTGTGGTATGCTATTACGTTGCGTTTAAAAAAATCAGTAAAGCAACTTATAAGAATGTTATGTACTTGAGGTATCTCCCTGTGCTTTGCAATAAATGGTGTGAATTGTGCCATGTATCTGTTAGCAAGAGGTTTCTTGTAGATGTTTTCTAAAACAGATTCCATTGTTAAATCATATTCAGACATAAATTCATTGGCAACATTAGCAGGTAATTGTCTTTTGAAACAATCACTTAGCAGACGTCGTCCCAAAGCTACGCTGCTGCCTTCGTCACCTAATATATAACCCAATGATGGAATGTTGTCTGCTATGTTCTTGCCGTCATATAGGCAGGAATTTGAACCTGTTCCAATTACACAAGCTATGCCTTCACTGTTTTTGCAAAGTGCACGTGCAGCACCTAAAAGGTCGCTTGCAACATTTATTTCGGCGTTTGTAAAATGTTCGGCCAGAATGTCTTTAATTATGTTGCACTTTATTTCTGTTGCGCAACCGGCACCATAATAGTAAATTTCAGTGATAGATTCTTTGCTGATATTTGCTATCTGTGGAATGAATTCTGTACAGATAATTGTTTTAATATCGTCAATGCTTTGGTGGTATGGGTTTATACCTTGAGTATTGATAATACATAGTTTGTCAGTGCCATTGCATACGCACCAATCAGTTTTAGTTGAACCGCTATCTGCTATTAGTATCATACAGTCTGTTTATTGTTTTTCTGTTGTTTTCTTTCCAAAGTCGGGTTCAAATTTTATAATTGCAGATACTATGAAGGTTATGCTGCAACACAATATTATCCATATAAAGAACATTTTGTAACCCATTATCTCCTGTAATTTTCCGGATATCATTCCCGGCAACATCATTCCCAATGCCATAATACCGGTGCTGATGGCATAATGAGATGTCTGTTGCTCTCCTCTTGCAAAATAAATCAGGAAGAGTGTATATGCAGTGTATCCAAAGCCATAACCCAACTGTTCAATAAAAATACAACTGCTTATGACAAACATGTTGGCTGTGGGGAAATAACTGAGAAATACATATACAAGATCCGGTATGGATATAGCCATAACCATAGGCCAGAGTGATTTTTTTAACCCTTTTGCCGATATTACTGCTCCACCTATAATACCACCTATAAGCAAACCTATTACACCTAATGTGCCTTGTGCAAATCCAATTTGTTCTGTGGTCAGTCCCAATCCTCCTTCGCTAACTGGGTCAATAAGAAAGAGTGGACATATTTTTGTCAATTGAGCCTCGGGAAATCTATACAATAGTATAAACAGTATGGCTGTAACTATACCCGGTTTGCAAAAGTATGTTTTGAAGGTGTGAATAAATCCTATAAATAACTGTTTGACAGATGTAACGCTGTGTATGTCATCGGATGGTTTGGGCAATGCTTTTATATGATATATTGCCAATAAAATCATTATTATGGCTGCTGTAAGAAATGTCAGACTCCATGCTGTACGCACTGTACCGGTAGATTTTTCCAAAATACCTGCCACTATAAGCAGCCCGCCCTGTCCGGCTATGCTGGCAATTCTGTAAAAAGTGTTTCTTATGCCTACAAAAAGGGATTGGTCTCCTTCACTCAATCCAAGCATATATAATCCGTCGGCAGCAATGTCATGGGTTGCGGAACTGAATGCCAGCAGCCAAAAGATGGCTAAAGTCCATTGAAGAAAATTAGATGTCGGAATGGAAAATGCTATTCCTGCCAATCCTGCTCCAAGTATAATTTGCGTTGTGGTTACCCACCATCGTTTTGTCTTAATAAGATCTACAAACGGGCTCCATAAAGGTTTGATTACCCACGGTAGGTACAGCCATCCGGTGTAAAGGGTTACGTCACTATTACTTACGCCCAATTTTTTGAACATAATAACCGATACCGTGACTATAAGCACGTATGGAAACCCTTCGGCAAAATACAGAGTGGGAATCCAACTCCAAGGTGATTGTTTGTTGTTCATATTCTGCAAAAATAGCTAATACAATTGTATCTTTAAGCATATTTTTCGCTAAATTTCACTAATTTTACGCACCTAAACAGAAAAGAGATGGAGAATAGATTGGAAAAATTGTTTTTTCAGACAACAGGGCAAAGTGTGATTACTGCTAATCAACTTACTCCTGCAGGATCTAACAGGACTTATTACAGGCTTTCCGATGCTGATGGTAATACCGTTATTGGTGTGGAGGGAACATCGGTACAGGAAAATATGGCCTTTTTCGAGATAAGTTCTCATTTTAGAAAACAACAACTTGCTGTTCCGGAACTTATAGCTGTTTCAGATGATGGCTTGTGCTATCTAATTCAGGATTTGGGTGATGTGTCACTTTATGATTATTTGGCATCTGACAGAAAAAACGGGGAATACTCCGTAGAATCTGTAAAAATGTTGGAAACAGTTATGCAAACGTTGCCCGATTTACAGTTTAAGGGGGCTGATGGGCTGGATTTTTCAAAATGTTATCCATCCGAATCGTTCGATTTAAGAATGATAAAATGGGATTTGAATTATTTTAAATACTGTTTTTTCAAGGCGGTAGGTATAGAGTTTAACGAAGCTCTCCTGGAAGATGATTTTGATGCATTGACAGATATCCTTTTGGAGAATTCAAGTGAATTTGGTACTACATTCATGTACAGAGATTTCCAGTCGCGAAATGTCATGGTTAAAGATAATTCTCCATGGTTTATTGATTATCAAGGGGGTAGGAAAGGACCTATAGAATACGATGTGGCATCGTTCCTATGGCAGGCCAGAGCGTCGTATCCCGATTCTCTGCGTAATCATCTGGTGGATGTATATATTTCTGCTTTGCAAAAATACAGGAAGATAGAAAAGTCTCTGTTCTTGAAAAGACTTGACCATTTTGTGCTGTTCAGGACACTGCAGGTTCTTGGCGCATACGGATTCAGGGGATATTTTGAACACAAAGCTCAGTTTATTCAGAGTATTCCTGCTGCTATGGTAAATATCCGTAGTTTGTTGGTTAAGCCTATGTCAGAATACCCTTATCTGAAGACTTTATTGCAGCAACTTGTGGATTTGCCACAGTTTGCAGTTGCGGATAAACAGGATGGATTGCTAACTGTTAAGGTGCAAAGTTTTTCATACAGGAAAGGAATACCGCAAGACAATTCGGGTAATGGCGGAGGTTTTGTGTTTGATTGTCGCTATATGCATAATCCGGGTTTATATGATGAATATAAGCAGTTGTATGGAATAGACAGACCTGTCATTGATTTTCTGGAAGAGCAGGGCGAAATACAATCTTTTTTGAAGAATGTGTATGCTATTGTGGAACCTGCGGTAGTAAAGTATATGAAACGTGGTTTTACAAATCTGATGGTCTCTTTTGGATGTACGGGTGGCCGTCATAGATCGGTCTATTCGGCACAGCATCTGGCGGAATATCTGCACAGTGTCTTTGGTGATAAAATACGTGTTGAACTTATTCATAGGGAATTGGGATATACTGAAATATTATGAATGCTCTGATTTTTGCAGCCGGTTTAGGTACCCGTTTGGGTGTTTTTACTAAAGATACTCCGAAAGCACTGGTTGAAGTATGCGGTAAACCTATGTTGGAACATCAACTATTGCATCTGAAAAAAGCGGGTGCAAATGTTGTGGTAATAAACGTGCACCATTTTGCCGATAGAATTGCGGATTTTATCCTTAAAAACAACTCATTTGGGATGGATATCCGTATTTCGGATGAAAGTGATATGTTGCTTGATACCGGCGGAGGTTTGCGGAAGGCATTGCCATTATTTGATAATGACAAACCGGTGTTGTTACATAATGCAGATATCTTCTCTTCAATAGATTTGAAAAGGTTGTACAATAGCCATATTGAGATGCAGAACGATGTTACTATGGTAGTTGCAGACAGAGATACAACCAGAAAACTCTATTTTAATGAGAATGGTATTTTAAAGGGGTGGCGCAATTCCGTTGATGGTAAAGAACGTTCAATATTTGCCGATTTTAATTATTTGAAGTGTAAGCCATTTGCTTTTCAGGGTGTTCACGTTGTGTCACAAACTGTATTGAAATATTTGAATATGGTAACAGAAGAAAAATTCGGCATAACCGGGTTTTATGTCGATTATGCCGATAGATTACAAATATCGGCAATGGAAGATCCTAACCCATCCTGTTGGGTTGATGCAGGAAAACCGGAGATGCTTTCCAAAGCTGCAGATATTGTCTCAGCTTATTATCAATAACATCTTTTTAGTTCGGTTTCAGGGTAGTAGTGCTGAAGAATCTCCCTATAACTATATCCTTTGCTGCCCATGACGGCAGCTCCTATTTGACACAATCCTACACCATGTCCCCAACCTGCGCCATTTAGTATGAACTTGCCGATTTCTCCGTTTTCATCGTACTTTTTAGTTACTACAAAAGCACTGCTATATAGGTGAGTTTCCGATAAAACTCTTCTTATTTCAAGTTCTTTGCCTATAGTTACGCTTCTCTTTGTGCCGGTCACTTCCAATTCAATTATTCTTCCGGAACCGCCACGTTTTATAGGCTTCATGTCAATAATTCTTCCTATATCCAACCCGGATTTTCTGTAGAATAGTTCTGTAATTTGTGAAACAGTGTACTCTACACTCCATCTGTAGTAGTCGGGGGTTTCCAAATCATATCCGTTCAGAGATTTTTTCAATATGCTTTTATCTGCATTTCCACAGAAAGATTTTGGGGTGTCAAGTATCCACTTCGTTGCGTTCTCTTCGTTTCGTAAATTGGGTAGTGAATCGTTGTTTCTGGCGTCGTTTAATACGGTAAGATATGGATGGTGAATCTCCTGCCAGCAACTTTCGAATTCTTCTGTTACACCACCGCAACATTTGCTGAAACGTGCATCACACAGGTATCCGTTGTGGGTCAATATTTCACCATTGGTTTCTGCTATGGCTTGGCGAGCTGCTGAATTTATAATTCTGCTCTTCCCCTGATAACGTTGGCAATGGTCATCGGCACAAACATCGAATAGAGTGTGCTGTTCGTGGTCATACCATTTTATAAGTCTGTCGGAATTGTTATTTGTTGTTTCATTATGTGCTGTCTCCATTTGTGTGGCTGTGTGTCGGCCGGAACGACACTGTGCTATAACCCAACTGCGCGATATTACTGCGTGGGCTTTTAAAAATTCAAATGGAGCGGTAGGTTTCATTTCTGATGATACCACACTCTCTAAATATTTCTCTACGGCTATCTCGTTAATAGCCCATATTTGGTTGTTGTCAATCTTGAATATAAGATTGCCTTCAAAAATCTGCTCCTCTTCTCGTTCCCAGTGAAAACCTATCCCAATGGTGACATTCCTAAGAGTAAATGTGCATTCAGGTGATGTTGGCTTTAGACTTAACGATGTAACTATATGGTCTTGCCATAAAAGAGCATTGTCTTTAATGGTAATACACTGCTTCCCGTTGAAATGTCTCATTCCATCGGTAAAAATGCCATTTAGTATGAACTCTATCTTGTCACTATGGGTAATGCCCACTTGTAGTAATGGTTGTATTGGAGTAACCTCTTTAAAAACAGATAATATATCATTCTCTGTAAGATTATTGAAATCTTCTTCTCTTGGGGTTATTATAAGGCCGCACATGTCAAGTGTCCCCGGGCTGACTAACTTTTTGTCGGTTCCACTGCTGTAATAGCAGTTGGGACGATGTTTGCCACGTTTGATAATGGCAGTATATACTTCACCGCAATGTTTGCATGCAATAACGTTTATTCGTGGCTCGTATTCTCCATCAATTATTGGTATGCTGTTTATGGTGGAAAGTACATCGTCTATATTATCTCCTTTAATGACTGTTACTGGGAATCCGAATGGCGCTATAGTGTTTATGTTACTATTGCTGTTCCATCTGTTTTCGCATATCTTGTCTATAAGTGGAATTCCATCATTGCTGCCAATTTGCAAGTGTAGGTGATCCGGTGCGGAAGCTCCGCTGCGAGGACCGTTGTAGAATACTACATAACCGGGTTTAAGATTCTTGGCTATATTCATAAACATAGGTAATGCAACTTTGATGGATTGAGGCTGATGTTTATGGCTGATAACCGTAAAATGTTCTTTTAGAATGGGATAAGGATTTACAAGCAGTTCGTAATCGTTGCCCATGTTGAATGCTATCTGTTCTGCAGGTCTGGTCTCTTCGCAAAGAAAGCAAGCTCTGGATTCTATCCCCTCTTTACTTATGTTGGCTGCGGTAGATACTATTCTACTTGGATTGAATTGCAGTTTCAGGCCGGATGATGATATGGTACGGCTCTTGACCGTACTTAGATTTTCAAATGCTTTTTTTGCCTTTGGCCATACTTGTAGCTGGCTTTTCAAACATTCATCAAGATTGTTCAGTATCTGTTTCATCTTCCCATTCTTTTATGTAGTTCTGCAGTTCTTAATCCATCCTTGTACAGGTTGTTGGCATTGATTTTTTCCTGACTGAGAGATGAATCGCTGTTGCCCTCCCAACGACGACAAAGATAGAGCTCATCGTATATACGTCCTATGCGAAATTGGCGTGAAATGGCTATACCTACAGCATAATCTTCTCCGTAACTTACGTTGGGGAATCCTACTTCTCTGACCGTAGGTGTATAGAATGCACGTGGTGCGCCCAAACCATTTATGCGTAGCGCATTGTTCGGTCCGTTATGGTCTGTCCACTCTTTATGGTCAATAATTCCGGGTGGCAAAGTCTCTAAATTGAAATTGCATATACGGTAACTGCCTATCACCATAGCACAATGTTCGGATAGGAATTTATCTACTATCTTTTGTATGGTATCTGTGCCACTGTAAATATCGTCGCTGTCAAGTTGTATGACAAATTTTCCGCATCGTGGGTGACGTATGGCCAAATCCCAACATCCACCTATACCTAAGTCTCTTCTTTCAGGAATGAGGTGTATTACCCTGCTGTCATTGGAAAAAGAGTCAATGATGGGTGTGGTGTTATCTGTAGAATGGTTGTCCACTATAATCAAATTGAATGGGAATGTGGTTTGCTGCTCTAATACGGATTTAATGGCATCGGCTATGGTGCGTTCCCTGTTTTTTACCGGTATTATTACTGATGCTTCTACCGGAAAATTCCCGTTGAAATCTACAGTTTTGTAACTGTCCGGTTTTAAATATGCCCCTATCTCTTTCAGATGGTCTGTGCATATTTGCTCCATTTCAATTTGGCTTTCCCTGTTTCTGGGGTTGACATAGTCGAACTGTTTTTCTCCTGATGTACGGGTGTCAGTCTCTTTGACCGTATAAAGTGCTTCGTCAATTCTGATTATGTTGAAATGACGCTGTACAAACAGACGGAACAGATAGAAACCTCCTATAGAGTACTCTTTCTGCTCTGTTGCCATGAAACTTTTTATGGCTTGTGGTGTTATGCATACTATAGCCCCGAAATCAAAATCGTCTCTTACACTTCCGTCTTGTATGTCTATAAGGGGCGTGTATGTTACTGCTCCGTCAATCTCTTTGTTGAAATTGGAAAACAACATTCCGCAATTGCTGTTTTTACCAATCTCTATGAACTTGTCAAAACAACTGTTTTCAATTGCAATCTGCTTTCCGCTGATGTTTAAAAACAAAAACGATTCACAATTTTTCTCAAAAATAGCACGCAATCCTGCGGTTGAGGTGCCGTATAAAGGAATATCAATAATCTGTACCATAACAAATGCGAAGATAGTCAATTTTTTTAGTATCTTCGCAAACAATATTAGTAATGGATAAAATGGAGAGTAACAAAATAAATTTGTTGGGTCTTACTCTGTCTGAACTACAGGATGTGGTATTACAGTTGGGAATGCCTCTTTTTACGGCTAAACAGATAGCTGACTGGCTGTATGTCAAGAAGGTAGATTCCATAGACAAAATGACTAATGTATCGCTGAAGTTTCGTACGCTTTTAGCGGAAAGATATACTATATTTCTTTCCAGCCCTGCAGAATCGGCAGAATCTTCAGATGGAACGGTGAAACATCTGTTTCAGGTTGCTGATGGCCGTTTTGTTGAGGCTGTTTTTATTCCGGATAGAGATAGGGCCACACTTTGTATATCGTCACAAGTAGGATGTAAGATGGGTTGCGTATTCTGTATGACAGGGCGTCAGCATTATACAGCAAGTCTTACTGCCGGTGAAATTCTGAATCAGATTATCTCTCTGCCTGTTGAACAGCGAGAAGCATTGACCAATGTTGTCTTTATGGGAATGGGCGAACCTTTGGATAATTTGAAGAATGTTTTGGCGGTTACTGAAATTCTTACTGCTCAATGGGGCTTTGCATGGAGTCCGAAACGTATAACCATATCTACAGTTGGTATAAGACGTGAACTGAAACGACTTATTGAGGAGTGTGACTGTCATATAGCAATAAGCCTGCATGCTTCAAATCCGGATAAAAGACGTGAACTTATTCCGGCAGAAAAGGCATTTTCCATGACGGAAATGTTAGAGATATTAAGACGTTATGATTTTACGCATCAGCGTAGGTTGTCTTTTGAATATACAATGTTCAAAGGAGTGAACGATTCTATAGCCGATGCAAAGGAGTTGTTGGCGTTGTTACAAGGTTTTAGTTGTAGAATTAACCTTATACGTTTTCATGCTATTCCGGATAGCCCATTGCGTCCTACGGCCGAAGACGATATAGTTAAGTTCAGAGATTATCTTACACAGCATGGTCTGTTTGCAACTATCAGGGCATCGCGTGGCGAAGATATCTGGGCTGCATGTGGAATGTTGAGTACAATTAAACAACACTAATTATACAAAACAATGAAGATTAAAAATTTATTCAGTTTAATGATTGCAATGCTGCCATTGGTGATGGTAGGTTGTAAAGAGAGTGGTAATAATGGTAATGGCGGTAATAAAGCCGCTGCTGTTGCTAAAACAAAAAAAGCAAGCAGAAAGACTGTTTTAACACCGTCATCATCGGGTATTCCATACGAAATCCTTGTGGTGGCCGATGGAGAAGATTACTACAATGGCGCATACGATGCATTGAAGGAGGTTTTGGAAAGCGATGTTCCCGGTTTGCCACAGGCAGAACCCTCTTTCAGAATATCAAAAGTATCATCGAACGATTTTCACAGAACACTACGTTACTGTAGAAATATTCTGTTGGTAAACATTGATCCTATCTATTCTCAGGGAAAAATTAAGTTCTCAAGAGATGTTTATGCTTCACCACAGATGGTTATGACTATTCAAGCAAAGGATGCCAAACAATTTGCAAAATTTGTAACAGACAATGGGGAGAGCATCATCGACTTTTTTACAAAAGCCGAAATGAATAGGGAAATTGAACTGCTAAAAAAGAAACATAGTCTGTTTATATCGCAGAAGGTAGATTCACTATTTGATTGTGAAGTATGGATACCGCAGGAATTGAACAAAACAAAGACTGCCAAGAATTTCTTTTGGGCAGCAACAAATAAGGGTGAAAAAGATATGAACTTTGTGATTTACTCCTATCCTTACAGAGATGTGAATACATTTACAAAGGAGTATTTTTTTGCAAAGCGTGATTCTGTAATGAAGAGGTATATACCGGGTCCTAAAAAAGACCAGTATATGACAACTGCTCATCAGTTTGTGACAGTTAAAGATTCAGAAGTAAGAGGAGAGTATGCACAGATAGCCCGCGGTCTTTGGGAGATGGAAAACTATGATATGGGTGGACCATTTGTCTCTATTTCCAGGGTAGATGAAAAAAATCAGATGGTAATTGTAGCTGAAGCTTTTGTCTATGCCCCGGGTGATGACAAACGTAATTTAATGCGTAGAATGGAGGCAGCCCTTTATACACTGACTCTGCCCGAAGAAAAAGAGGTTGAAAAATTTAGTTATGGAATTGAAGAGATAACAATTGTTCCCGAATAATACAGAGATAATATGAATAATAACATCAGAGTAGGTATTACACAAGGCGATGTAAACGGAGTTGGATATGAAATTATACTGAAGGTATTTGCCGACCCGGAGATGTTTGATTTTTGTACTCCGATTCTTTATGGATCGCCTAAAGTTGCCACATATCACCGCAAAGTGGTGGGTTCACAAACCAATTTTAATGTTGTAGATAATGCAGATCAGTCAGTACCGGGTAAACTAAATCTGGTAAATTGTAATGCAGAAGAGGTAAAAGTGGACTTTGGCACTCCTACAGAAGAGAGTGGAAAAGCGGCTTTTCAGGCACTTGAAAGGGCTGTTCAAGAATACAAAGATGGGTTGATAGATGTATTGGTAACAGCACCTATTAATAAACATAGTATTCATTCTGAAGCATTTAACTTTCCAGGACATACCGAATATATTGCTGCAAAGCTTGGAGAAGGTAACAATCCTTTGATGATTCTTATGAATGATGTCTTAAAGGTTGCTTTGGTTACCATTCACGAACCAATATCAAAAGTGGCATCGCTTATCACAAAAGATCTTGTCTGTGAAAAGATTAAGCAATTGAACACTTCCCTAAGGTATGATTTTGGAATTGAGATTCCTAAAATAGCTGTTTTGGCACTTAATCCGCATGCAGGCGATAATGGATTGATAGGTAACGAAGAAGCGAACGCAATAAAACCGGCAATTGATGAAATGGTGGCTGAAAACATTCAGTGTTTTGGTCCATTTTCCGCCGATGGTTTCTTTGGTAGTGGTGAATATCGAAAATTTGATGCAGTTTTGGCTATGTATCATGATCAGGGCCTGATTCCATTAAAGGCCATATCAATGGACGATGGTGTGAACTTTACGGCCGGTTTGCCTGTTGTACGTACATCGCCCGATCACGGAACTGCATACGATATAGCAGGTAAAGGCGTGGCAGATGAAAACTCCTTGCGCCAAGCAATATTTACAGCACTTGATATTTTTAAACGCAGAGCCATTGAGTATCAGATTAGCAGAAATCCGTTAAAGAAGCAGTTCTTTGATCGTCGTGATGATAGCGATAAACTGAAATTGGATACTCAAGACGAAGCATAAAATTGATAGTTATGCAGTATGCAGTATTAGCAGCAGGTAGTGGAAGCAGATTAAAAGAATCGGGTGTTAAGGTTCCCAAACCTTTGGTTAAAGTTGGTGGCAAGACTTTGATATATCGTCTGTTTCATACCTTCCAGCAGTGCGGAGCAACAAAAATATCCGTAATAATAAATCCTGATAGCAGGATGTCGCTTAATAGAATTTTGAAAATGTCAACCAGTTTTCCGTTATATTTTCGTGTTAAAACCACCGAAAGTTCTATGCATAGTTTGTATGAACTATTGCCGATTTTAGATGACGATAAGTTGTGCCTGACTACTGTTGATACAGTATTTGACAAAAAAAAATTCAAGCAGTATATAGATGCCTTCTCTGAGATGGATGATTGTGATGCTTTGATGGCAGTAACCCAATACATAGACGATGAAAAACCACTCTATGTTGATGTGGATGACGATATGAACATCAAAGGATTTTATAACGAAGAGAATAATGAAGAGGAATATAAATACATTTCGGCAGGCATTTATGGTTTGACTCCGGTGTGTATGGAGGTGCTGAAAGAGTGTATATCTGCAGGTAAGCATAGAATGCGCACTTTTCAACAGGAGTTGATAAAACATGGACTTAAGGTGAAAGCCTTTGATATAGGCGATGTAATTGATGTGGATAGCGCCAGTGATATTCCTAAGGCAAAAGCACTAATAGCAAAGAAGCCTTTTAAGGCAGAAGCATCAATAACTGAGAAGAATTCTAAGACTGAAACATTAATAGCAAAGAATGGTTGTAATCTGCCTCTAAAGGCTATAAGTAGAGCAAAATTTTTCTCACCCGGCAGACAAATGGACGATCTCAAAATCTATAATAATGTCATTGAAGAACTTAAAAAAAGATCGTACATTGTAAAAAGATGTGAGGAAATTAATTTTCATGAAAGCGAAGTTAGATCTGACAATGCTGTTGCCGTTTTTAGCATGGCACGTTCATCAAAAGCATTATCCGAATTGTCAAAAGTAGATGTTCCTGTAATAAATAGCGTCCGGGGAGTGTATAATTGTTTACGCTTGCAGCAAATGGAGATATTGGAAGGGGCATATTATCTCCCAGTATATCATAGTTGCAAAACGAATGATTTAGTGCATAAAGTGTGGAATAGTTATCCCTGTTGGGTTAAAAATGCGGATGCTCATACAACAAATAAAAACGATGTTGTCTTTGCAAAATCTTTATATGAACTTCAACGTGCTAAACGTGCAATGTTTAAACGTAATGTAAAGCATTGTGTTATACAGGAACATATAGAGGGTACATGGTATAAATTCTACGGAGTACGCGGAAAGGGACTGGTAGCTATTTGTAAAGAGGATGGTTACGATAAATTCGGGAACAGATACAGAACAAATTGTTTAAGGGATTATAGTAATTATTATATTGATAGTTTCCCTGTGGCAAAAGAAATTGAGATGATAGCCGTTGATGCTGCAAACAGATTGGATGTAGATGTTTATGGAGGTGATGTTATTGTAACAGAAGATAACAGAGTCTTTCTGGTTGATTTCAATGATTGGCCAAGTTTTAGAACCTGTAGAGAAGAAGCTGCAATAATGATTGCCGATTTGATTGAGGAGAGAATTGCAAAACGTGATGAAAAAGAAGAGAACGGTTTCGCTGGAGTCAACATATAAATCGAAAGATACTGAGGAGTGGTTCGATATTAAATTCAATAGACCTATCGGTTATGCCTGGGCATTACTGTTTAACAGTCTGGGTATTCATCCTAATATAGTTACCATAATATCTATAGTGCTGGGTGTCTTTTCAGCATTCTGTTTCTATCATTCTACATTAGACTGGAATATATTGGGAATAGTTGTGCTGATAGTGGCAAATACGTTAGATAGTGCGGATGGTCAGTTGGCACGTATGACAGGCAAGAAGACCCTTTGGGGACGTTTGTTGGATGGTTTTGCCGGCGATATCTGGTTCTTTACAATCTATTTTTGCATTGGTTTGCGAATGATGCCAGAACCAATGCCCTTTGGTATAGATGCCAATTGGGGTATTTGGATTTGGATACTGATGTTTTTCTCCGGAATTATCAGCCATAAAGAGCAGACAGGATTGGCCGATTATTACAGGAATATCTATCTGATGTTCAAAAAGGATAAATCAGAATTGAACAACAGCAGAGAACTTGCTGCAGAACAACGTTCTACACCATGGCGTAAATGGTTCTGGAAGATTTGGCTCTTTTTCTATCAGCGCTATACTATTCGTCAGGAACGCAATACCCCGCAGTTTCAGAAATTTATGCAGGCTTTGGAACAGAAATATGGTGATACTATTCCGGAAAGTGTAGGTAATGAATTCTGTAAGGCTACATTTCATCTGTTAAAATGGACAAATATCCTGACTTTCAACACAAGAGCTGCGGTGCTGTTTGTATCGCTTTTGGTTAATATGCCTTGGATCTATTTCATTTTTGAGTTGACTGTGCTGAATGTGATATTCGTATATATGAAACTCGAACACGAAGGTGTTTGTAAAAACATGCTGGAGAATTTGTAGTATGAGCAGGAAATGGAATAATATATTCTTTGCTTTCGGTATTGTTGCTATACTGATTATGGCACTATCGTTTGAAACCGATTGGCAGGTAGTGGGCAATATGCTTTCAAAGATGGGTATATTATTCCCTCTGATTGTGTTGTTGTGGTTATTTATATATTTACTAAATACTTGTTCCTGGAGAAAAATTATTGCTGATGGCAAAACACCAAAAGTTCCCTTTTTACAGCTATATAAGATGACAGTTGCAGGATTTGCATTGAACTATGCAACTCCATTAGGACTTATGGGTGGTGAACCTTATCGTATAATGGCATTGTCGCCATACGTGGGGAAGAAAAAAGCTGCGTCGTCAGTAATCCTATATGTGATGATGCATATCTTTTCACACTTCTGTTTTTGGCTTACCTCCATATTTATATATTTTGCTCTGTTTTTTGTTGGTATGGAACGCTATACCATGAATACTTTGACCGCAATATTGCTGTTGGTGGTTGCTATTATATTTATAGCTATATGCGTGGTTTTTCAGCGCGGATTTAAGTATGGGTTTGTGGTAAGTGTGCTTGGGCTTGTAAAGAAACTGCCTTTTGCACGTAGATGGGCAGCCAATTTTGAACAGAAACATATGGATAATCTACGTAAGATTGATGAACAGATAGGTGAACTGCATGGAAATCGCAGAGGTGCCTTCTGGATATCGTTGCTGTTGGAATATGTGGCACGTTTTGTAGGGTGTATAGAGTATTGGGTTATTATGAAGGTGCTTCTTCCGGATGTTACCTATCTGGACAGTGTTATGTTGGTAGCCTTTTCATCGTTGTTCAGTAATCTGATGTTCTTTATGCCTATGCAACTTGGTGCTCGCGAAGGTGGTATGGCTATTGCTGCACAGGGAATGTCAATGCCCGGTTCGTTCGGCCTTTATACATCACTTGTTACCAGATTACGTGAACTAATATGGATAACAATAGGAGTTGTCTTGATGAAGATTGGAAATAAAAAGTCTGATAGCTATGAAGGCAGTACTGATTGATTTTGGTGGAACAATAGATACCGATGGCAGACATTGGTATAAGGTGTTTAAACAGGCGTATTCCTGTGTTGCTCCTGCTATAGAAGATGCTCTGCTGCGACAGGCATACGTCTATGCAGAACGTACTTTAGGTAAAAATCCTATTATCAATCCCCAATTTACATTCTGCAAAACATTAGAAACCAAACTCTCCTTACAAGCCATTTTTTTAAGGGAAAATGGTTGCCCGTTAACCGATGTGCAAAGTAAACAAATATTGGATAGTTGTTATTCTGTTGTTACTTCTAATATAAATAAGGTGGCGCGTCCTGAATTGGAGTCTCTGTCTGAACGTTGCCCTTTGATGCTGGTAACTAATTTTTATGGCAATATGAATTCTGTTCTAAAAGAATTTGGCATTGACCGCTATTTTACCGGTATTGTAGAATCGGCAGTAGAAGGAGTTAGAAAACCTAATCCCGATATATTCCGCTTGGCCGTTAACAGATTAGGTGTATTGCCTGCAGACGCTGTAATGATAGGCGATTCATTAAGCAAAGATATTCTTCCTGCCATTGAGGTGGGCTGTAAAACTATTTGGTTAAAAGGCGAACAGTGGGAAGATGAATCTGTTTCCGCTACCTGTTCGCCTGATTTTATTGTTTCTACTCTTAAGGGAGTCTCTGATTTATTTTAACCAATCATTAAAGTAATCTGTTACTTTGTTCATTAAGTGTATTCTATCCTTACCTGTAACATTATGCAGATGAGTAGGATAGGGGAAATAGTCTAATTGTACACCCTCTTTTATGCAAGCCTCTACAAAGTTCAGGCTGTGCTGCCATAAAACTACATCGTCTATAGCTCCCTGGCATATCAATAGTTTGCCCTTCAAATCTTTGGCTCTTGGTATAAGACTGGTCTGTTCAAAGCCCTCTTTGTTTGTAGCTTCGGTCTCCATATATCTTTCACCGTACATCACTTCGTACCATTTCCAGTCTATAACAGGTCCACCGGCAACACCTACTTTAAATATTTCAGGGTAGTTGACCATAAGTGATATGGTCATAAAACCACCGTAGCTCCAGCCATGTACACCTATGCGTTCTTTATCTACCCATTCGTTAGCCATAAGCCACTCCATACCTTTTATCTGGTCCTCCATTTCAGCTTTTCCGCACTGTTTGTGAATAGCCTTTTCGTATTCGGCACCACGGTTTGGAGTACCTCGGTTGTCCATTACAAATACTACATATCCGTGCTGTGCCATATACATTTCCCATCTGCGCAACTGATACTGGAATGTGTTTGTAACCAACTGATTGTGTGGACCACCATATACATATAGTATTACAGGGTATTTCTTTGAAGGGTCAAAATCAAGTGGTTTGATAAGTCTGTAATAGTTGTCGTATTTACCATCTGCACTCTTTATTGTACCTTGTTCAATAGGGATAAAGTTCAGATCTGCTGTTGGGTCAGGAGCAGAAAAAATATTTGTGCTTTTTTTGCCGTCAGCAGACAGAATGTTTATGTTGTTAGGAACATTATGTGCAGAATATCTGTCTAAAATATATTTGCCGTCGGGACTTAATGAACAGGTATGCCATCCGCTCTCTTTGGTAATCCTTTCTGTTTTACCGCTCTTAATGTCGGTGCGGAACAGATGTCGGTCTATTGGAGAAACTTCTGCAGAATAGTAGTAGATGTAATTACCATTCTGTGTAAGGTACTCTACATCTGCATCTACAGGGGTTACTCTTTTAATAAGTTTACCGTCTGTGCCATGCAGATACAGGTTCCAATATCCGTCTCTTACATTGGTTGCATAGATGAACTGTTCAGGATTATTCTCCATAAAGTAAATAGGATATTGTGGCTCTATATATCGGCTGTCAGAATCGGAGAAAAGAGTCTTAATAAAACTACCATCTATGGCGCTATATACATTCAGATTCATATTTTTCTGATTGCGGTCCAATACCTGTATGTAAATCTTGTCACCGGCAGGGTTCCAGGTTATATTTGTAAGATAACGCTCTTCTGTAAAGTCTGTTACATCAAGCCATACGGTCTCTTTGGTCTCAGTGTCGAATACTCCTAATGTGATTATTTCTGATGTCATTCCGTTCATAGGGTATCTGGTTTCTTGTAGGGTGCCGGTACGGCTGGTTATGTCCAGCAGTGGAAATAGTGTTACCTTGCTTTCGTCCTTTTTGTAGAATGCTATGCGGCGTTTATCGGGTGAAACGAATATACCTCCGCTTATGCCAAATTCATTACGGCTTACTGTCTCTCCGCAAACTATTCCCGGTTCATTATATGATGTTATAGCCTGTGCATTGCCATCTTGGTCGGTATAATAGACATTCCCTTTTTCTGAATATGCGTATGGCTTAGGTTCTTCCTTCTGCTCTTCCTCTTTTGGAACAGCTGTTTCAGAAATGGTTTTACCACTTTTAGCATCTATTACGTAGATGGTGTTTTCATCGGAATAGGTGTAGGTGGAACCCTCTTCCTGCCATCTGTAATTTCTGCTTTCGGTTCTAATTCCTGTGCCTAAAACAGCCTCTTCCATTGTAATTAATCTTCTCTCCTCCTGTCCATTTGCAACTGTCATAATCAATAGTGCAGTAATTGTTAAAATATCTCTCTTCATAATTGTTGTAGTTACTTTTTTGAATAATGGTATCTCATAGCGAATACATATACCGTCACAATATCTTCGTTTACTGAGTAAATTATTCTATGTTCAGAATTAATTCTTCTTGACCATTTTCCTGCCAAATCATATTTTAATGGTTCCGGTTTTCCTATACCGGTGTATGGATGCTCTACTATGTCTTTCAGCAGGGCTGTAATTCGGTTCATTATGGTTTTATTTCCCGATTCTTTCCAATAATCCCGGTCTTTTTGAGCCTGTTCCAGCAAAACTATTTCCATAGATCGTCTATATCTATTTTAGTTCCTCTGCCGTTCTTAATATCATCGTCTCCTTTGCGTATAGCTTCAAGTGTTTCCGGCGATGACATTATATATTCTGTCTCCTTCAAAGAATTATACTCCTCTAAAGATATCAATACTACCCCTGTGTCGTTGCCACGATTGATGATTACTGTATCGCAATCTTCAATTACAGAATCTATATAACCCTTTAGATTTGCTCTGAAATCTGTGTAATTAGCTGTTCTCATATCCACTCAAATAATATTTTTGACAAATATAAGTACTTATTTACGTACTTCCAAAATATTGGCTATTAAATTACTTCTTTGTTGGTACTTAATGCTCATTGTAAATCAATCGCTATAATTTATATGCAAGAATGTAACATTTTTGGCAAAATCAGAAATTATTTGCCAAGGATGTTATTGCTCAGGTCATTATTTCAGAGTATGTAGAGTTGGTGATGTTTTAGTAGTGTACAAACAGAGATTAGCCGGGGAGTAAGCAGGGAGCAAGTTGGGACTAAGATGGAACTAAGCTGAGATGAAGTTGTGTGATAATTAATAGAGTGAGTCGGGGCGTATTGATACGCTCCGACTCAATTTTATGTGGTGTGGTGGCGGGATTTCTGTAAAAATGAGTAATTTTGCATAGTTTTTCAGAGGTAAGGTTATGAATGTTGAAGAAGTACAGAGAATGAAGCAGCGTTTTCGCTTGATAGGAAATGCTCCTGAACTAAATAGAGCTATTGACGTGGCAATACAGGTTGCGCCAACAGATTTGTCTGTGCTTATAACAGGTGAAAGTGGAGCGGGTAAAGATATATTCCCCAAAATAATACATGAAAACAGTTTGCGTAAGACAAAGAAATATCTTGCAGTGAACTGTGGTGCTATACCCGAAGGAACTATAGATTCAGAACTTTTTGGTCACGAAAAGGGAGCGTTTACAGGTGCTGTAAATGACAGAAATGGTTATTTTGCCGAAGCTGATGGTGGTACAATATTTCTTGATGAAGTTGCAGAGATGCCATTGGCTACCCAAGCCAGATTGTTGCGTGT
Organism: uncultured Bacteroidales bacterium; assembly: GCA_937916465.1. Lineage (GTDB taxonomy): Bacteria > Bacteroidota > Bacteroidia > Bacteroidales > Bacteroidaceae > Colenecus. Next base: position 45,984 of record CALFTK010000029.1, read on the forward strand.
ACTTGAATCGGGTGAATTTATAAAGGTGGGCTCTTCAAAAGTGGAAAAGACAAATGTACGAGTAGTAGCTGCCACAAACGTGGATTTGCAAAAGGCTATAGAGCAGGGACGTTTCCGCGAAGATTTATACTACAGATTGTGTACTATTCCTATTAAAGTACCTTCATTAAGAGAACGCCCGCAGGATATTGCATTGCTGTTCCGCAAATTTGCGGCCGATAGTGCAGAAAAATACCAGATGCCTGCTGTTCAGCTTACTGACGATGCAAAGAATCTGCTGGTTACATATCACTGGCCGGGAAATGTACGTCAGCTGAAAAATATAACTGAACAGATTTCCATAATGGAATCGCAAAGAGTGGTTACGGCGGAAGTGCTGAAAGGTTATCTGCCTGACAGGCGCGAAAATATGTCGCTTGTATTGACTGGTGGTCAGCGTCAGGAGAACTCTTTTGAAAACGAACGTGAGATACTTTACCGCGTACTTTTTGATATGCGTCGCGATATTACAGATTTGAAGGATCAGGTAAAAAAACTTTCGTCGGGTACTGTTGTGGAGCAGACAACATCTGTTGCTCAGCCGGTTTCTATTATTACAACTAAAGAACAGGTTGCCAGAAAAATAACCATAGATGGTGCAGATGATGATATTCAGGATACCGAAGAGTATGTAGAAGAATCGTTGTCACTTAATGAAGTAGAGAAAGATATGATTAAACGTGCTCTTGTTAAGCATAATGGAAAGCGTAAGGATGCGGCAAAGGATTTGAACATATCTGAAAGAACACTGTACAGAAAGATAAAAGAGTATAACCTTGAATAGTATGAAATTAAAGAACATATTTGCAATATTAACCATATTGGTTTGTACAACGGCATGTACTGTTTCATATAAATTGAATGGTGCATCAATAGATTACAACCTTATAAAAACCATAACGTTGGAAACCTTTGCAAACCGTGCGTCGTACCAATGGGGACCCATGGCCTCTATGTTCAATAATTCATTGAGCGATATTTATGCGCGCCAAACAAAACTTCGTCAGGTTAAAAGAGATGGTGATTTACAGATATCAGGCGAAATAACATCGTATGACCAGACAAATAAATCTATATCGGCAGATGGTTATTCATCTATGGTTCAATTAAAAATGACCGTAAAGGTGAAATTTACCAATACAAAGAGTAGAGAAGAAGATTTTGAAAGAACCTTTTCGGCGTCCCGAGAATATGATTCAAGTCAGCAACTTTCTGCAGTTCAGGAAGAACTTGTACAACAGATGATAGACGATATTGTCGATCAGATTTTTAATGCTACAGTAGCAAATTGGTAATATGTCAGAAAACGTTGCCGATAGAACTATGTCGCTTGTCGATGCGTTTCTTGACAAGTACGAAAATGGTAATTTGAATAGCTTGAATTCGTTGCATGGTTCTTCCGAATATATATCAGAATACTTGTCGGCAGAAGACAGCAAACCATTAACTCAAACTGAAAAAGAGGTAACTTCCAGAATGGAGTCGTTACTCGATGCATTTTTAAGCAGTGATGTTGATTTGCAGAAATCTGTTTCAGAAGCGTTGAAAAGCAGTCAGGATGTGGTTGGTGAAAATATGGCCGAAACATCAAATTTTGAGATAGATAATCGCAATTATACTGAAACTTTGGCAAGAATATACCTAAAACAACGCCGATATGACAAAGCTTTGGAAATTATTCGGTCATTATATTTGAATTTCCCGAATAAAAACATTTACTTTGCAGACCAAATTAGATTTTTGGAAATTTTAGTACGAATTAATCAAAACAAATAATAAAGATGTATATAGTTTTACTTGTTATCATCGTAATATTAGCAGTCTTTCTCTGCTTTATTGTTACGATTCAGAACCCGAAAGGAGGTGGCTTGGCTGCCGGTTTTGCTTCATCAAATCAGATAATGGGTGTAAGAAAGACCACCGATTTGCTTGAAAAGACTACTTGGGGTTTAATTGCGTGTATCGCAGTGTTGAGTATTGTAACTGCTTATTCAGTAAGACAGGCTCCGTCAAATCACGATTCAATTCTATTGAAATCGGCTACAGAGCAGCAGGTAGTTAATCCTGAAGTTACACCGGTTTACGATGTTCCTTCTGCTGAAGAGATTCCAACTATTCCTGAGAATAATTAATTTATCAGATAGTAAAATGAATGGGACGAATTTTGTTCGCCCCATTCGTTTTTATTGTATTGCTAATGCCGAAGCACCAAGTATTGCTGCATCCGATTCTTTCAATGAAGAGTATAGTATCTTGATTCTTCCTTTCCATACCTTCATAAGATTTTGGTCCATAGATTCAACTATTGCATTATGAAAAAACTCTTTCGATTTTGTCATACCACCAAACAATATAATTGCTTCAGGCGCGCTGAACTTTACAAAATCGGCAAATGCACGTCCTAGTATTTTACCTGTATCGGCAAATATCTTTATTGCAGTAGCGTCACCTTGTTTCGCTGCATCATAAACATCCTTAGCTGAAATCTTTTCAAAATCGTATTGATTTAGAATGCTCTCTTTTGAATTGGAATCCTGTAATGCAAGTTTTGCACTGCGGGCCACTCCCATTGCACTTGCGTATGTCTCCAAACAGCCTTTCAGTCCGCAATTACATTGGCGACCGTTTGCTTCTACGCATACGTGCCCCAGTTCACCGGCAAAACCATCGTGTCCATACACCAGTTTTCCATCTATTACAATACCACTGCCTACACCTGTTCCAAGTGTTATCATAATGAAATTCTTTAACCCTTTGGCTACTCCGTATGCCATTTCGCCCATGGCGGCTGCATTGGCATCGTTTGTTATGCTTACAGGCAATCCCGTCTTTTCAGATAGAATATCTGCAAGATTTACAACTGTTGGTTCACCATTCTTATCTCTGCACCAGGTGATATTGGGAGCAAACTCTATAGAGCCTGTATAGTAGTTTGCGTTTGGTGCTCCAATACCAATACCTACAATTTCTCCTCTTGAAATAGATTTTGCTTTCAGATTGTTGATGGCAGATGTCAAATCGGCAATATACTCTTCAAGGGTAGGTTGCAGTGATGTTATAACCAACTGTTCTATTATCTCTCCGCTTTCGGTTACAACTCCACATTTTGAAGATTGTCCTCCTATGTCTATTCCTAAATATAGTCTGTCTGTCATATATGGGTTAGTTTTTTATTCGGTTATTTTCTGCTTTAATGATTCAATTCTGTCTTGATAGTAGGCCGATACTCTGTTCCATTCGTAGAAGTATTTGTGTGTTCTACCCTTACTATCTATATATGGTTCTACAGGTAGAGTTGCCTCTTTTTCATTGAGTAAAGCTCTGACAAGTATAGTCCCTTTTTTATCTTTAAAGAATATTAGTTGTAAATTGCTACCCATGTGAACTATGTCGTATGCTACCCATTTATCGGCTACCCTTTCAAGGTCTGAAACAGACCATTCACAATCGTTTACCTCCATTAGGCAGAGTAGGGGGAATAGAGCAGTGTCATGTCCGTATCGCAAGTGAGCATTTGTACCACCATTGGCAATTACATCGTTTGCTTTATCCAGTATGTCCTGTAGAAGCGAAGCGCGTCCGTAAGGAACTATTTCGCCTGTTAATGGAGAATATGCCGATACAGAGTACCAATACACATTGTTTGTAGTAAACATATCGTACCATTCGTTGTATGTAAATACATCGTTAAGATCTATGCCTAAATCGTGGCTCTGCATATTGGCAGCCACTTCATAAATCTGATTGTAAAGCGCATCAGACCTGTCTTGTATTGATGTAGCTCCCGTTGCAGGTTGTTGTGTGCCTGCAGGCATAAAAGGGAAACGCATTACTGGGGCTTTATAAGCATATCTTGTAATAAATGTGGTGTCAGTAAAAAGTGCGCACATCAGTCGTTCTGAATTGGTGTGGGCAGCATTAAATGCAGATACAGCTTCATTCCTTTCACGGCTGTTCTTATAACTGCTTATGGCAGGATCTTCTGTGTTCATGTAGTGTCTGTCATAATCGCTGTCATTAAAATCTATCTCCATTTTAGGAAGAAGTGCAGAGAACTCCATCATTGCAGCTGTCATGCTGGCTACCACTCTATGCGAAGTGGTAGAACGAGCTGTTATATGAGCTTTGTTATTGAATATTTCAGGGTAATTCCTTACCATTCTATTGGTTATTCCACGATGCTGTCTCTGGCCTTTTGGGGTTAAATCACCCAAACGTCCATCGGCATCGTTTTTCATTATCTCCAAACGGTCCATTACGCTCTTTCCAAATTCAGTTAATACGCCTTTGTCGTATGCCTCTTTCAGAGTGTTGTATGGGTCTTCGTATTGGGATGTGTTGAGCAGATAACGAGAACCATGTCTGCCGTAGTGGCTCATGTAGAATGGCTTAAAACCTTTCGGAGGTTTACTGTATTCAACCTGTGGGTCAATATATTCAGTCATACTGCCTCCAAAATTATAGAGGTTATCCGGAGTAATTTCATCTTTTGTAATGATATCTGCCTGAATTCCGATTGATGCAAATATCATGGCAACGGTTAGCAATTTCTTTCCCATAAAATATAATCTGTTTATAATGATAATGTAAAATTAGTCAATTTTCTCTATAATACTCTTATCGCTCTCTGTTTTTTGAAAATATTTAAGTTAGCACCTTGTCATTCTTTTATATAAATTAGGTGTTTTCAACTTTGTTTTTTACTTTTGTAAATTGTAAAAAGCAAAAAAGTACAATTAATTATTTACAGATATGAACAATAGTAAAGAACTAATGAACAAAGCAGCCGATAATATTCGTATTCTTGCTGCTTCAATGGTTGAGAAAGCAAAATCAGGTCACCCGGGCGGTGCAATGGGTGGTGCCGATTTTATCAATGTACTGTATTCTGAATTCCTGGAATACGATCCTGAGAATCCATCTTGGGAAGGTCGCGACCGTTTCTTCTTGGATCCGGGTCACATGGCTCCAATGCTCTATTCTCAGTTGAGCCTTATTGGTAAGTTCTCAATGGACGAACTTGCTAACTTGCGTCAGTGGGGTTCAACAACTCCGGGTCATCCTGAGCGTGATTTGGAACGTGGTATAGAGAATACTTCAGGTCCATTAGGTCAGGGACATGTATTTGCAGTAGGTGCTGCAATTGCAGAAAAGTTCCTCGCAGCTAAATTGGGCGAAGAGGTTATGAACCACACTATCTATGCATATATTTCTGACGGTGGTATTCAGGAAGAGATTTCACAGGGTGCAGGTCGTATAGCAGGTACATTGGGTTTGGACAACCTTATCATGTTCTACGATTCAAATGATATTCAGCTTTCAACAGAATGTGCAGCTGTTACATCAGAAGATACAGCAGCTAAATATAAGGCTTGGGGCTGGCACGTAATTGAAATTAACGGTAACGATTGCGACCAGATTCGTCAGGCTTTGACAGAAGCTAAAGCAGTTAAAGGCCAGCCAACACTTATCATTGGTAAGTGTGTAATGGGTAAGGGCGCTCTTAAAGAAGATGGTTCAAGCTTTGAACGTAACTGCAAAACACACGGTGCACCATTAGGTGGCAATGCATTTGTAAATACAGTTAAGAATCTTGGCGGTGATCCTGAAAATCCATTCCAGATTTTCCCGGAAGTTCAGGCTCTGTATGCTGCACGTGCAGAAGAATTGAAAGCTATCTGCGCTAAAAAATATGCAGTTAAAGCTGAGTGGGCAAAGGCTAACCCTGAAAAGGCAGCTAAGATGGAAGCATGGTTCAGCGGTGCAGCTCCTCAGGTAGATTGGAGTAAGGTTCAGCAGAAGGCAGATGATGCTACACGTAATGCAAGTGCTGCTGTATTGAGCGTTTTGGCAGAACAGGTTGAAAATATGATTTGTGCTTCAGCCGACCTCTCTAACTCAGATAAGACAGACGGTTTCTTGAAGAAGACCACATCATTCGTTAAGGGTGATTTCTCAGGTGCTTTCTTCCAGGCAGGTGTTGCTGAGCTTACAATGGCTTGCTGCTGCATAGGTATGGCTCTTCACGGTGGTGTATTTGCCGCTTGCGGTACATTCTTTGTATTCAGTGATTATATGAAACCAGCAGTTCGTATGGCTGCTCTTATGGAACTTCCTGTTAAGTTTATCTGGACCCACGACGCATTCCGCGTAGGTGAAGACGGTCCTACACATGAACCTGTAGAGCAGGAGGCTCAGATTCGTTTGATGGAAAAATTACAGAACCACCACGGTAAGAACTCAATGCTTGTTCTCCGTCCTGCCGATGCAGAAGAGACAACAGCATCCTGGAAACTTGCTATGGAGAATATTGATACTCCATCTGCTCTTATCCTTTCACGTCAGAATATCAAGAACCTGCCTGCAGGTAATGATTATTCACAGGCAGCAAAGGGTGCTTACATAGTAGAGGGTTCAGATGCAGATTATGATGTTATTCTGCTAGCTTCTGGTTCTGAAGTATCTACACTTGTTGCAGGTGCTGAACTGTTGCGTGCTGATGGTATCAAGTGCCGTATAGTAAGCGTTCCTTCAGAAGGTCTGTTCCGTAGCCAGTGCAGCTGCTATCAGGAAGAAATTCTCCCTGCATCAGCTAAGAAATTTGGTCTTACAGCAGGTCTGCCTGTAAACCTTGAAGGTTTGGTAGCAGGTAACGGTAAAGTTTGGGGTTTAAGCTCATTCGGTTTCTCAGCTCCTTACAAGGTGCTTGATGAAAAGCTGGGCTTCACAGCAGAAAACGTTTACAATCAGGTTAAGTCAATCCTTTAATATGATAGGAATAGCAAGTGACCACGCTGCTTTTGAACTGAAGCAGTTTGTAAAACAATATCTGGAAGAGAAAGGTCTGCCGTATAAAGATTACGGCACCTTTACTCCCGATAGCTGTAACTATGCCGATTATGGTCATCTGTTGGCAGAAGGTGTAGAGAACGGCGAAGTGGAAAAAGGAATTGCTATGTGCGGTAGTGGCGAAGGAATATCAATGACATTGAACAAACATCAGGGTATTCGTGCAGGTTTGTGCTGGATTCCTGAGATTGCTCATCTTATTCGTCAGCATAACGATGCTAATGTACTTGTTATGCCGGGAAGATTCATTGATAACGAAATGGCTGCCAAAATTATGGATGAATATCTGAATACTCCATTTGAAGGCGGACGCCATCAGGACCGAGTAAATGGTATTCCATTGAAATAATTCAAACAGATATAAAGTATTAAGGCGCTGAATTAAATTCAACGCCTTAATTTTTATCACTTCGCTCCAACTATTATTGTCCACTCTTTTGAATCTTTTGAGAGCCTGATTTCATAGGTTAAATCAGTATCTAAAAACTTCCTTATCTATATCTAATAAAGCAATAGTTTGCTGTTTGCAAAGCTAATGAAAAAAGAGGACTTGTAAACAAATCCCCTTTTTCAAATATTAAAACTGATAGTTCTCAATCTTTTAATTCAACTGCAGCCTTTTCTATGCCCAGGCATTTTTTGTAGTTTTCAATATAGGTGTTGAAACCTTCAACTTCTTCAGGAGTTGGAGCTATTTCAGTACCTGTATTGCCTGCAAATACAGCTTCGTCAAGGAATTCTGCAAGTGATTGGTTCTTGCTGTTGTTTACCAGATAAGATGCCAGAATTGCCATACCCCAAGGTCCTCCTTCGCCTGCTGTTTCCATACAGGAGATAGGTGAATTTAGAGCTGCTGCCAATATCTTTTGGCCAACAACAGGTGTTGTAAACAGACCACCATGACCGGTAATTCTATCTACTTTAATTTTCTCTTCGTTAAAAAGAATATCATTACCAATCTTCAGTACACCTATTGCACCGCTTATTATAGCGCGCATAAAGTTTGCCAGATTGAATTTGTCGGTTGCTGAACGTACAAACAGTGGACGTCCGTCTGCAAAACCTGTAACAGGTTCGCCCGATACGTAGTTGTAACTGATAATACCACCGCAATCAGGATTTGCTTTAAGGGCTGTGTTAAACAGATTGACAAATATTGTGTTCATATCAACAGGAAGACCTGATACTTCAAGGAACTCCTTGAAAAGTCCTACCCATGCATTCAAATCGGAAGTACAGTTGTTACAGTGAACCATAGCAACAGGGCTGCCGTCAGGTGTAGTAACTATATCTATAACTTCGTGTGGTTTGCTCAAATCTTTCTCTAATACAATCATAGAGAATGATGAAGTTCCTGCTGAAACGTTACCTGTGCGTGGACGTACAGCATTTGTAGCTACCATACCTGTGCCTGCATCGCCTTCAGGAGGACAAACAGGTACACCTGCCTTAAGATGTCCCGAAACGTCAAGCATACGAGCTCCCTTTTCGGTTAACAGACCTGCATCCTGACCTGCATCCAGTGATTCAGGAAGTATGTCAAGCAGTTTCCAGCTAAAGCCTTTTGGTTCAATTAGTTTGTCGAACTTTTCAACCATAGTGGCATTGTAGCTCTTTGTAGCAGGGTCAACCGGTATCATGCCGGATGCATCGCCTACACCAAGAACTCTTTTGCCTGTCAATTGCCAGTGAATATAACCTGCCAATGTTGTTAGGTAGTCTATATCCTTAACATGTTCTTCATTATCTAAAATAGCCTGATACAGATGTGAAATACTCCATCTTAAAGGAACATTGAATACAAAGAGTTCAGACAGTTCTGCTGCAGCCTTTCCGGTGTTGGTGTTACGCCATGTGCGGAAAGGTACCAATATTTCACCATTTTTGTTGAATGGCATATAACCATGCATCATTGCACTGACACCAATTGCAGCCAGATTTTCAATCTCTATATCGTAAAGTTCCTTTACGTTGGCACGTAGATTTACATAGCAATCCTGAAGTCCATACCAAATACTCTCCACGCTGTATGTCCATAGGCCATTGTCAAGCTGATTCTCCCAAGTATGGCTACCCTGAGCTATAGGCTTGTATTCCGGGTCTATAAGTACAGCTTTAATTCGTGTGGAACCGAACTCTATACCCAATATGGCTTGTCCTGATTCTATTACTGATTTTGGATTGTATGCCATATTACTTCAAAGCTTTATTGAGCATATAATAAACTTCGTTGTTACGTAGCTGCTGCTTGAAACCGCTGATAGTAGTATTTGCATCGATGTTGATGAACTCTATATCGCACATTTCTGCAAAGTCTTCCCAATATTCGGCAGTGATGTCGTATGAGAATGCACTGTGGTGTGTACCACCTGCCAGAATCCATGCTCCTGCACCAATTTCGAATGTAGGCTGTGGAACCCACAAAGCCGATGCTACAGGTAGTTTAGGCATTGGTTTTGGTTCAATACATTCAACTTCACTTGTGATAAGACGGAAACGGTTGCCCAAATCAACAACAGTTGCCTTTATACCATGTCCAGTCTTTGATGTGAATACCAAACGTGCGGTCTGCTGTTTGCGAATACCGATACCTAAGAAATGAACTTCCAGTTTTGGTTTGTCACTTGAAATAAGTGGGCAGATTTCAAGCATGTGGCTCTGAAGACTTGATGTGCAGTCTGCTGCAAAGTTCAGGGTGTAGTCTTCTAAGAATGAGCAACCTTTCTCCATACCTTGGTTCATAATCCAAAGTGTACGGTACAGACACGCTGTTTTCCAGTCACCTTCAGCACCAAAACCTATACCTTCTGCCATCAGACGCTGTGAAGCAAGACCTGGAATCTGGTCGAATCCAAGGAATTCAGGATCGTTGATGTCAGCACCACCCAAATCGTCAAAGTTGGTTGTGAAAGCTGTAGCACCTTCGTCTTTAAGAACGCGGCGAAGAGCAATTTCTGCCTTTGCTGCATTTTTTACCTTTTCCCAGTAAACCTCTTCACCACTTTCGTCTATCTTAATGGTGTATAGCTGCTTATATTCTTCTACTAAAGCATCTGCTTCTGCATCTGTAACTTTCTTGAAGTAGTCCATCAATGAAGAAACTGGGTAGTAATCTACGTGATAACCCATGCGCTGTTCAAACTCTACGCGGTCACCGTCGGTAACGGCTACGTTGTTCATGTTCATACCAAACATCAGACAGCGAACGCTGTGTGCATCAGCTTTACCTGCTGCAGCGCGGCTCCATACTGCAATCTGTTTCTGAGCTTCCTGGCTCTTCCAGTGTCCTACAACAACTTTGCGAGCTACACGCATACGTGTGCAGATATGACCAAACTCTATATCACCGTGAGCACTCTGGTTCAGGTTCATAAAGTCCATATCTATTGAATCCCAAGGAATATCTGTGTTGTACTGTGTGTGGAAGTGGAGAAGTGGTTTTTCAAGAGCCTGTAAACCCTTGATCCACATTTTTGCAGGACTGAAAGTATGCATCCAAGTGATAATACCAATACACTTTTCGTCATTGTTTGCAGCCTTCATAACTGCTTCCACTTCGTTACTGCTGTTTGCAGTACCTTTATATACTATCTTAACCGGAATATTACCACTGTTGTTAAGACCCTCTACCATCTCTTTTGAATGGCCGTCAACTGCAACCACTGCATCGCCTCCGTAAAGAAGTTGTGCACCGGTTACCCACCATATTTCGTAATTATCAAATGCTTTAATCATAATAGTTTACTTTTTTTTCTGTCCGTAATATGCATTAGGACCATGTTTGCGATTAAAATGCTTCTCAATAAGTAGATTGTTCATAGTAAGGTTTGGATTAACTCCGTATGCAATGTAAGCCATCTTAGCAACTTGTTCCATAACAACTGCGTTGTGAACGGCATCATTTGCATCCTTACCCCAGGAGAACGGACCGTGGTTTTTTACCAATACACCCGGAGTGTGAATCGGATTCATTCCCTCAAATCTCTTAATGATAACATTTCCTGTTTCAAGTTCATATTCACCCTTTACCTCGGCTTCTGTCATATCGGCAGTGCAAGGTATGGCTTGATGAAAATAGTCAGCATGAGTAGTACCAATATTTGGTATATCCTTACCGGCCTCTGCCCATGCCGTAGCATAGGTGGAGTGGGTGTGAACCACTCCTCCTATCTCCGGAAATGCTCTATAAAGTGCCAAATGTGTAGGGGTGTCTGAAGATGGATTCAAATCTCCCTCTACTATGTTGCCTTGTAAATCTACAACAACCATATCGGACACTTTCATTGTTTCGTAGCTAACACCGCTGGGTTTGATTACCACTAAACCAGTTTCGCGGTCTATGGCACTTACGTTACCCCATGTGAAGATAACCAATCCGTGCTTTACCAAATCGAGGTTAGCTTTGAATACTTTTTCTTTCAGTTCTTCTAACATCTTATTACCAAAGAGCAATGTAAAGAATAATCAGAATGATGATAACAAGTGCAGAACCTATTCTGAATGTCTTGTCAGTGTTGAACAAAGTAAGGTCGACAGACAATGCCTTAACATCCTGTACTTTATCTTTAGCATTTGAATTCAGATAGATACCCAACACAGTAAACATTGCTGTCAAGAAGAAGATAGCCTCTATACCCCAGCTGCGGAAGTATTCAGAACACATACCTGCTATGCCAATAACCAGGCAGATAGCTGCTGCAATGAAGAGAATCTTAGACCATTTGAGCTGTGATTTGATAGTAGCTTCTGTAATCTCTTCTGCTTTTACAGTCTTCTTGCTGCAGAGTGACATTGTGATGAAGATAACTACCAAGCATACAAATACGTAACCCATGCGGAGCAGGAACGGAGTTGCAGGCATCAAGAACTTGAACAGAATTGAGAATACGAATGTACCGATAGCAGTTACAACAGCAGCTGCACCTGATGCACGTTTCCACAACAGACCCAAACCGAAGATAACTACAACGCCCGGATATACGAAACCTGAATATTCCTGAATAATCTGGAATGCCTGGTCAGCACCACCCATAATTGGGTAAACAGCGATAAGAGCCAATACCAATGCTACAATTGAAGTCAGACGACCAACATTTACAAGGGTCTTTTCAGAAGCGTTCTTATTGAAGAACTGCTTGTAGATGTCCATTGTAAAGATTGTAGATGTAGAGTTGAACATTGAAGCCAATGATGAGATAACTGCTGCTGCAAGAGCTGCAAATGAGAGACCCTTAACAAATACAGGAGTAAAGTTTCTGATCAGGAATGGATATGCATCGTCTGAACGTTCAATTCCACCTGCCAATGTTGCAAACATTTCAGGTTGTTCGTGCATAATGTAGAATGCGCAAACACCAGGGATACATACTATAAATGGAATCAAAATCTTCAAGAAAGCTGCAAATACCATACCCTTCTGAGCTTCTGCAAGGCTCTTAGCTGCAAGACCTTTCTGGATGATGTACTGGTTGAAACCCCAGTAACCAAGGTTTGTCAACCACAAAGCACCTACTATAACTGCAATACCAGGAATGTCAAAATATGGGTCAGAAGCCTGTGTAGCAGTACCATTGATAACAGGGTAGAGTTCAGCGTTACGCTGTACTACCAAATTAAAGTGAGTATCGCCTTCAATGCTCTTCAAACCATTAAATACTTCTCCCAATGCAGCTAAAGCACCACCTTCAAGATTCAACTGTGTAGCAATTACAGAAAGTGCAGCGTATGCAGTGATAAGACCACCACCTACCAAGAAGGTAACTTGCATAACATCAGTCCAGGCTACAGATGCCAAACCACCATAGATAGAATAGATACCGGCAACAAGGAACAGAACAAGGATAATACCCATCAGGGTCATATCAACTTCCATACCTAAGAACATACCGTCTATTGTTGGCAAACCTAAAATCTGCTTAATAGCCAAAGCACCCAACCAAGCTACTGATGTAAGGTTGATGAATACATAGAGGAACAACCAGAAGATAGAGAATGCCAAACCTGTACCTGAATTGTAACGTTCACGTAGGAACTGAGGAATGGTGAAGATGTTCTTCTTAATCATTGTTGGGAGCAGGAACTTTGCTACTACAAGCAGTGTAGCTGCAGCCATAAGTTCGTAAGCAGCAATAGCTATACCTGATTTGAATGCGGTACCTGACATACCGATAAACTGTTCAGCAGAAATGTTAGCCGCAATCAAAGATGCACCTACAGCCCACCATGAAAGGGTGTTACCTGCCAAGAAATAGTCCTTGGAATCCTTTTCTTTACCATCTTTGCTACGTGACAGGAATACTCCTAAGAATATCAGAACTGCCAGATAAATAAAAAATACAAGATAGTCAACGGTAGCAAAACCGTTGTTCTTTAATCCTTCTAAAATACTTTGCATTTGTTTTAGTTTTATAGTTAGTAAATCATTAATTATTCTACACCGAACTTATAGATACAGCGGCTGTAATACTCTTGTCCCGGTTCCAATGTTGCGTTTGGCCAACCAGGCAGATGAGATTTGTTTGGAGTATCGGGATATTTCTGAGTTTCCAGACAGCAACCTGTACGCTGTTCCATCTTCTGTCCCTGTTTGCCTGTACCTGTACCATCAAGGAAGTTACCTGAATAGAACTGGATACCCGGTTCGTTTGTATAAACTTCAACATATATACCTGTTATAGGGCTGTATAATTTTGCTGCACATTTGGTTTCATCACCTTTGGTGTTAAGAACCCAGTTGTGATCATAACCATTTCCATTCTTTAACTGATCATATTCGTATTTGTTGATATCCTGACCAATAGCTTTTGGAGATGTGAAATCCATTGGAGTACCAGCAACCGGCAGAATTTCTCCTGTAGTCATATAAGTGCTGTCGCAAGGGGTGAAATTGTCTGCGTTAAGTGTAAGAATGTGGTTTGTGATAGGCAGTGAATGATCACCATTCAGATTGAAATAACTGTGGTTGGTCATATTTATAACAGTCTTTTTGTCTGTTGTTGCCTTCCATACAATGTCAATAGCGTTGTCATCTGTAAGTGTATATGTAACAGTTGCTGTAACATTACCCGGGAAACCGGCTTCACCATCAGGCGATTGCATGGTCAATGTTACGCTGTTCTTTTTTGTGGATGTAAAATCATATACCAAATTCTGCCAACCCATTGGCTCCGGTTCCAAAGTGCAACCTCCGTGCAAGCAGTGGCCAAAGTTGTTTTGTGGCAATTGATAGGTAACACCATCAAGTGTTATTCTACCCTGATTAATTCTGTTTGCATAACGTCCTACACTTGAACCAAAGTCGCTGGCTTGTGTTGTGTAGTCTTTGATGTTTGAGAAACCTATTACAACGTCTTGCATATTACCATCACGGTCTGGAACCATAACGGCTACAATACGTGCACCAAAATTGGTTACCCATACTTCAGCACCATTCTTGTTTGTCAGGCAAACAAGATCGGTCTTTTTTCCTGTAAACTCAGTTTGGAAATCTGCCTGATTCAAAACCGGCTCTTTCTTTTCTGTGCAACTTGTTGCCAGTATGCAACTTATTGCAATAACTGATAAAATAGTTTTTTTCATTGTTGTTAATTATTTAAATTGTTATCATAATTTTCTCGCGCCATCGCCAATAACTATTTCATAAACTTCCGGATAATGTCCGAATTTTTCGTTAAAGGCTACCTTTGTTTTTTCAATAAATGAATCGTGTAATGTATCAGGTATAAGGTTAATGGTGCAACCACCAAATCCTCCACCCATAACTCTGCTGCCGGTAATTCCCGATTCTTGTGCCATGGAGGCCAAGAAATCAAGTTCTTCACAGCTTACTGTGTACTCTTTACTTAGTCCCCAATGAGTTTCGAACATCTTTTCTCCTACGGTTTCGTAGTTGCCTGTTTCCAACGCTTCGCAAACTGCAAGTACTCTCTCTTTCTCTCCGAGAACGTATTTAGCTCTGCAGAAATCGGTATGGTCAATTTGGTCTTTTACCTCTTGAAGCATTGACATGTTGGCGTCTCTGAGCGATTTAACTTCCGGATGAAGATTCGCAATCAAGGCAACAACATGTTCACAACTCTCTCTACGTTCGTTGTATTCTGTGCCCAACGAATGTTTTACACAAGAATTTATAAGAGTTAGTCTGTATCCTTCAGGTTGAAATGGGAAGTATTTGTATTCCAATGTTCGACAGTCCAACCTGATAAGACAGTTCTTTTTGCCAAATAGAGAAGCAAACTGATCCATTATGCCACATTTTACACCGCAATAGTTGTGTTCTGTAGCTTGCCCAATTTTTGCCAGTTCAAATTTATCTATACTATTGTTTGCAAAAATATCGTTTAGGGCTATTGAAAAGACATTTTCAAGTGCTGCCGATGATGACATACCGGAACCTGCAGGTATATTTCCTGTAAAGGCTGCGTCAAAGCCTTTTACCTCTATACCACGTTTCATCATCTCTTTGCAAACTCCAAAAACATAGCAAGCCCAATGATACTTGGGCTTTGTTTCCTGATCTAATTCAAATTCTACATACTGCTTATTATCCGGCATGTCGAGCGCATAAACTCTTACAACGGTTAATCCGTTAGCAGATATTTCTGCGGTAATACCTTTATCAACAGCACCCGGCATAACGAAACCATTGTTGTAGTCGGTATGTTCGCCTATCAGGTTAATTCTACCCGGAGCAAAGTATTGTTCTCCGTTATAACCGAATTTTTCAGCAAATATTTTTCCCAATGTGGAATTGTCCATGACAGCCAGAATGTTTATTATTCAACACCAAAACGATAAATAGTGGTTTGTGTATAAACTTCACCCGGATTAAGCACTGTCGATGGGAAATATGGTCTGTTAGGACTGTCTGGGAAATGTTGAGCCTCAAAACAGATTGCACAACGTTTTGGAAGTGTAGAACCATGTGCACATGTGCTTCCGCTACAGTAGTTTCCGCTATATACCTGAACTCCCGGTTCTGTTGTATAACACTCCAGATAGCGGCCGCTTTCAGAATCATAACATTTGGCGGCAAAGCTCAGTTCGCCCGGTTCTCTCTTGTTAAGTACCCAACAGTGGTCATAGCCGTTACCATTTGCTGTCTGCTGTGAACTTTCTATTCTTTCTCCTACTTTGTGTGGTGTTCTGAAATCGAATGCTGTTCCCTCTACACTGTCTATAGTACCCAATGGAATAGCTGTGTCATCAATAGGAATATAGTGGTCTGCGTTAAGTGTCAAATCATAATCCAATACGGAAGGAGTATCTTTACGCATTCCATTCAAATTGAAATATGCGTGTTGTGTTAGATTCAGTATAGTCTTTTTGTCTGTAGTTGCTTCGTATTCAATTACAAATTCATTGTTATCTGTCAGTTTGTATGTTACATCAATACTGAGTGTGCCTGGAAAACCTTCTTCTCCATCGGCTGCAGTGTAGTGTAATTTTAATGTCTGCTGATCAATCTGTTCTGCATCCCATACACGTTTGTGGAATCCTGTTGGTCCGCCATGTAGATGGTTTACTCCGTTGTTTAGGGCTACACTGTATTGTTTTCCATCTAGTGTGAATTTACCTGCTGCAATACGGTTACCATAGCGTCCTATAAGTGTGCTCAGAAATTCTTCCTTGCTGTTCATTACATTTTCAAGACTATCGTGCCCCATAACTACACTTGCCATCTTGCCATTACGGTCAGGCATCATTATGGATAGTAATGCTCCTGCAAAATTGGTAGCTGCAATTTCACAACCGCTTTTGTTCTTAAGTATGTATAAATCTGTCTTTTTACCTTGGATAATGCCTTGGAAATTTTCTCTTTTTAAACCTGAAAGGTTATTCTCAATGTAGAAATTGTTCATAATGATATTTCGTTAATTGGTTACTCTATGTTAATAACAAGGCAAATTAACGAAAAATCAACAACTATAGCAAATAAATATAGATAAAAGTTAACCCTGAATATAGAATTCTACCATACTTAGAAGGTCTGCAACAACGAATGTACTTCCTCCTACAAAGATAAAGTCATTGGCAGCCGCTTCTGCTCTGGCAGCCGCTATGGCTTGTGGTACAGTGTTGTATGTGTTTCCGTGCAGTCCCAATGACAATCCAATTTTCTGAAGTTCTGCTACATTTATACTGCGTTCTACGCTTGCCTGTGTAAAATAATATTTAGCATTCTTTGGTAGCAGTGATAGTGTGGCATTAATATCTTTGTCTTTAACCATGCCTATCACAATCCTGATGTTGGCATATTTGCCTTCGTCAGAAAAATTCTGTAATTGCTGGGCTATGTACTTCATACCATGGCTGTTGTGCGCAGTATCGCACACAATAAGAGGGTATGATGATACCTTTTGCCATCTGCCTCGTAAACCGGTCATCTCAATTACACTTTCAAAACCTTTCAGAATATCTTTGTCGGTTATTTTAAATCCAAGTTTACGTAACATCTCTACTGAATGGAGTATGGTATTGGCATTTGTCTTTTGACAATATCCAGCCAATTCACTTTTTATAGTGGGAATACTCTCAGTATGGTAGTATATAGTGTCAATTTCTTTACACTCTTCCGATAGTATGAGATTGTTGTCCTGAGCAAAATCAATGGTCGATTCGCTCTCTCTTGCCTTTTTTTCAAATACAACCTTTGTTTCAGGAGTGTGTTCGCCTATTACAACTGCTGTTTTGGGCTTTATAATACCGGCTTTTTCTGCTGCTATCTGTTCAAGGGTATTACCTAAATATGCAGTGTGGTCAAATCCAATATTGGTTATTATGGATAGTACCGGTTTTATAATGTTTGTACAGTCTAATCGGCCACCCAGTCCGGTCTCTATTACGGCTATATCTACTTCACTTTCAGAAAAATAACTAAAAGCCATGGCTGTAGTTATTTCAAAAAAAGATGGTTTGATGTCTTCAATTACATCTTTATAGTCTTCAATAAACTTAACTACAAAATTCTGGTCTATAGGCTGGCCGTTTATTCTTATTCTTTCTCTAAAATCTACCAGATGTGGCGATGTGTATAATCCTACTTTTAACCCAGTTGACTGTAGAATACCTGCAATTGTGTGCGATACACTGCCTTTACCATTGGTGCCAGCTACGTGTATGCTTTTGAATAACCTATGGGGGTGTCCCGTCATATTATCCAAAATAACGGTGTTGGATAATCCTTCTTTGTATGCCTTGTCTCCTACGTTCTGAAACATAGGGGCTTTTGAATATAGGTATTCTATTGCTTGGTGGTATGTCATCTGATGAATGTAAAAAAAGTCACTCAAATATATTTCTAAACTTCTTGAATATCTTCTCTTTGATAGATAAATTTGGTTTGAAACTATCCGATGAAGAGAGTTTCTCTATGGCCTCTTTTTCATCTCTGGATAGTTTTTCCGGTATATACACGCTTACATTTACCAGCATATCGCCCTTTCTATTGCTATGCAGTATGGGTAAACCTTTGTCGCGAAGTCTTAATACCTTTCCCGGTTGGGTACCCGGTTCTATTTTTAGCTTTACTGCTCCATCAATGGTAGGAACCTCTACTGTTCCACCTAAAATGGCTTGTGGGACTGTAAGCAAAAGATTGTATATCAAGTCGTTTTCGTCACGTATAAGATCCTTGTGTTGCTGTTCTTCTATTACTATGAGGAGATTGCCGGGATAACCGTTGTGTTTACCGGCATTACCCTTTCCTTCAACCACAAGTTGCATTCCGTCTGCCACACCGGCAGGAATTTTAACTTCTACCAGTTCTTCGCCATATACCACACCGTCTCCGCTGCAATGAGGGCAACGGTTCTTTATAATTTTGCCTTGTCCGTTACAACGAGGGCAGACAGTTTGTGTCTGCATCATGCCAAAAATACTCTGTTGAGTCTTGATTACAGTTCCTGTTCCATTGCAGTCAGGACAGGTCTCCGTTCCAGAACCATTTTCAGCACCGGTTCCGTTGCAATGTGTACAAGGAACAAGTTTCTTGATTTTGAATTTTTTGGTAACTCCGCTATTTATCTCTTGTATGGTAAGAGATACTTTAATCCTAACATCTGCGCCTTTGAATTTACGTTCACCGCCTCGGGAACGGCTTTGGCCGCCTCCGAATCCACCGAAACCTCCAAATCCGCTACCACTGAAGATGTCGCCAAACATGGAGAAGATATCGTCCATAGACATACCACCTCCAAATCCGCTTGCTCCACCGGATGCATTCAGTCCGTCAAAGCCAAATTGATCATATTTGCTACGTTTGTCAGGGTCGCTAAGAACACCATACGCTTCGGCGGCTTCCTTGAACTTCTCTTCAGCCTCCTTATTGTCGGGGTTTCTATCCGGATGGTATTGGATAGCCTTCTTCTTATATGCTTTCTTAATTTCATCGGCAGTGGCAGTTTTGTCCACTCCCAATACTTCGTAATAATCTCTCTTAGCCATAATGCGGTATTTTCATTTATTGTGCAACAGCTACTTGAGCATGTCTTAAAACTTTATCATGAAGTTTATATCCATCTCTTGTGCAATCAATCACTCTGCCTTTTGATTCTTCGTCCTGTGCCGGCAGAAGAGCAATTGCTTCATGAAAATCGGTATCAAAGATTTCGCCTACCGGTGAAATCTTTTGCAATCCGTCTTGTTGCAGTGTATGCATCAATTTATTGTATATAATCTCTATGCCATCTTTCAATGCGTTGAAATCGTCACTGTTTGCAGAATTTGCAATTGCGCGTTCCAAATCGTCAATAAATGGAAGTAAATCTGTCAGTATGTCTGCAGAAGCGTTTTTTATCAGTTCAGCCTTCTCCTTTATGGTACGTTTGCGGTAATTGTCAAATTCGGCTACCTGACGTAAGTATTTGTCCTGCAACTCCTCAATTTTGGCATTGGCTGCTGCAAGTTGTGACTCAACACTATCTTCTTGTGAGGCATCGTTGTTAACATCCATTTCTTCGTTACAACTATCTGTAGTAACATTTTCCTGCTCTTCAGTTTCGCGTTTTAAATCCTCTTCTGACATATTATTTTTATCTTAATAATTCATACAATAGGCTAAACAAATATCTTGCCACATTATTTCGGTGACAGGTTGTCAGTGTTAACTAAAAATGGGCCTCCAAAATTACTGCATTTTTCTTAAAATGTCGCATATTTATGCTATTTTCGCGACATAATTTGATATAGTAAAGATGATGTATAAGAGATTATGTTTGTTGCTTATGGTATGGTCTGTGTCATGTTTGGCGATGGCGCAGAGTAGTGCCCATCAGCAATATATAGACAAATATAAACATTTGGCTGTTGCTCAGATGAAGAAATATGGTATTCCGGCCAGTATTACATTGGCTCAGGGACTGTTGGAATCGGATGCCGGCAGGAGTATGTTGGCTGTTGAAGGAAACAACCATTTTGGTATAAAGTGTCATTCGGATTGGTCCGGTAAAAGAATGTATCATGATGACGACAGACGTGATGATTGTTTTAGAGTATATAGAAATGTGGAAGGTTCATTTGAAGATCATTCTCTGTTTCTTACCACGCATAGCCGATATGCATTTTTATTCGATTTGAAGCCTACTGATTATAAAGGATGGGCCAAAGGATTGAAGAAAGCCGGGTATGCTACAAATCCGGCGTATGCAGAAAAACTGATAGAGATTATTGAGAGGTATGATCTGGATATGTATGATAAAGGTGGTAAACGCAGATATTCAGGTAAATCGTCTCAGGATATTGTATTTGCTCATCAACCATATATTTCGAATGGCCTATTGTATATAAAAATAGGTGGTGACGAGTCGCTGAAAGATATAGCAAAAGAGTTTGACATGACCAGAATGAAGCTTAGAAGATATAACGAAATAGGACGTGGCTATATACCTGAATCCGGTAGTGTTATATATTTGGAACGTAAAAAAAGGAAAGCTGATAAATTATATGTAGAGCATACTGTTAGCAGTGGTGAAAGTTTGTGGTCCATATCACAATTGTATGGTATAAGACTGAAATCCTTGATGAGACGTAACGGTTTGGACGAAAATAGTACTTTAAAAGTAGGTCAAATACTTGAAGTAAGATAAAATAAAATGGAGTCGGCTATAAAAGCTGACTCCATTTTTTTCTGCTTACACCAATTCGTGTTCCTCTTTCACATCTATCTCTGAACCGTCGGCATCAAAGAATTTGTATGAAAGGAATGGCAGGCTTTGATCTGGAATAATCTTTATTCCCCAACCATACTTGAATCTCCATTTCAATTTAAGAGGTAACAGACCTTTGGCTATAAAAGCTTCCACATAAGGGTGTATATGTAGCTTAAATCTCTTTTTCTTCATCGCAATTACTATGTATGCAATCTTGTTCTCTATTGTATCTGTTAACAAGATTGATGGCGGAATAGTTCCCTTACCAAAACATGTAGGACAGGTTTCATCAACAGGAACGTTGGTTACAGCCCGCACTCTCTGACGGGTTATCTGCATCAGTCCGAATTTACTTAAAGGTAATATGGTATGCTTTGCTCTGTCGCGTTGCATATTCTGGCACATTCTTTCGTAGAGTTTCTGTTTGTCTTCTGCCAGATTCATGTCAATGAAATCTACTACTATAATGCCACCCATATCTCTTAGACGTAATTGTCGTGCCAATTCATCGGCAGCGCCCAAATTTACTTCCAATGCATTCTCCTCCTGATTTCCTGCTTTAATTCTATGACCGCTATTTACATCTACAACATGAAGTGCTTCTGTATGTTCAATGATTAGGTATGCTCCGCTTTTATATGATACTATTTTTCCGAACGACGATTTTATCTGTTTGGTTATTCCAAAATTGTCAAAGATAGGTAGTTCGCCTTTGTAAAGATGCACAATGCTGGTGCGTTCAGGAATAATAATGGAAACATAATCCCTTATCTCATTGTATGTCTTTTCGTCATTTACATGAATTGATTCGTATGACGGATTGAGTAAATCTCTAAGCAGGGCAATGGTTCTGCTGGTCTCTTCGTAGATGAGTTGCGGCGGTTTAACTGCTTGGTGAGCTTTGCTTAGGCTCTCTTCCCATCTGTGATAGAGAATAGAGAGTTCGTTGTCCAGTTCGGCAACTTTTTTTCCTTCTGCAACGGTTCTAACTATTACTCCACAATTCTTTGGCTTAATGCTTTGGATAAGCTGTTTTAATCTGGCTTTTTCTTCACTCGATTTGATTTTTGAAGATACCGATACTTTGTTGGTGAATGGTATCAGTACCAAATATCGACCTGCAAATGATAATTCACAGGTAAGTCGTGGCCCTTTTGTGGAGATAGGCTCCTTAGTAACTTGAACAAGTAGTTCGTCTCCTTGTTGAATTACAGTTGATATGCCTCCGTTTGGTTCGTTTTGCTCCTCTAACAGTTCTGCCTTTGCAAATGGCAACATCTTCTTTTTGTTGCTTTGTAACTGCTTGAGATATTTTTGTGATGATGTAAATTGTGGTCCTAAATCCTGATAATGAAGAAAGGCCTCCTTGTCTGAACCTATGTCAACGAAACAGGCATTCAAGCCGGGCATCATTTTTTTTACCCTGCCCAAATAGATGTTACCCACTGAAAAATTCATCTCTCTGCTCTCTTTCTGGTATTCAACCAATCTGTCGTCTTCAGTGATTGCTATTGAGATGTCTTCGGGTAGTACGTTAATGATAAGTTCGCTGGTCATCTAACAATAATTTAGGATTACACTCTAAAACAAAGAACAAACTTGTGTTGAAACGTATGACCTTTCTGCAAGTTTGTTCTTTGTGCTTTTTGACAGAGACTTATTTGCTCTTATGTCTGTTCTTTCTC
Organism: uncultured Bacteroidales bacterium; assembly: GCA_937916465.1. Classification (GTDB taxonomy): domain Bacteria; phylum Bacteroidota; class Bacteroidia; order Bacteroidales; family Bacteroidaceae; genus Colenecus. The sequence continues at coordinate 68,704 of CALFTK010000029.1, forward strand.
AGTCTCTTTTTACGCTTATGCGTTGACATCTTGTGTCTCTTTTTCTTTTTACCGCTTGGCATAGTTCAAAATTTATTATGTTAATTATTATTTTCTAACAGCTGCGGCAAAAACCTTTGCAGGTTTGAAAGCCGGTATATTGTGTTCAGGAACAGTTATTGTAGTGTTCTTAAGAATATCTCTTGCTGCCTTAGCTGCTCTTTTCTTAACAATGAAACTACCAAAACCTCTCAAATATACATTCTCCTCCTGTGCGAGAGAGTCTTTAATTACTTCCATAAATCCTTCCACACAATTTAGAACATCAGCTTTATCAAGGCCTGTTCTATTGGCAATCTCCTTTACAACTTCTGCTTTAGTCATAATTTACTTTATTTAATCAAATTCTTTTTAAATTTTCGAGTTGCAAATTTAGTTCTTTTGAAAATACTCACAAAAGATTTTGCTTTTATTTTTAAGATTTTGTGTGAAATAATGTTTCTGAACTCTTAATATCAAAAACTTGTTGCACAATTTCGAAAGAATGTACTATATTTGCCAATGTAATTTTTTAATACCAATTTATTATGTCAGTAAACAAAGTAACATTGATTGGTAACGTAGGCAAGGATCCGGATGTAAGATATCTGGATAATCATGTTTGTGTGGCAAATCTAACTCTTGCTACAACAGATCGCGCATATACGTTACAAAATGGTACGCAAGTACCGGAGAGAACAGAATGGCACAATCTGGTCTTTTGGCGCGGATTGGCAGAAACCGTTGAAAAATACGTGCACAAAGGGGACAAACTCTATGTTGAGGGCGCAATCAGGTATCGCAATTATGATGATCAGAATGGCGTTAAACGTTATGTAACGGAAATATTTGTCGATTCTTTTGAGATGCTATCTTCAAGAAGTCAACAAAAACAACAGGAGGTTGGTGGTCAGGCTGTAAATCCTGATAATCAGGTGCCACCTAAATCGGATTCCGATTTGCCATTCTAATTTTTAAAACATAAGGAACTGGAAATGGATAGTTTTATTGGTGTCACATTTGAGTATCCTACAATTGGGACCGTTATCGCAATGGTAACGGCCCTGTTGTTGTTGGTAGTATCTGCTTTTGTATCGGCTTCAGAGATTGCGTTTTTTTCTATGTCGCCGGAAGATATGAAAATAGTAAAGCGGGGAGAGTCTAATGCAGATAGAAGAGTTGATAACCTACTGGGTGATTCAGAAAGATTGTTGGCAACCATACTTATAGCCAATAATATGGTAAATGTGGCAATTATTCTGCTTCTGGATCTATCTTTTAGCCAAATAATAGATTTTGGAACAGCCAAATGGTTGGAGTTTGTAGTGCTGACTGTACTTCTAACTTTTGTCTTGTTGTTATTTGGAGAGATTATTCCAAAGCTGTATGCTTCACACAACTCTTTGTCGTATGTTCGCAAAGCATCGCCTGTTTTAGCCATATTTGTTGTGGTGCTGAAACCGCTCTCCAGCCTGCTTATGAAATCGAATGTTTTGGCGGACAAGTTGGTAAAGAAGAAAAAGTATAACATATCGGTAGATGAACTGGAGTATGCTCTTGAATTGACCGATTCTGACGATATTCACGAAGAACAGGAGATGCTTGAAGGTGTTATTCGTTTTGGTGATGAAACGGTGATGGATATAATGACTTCTCGTCTGGATATGGTTATGCTGGATATCAAATCATCCTTTTCAAGTGTAATGAAATGTATTGCTGAAAACATATATTCCAGAGTTCCTGTCTATTCAGGTACTTCCGATAATATAAAAGGTGTACTTTATATCAAAGACCTTATACCTTATTTAGATAAAGGTGATAATTTTAAATGGCAATCACTTATCCGTCCGGCCTTTTTTGTTCCTGAATCGAAGAAAATTGATGATTTGTTGCATGACTTCCAGACCGGTAGAATACATATTGCCATAGTTGTTGATGAATTTGGCGGTACATCGGGCTTGGTAACTTTGGAAGATGTTATTGAAGAGATACTCGGCGAAATAAATGACGAATTTGACGAAGATGATTCTCTGTTTGTTGAATTAGATGAAAATCGTTATGTCTTTGATGGAAAAATTCCTCTCTCTGAATTTTTTAAGATAGTGGAATTGGACGAACAGGATTATCTGGAAGATATGGGCGAAGCCGATACTTTAGCAGGTTGGCTTTTGGAAATGAAGGGCGATTTTCCACGTAAGGGAGAAGAATTGAAGTGCAGAGAGATAGCTTTCAAGGTGATAGAAAAGAAAGACAGAAGAATAGCCAGAATTCAGGTAGAGATAAAAAAGAAATAAAGCAGTTAGGTGTATGGCTCTTTACAAGAGAATAAAGAGTGATGAGGGTATTGTAATTGGAGTTTGGAAAATAGAAGAGACTCTCGAAACTCTCTTGTCTTTATATACGGAAGACAAAGAACTGCAATTGTTGTCAGAATCAAATCTCAATAAGCAGAAATTAATTGAAAAAATCGCTGTAAGGGTGTTGCTGCATACGTTACTACCCAATGAAGATGTCGTCATAACATATGAACCATCAGGAAAACCCATGTTGAATAGTGGTGACTACAATCTCAGTATATCGCATACTAAAGGTTTTGTTGCAGTGATATTGGGCTTGAATCAATATCAGGTGGGGATAGATATTGAACCCATATCAGAACGCACTGTAAAGGTTGCAAAACGCTTTATGGGTGTGGAAGAATATGCAGAACTTATGAAACATCCGGATAAGACCGTGTCAACAATCTGTTGGTCCGCCAAAGAGACTTTGTATAAAATTGTTGGGCACTCTGTTGTGGATTTTAGTGAATCAATGTTGGTTCATCCTTTCAAGGTAAATAGTGAAGGTTCTATTTTAATAGAGCAGAATAATAACCGTCATGATATTTATAAGTTTGATTATACCATTTTTGATGATACTGTATTGGTCTGGGGAATAAAGAAAAATGCCCTATAAAAAATAAAATTGCAAAAAATGTAAAAATCGAATAATTATTGTATTCTAATAGTTTAACTTTGCATTTCATAACATTTGAATATTGACTATGAGAAGAATCTACAGAATTGTTTATGGTATTTGTGCAATATCCGTTGCATGTTTGACATCGTGTGTAAAACAGACACAGGAATTGGATTTGAACAAAGATATTAAACTGGATATGCAATTGGCACAATCCGGTTTGTCTTTGCCGGTAGGTAATCTGAGTAAGATTTATCTGGATTCGTTAATTCAGGTAGATGCTGACGATCCTGATGCGCTGATAAAGAAACTTGACGGCTCTTTATATGGCATCTCTATGAGTGATAGTGTAGATAGAATCACTATTGACGTAGATGAAATAAGTTTTGAAATTGATAATCCGGATATAGATCCCATTGAGATAACTTTTGAAGATCCAACACCTGACAATGTTGTATTGGACAGAACAGAAGAGGTGTTCAGTATAGATATTGATGAAATAGATCTACAGACAATCAATGAATCGCTTCCAATGTTCAGCAAATCGCAGAACAATAACCCTATAGAGGTGGAAGGACTACCGGAGATTCTGGAAGTGCCATTTACAAAGAGTGTAAATGTAAATGGTTATAGCATTACAATAGATACCGTATTTGAGGTTCAAACTCCAAATATAACTCCACAAGGAACTTTTGAAGATTTTGAATTGCCAATAAAATTTGATTATGTTGCAAATGTTCTGGGTACTTCTTATCCCATTCATATTGATACAGCAATAACAGTTGACGGCTCTGATTATGAATTACCAAGAGTAGGTTTTGAAGTAGAAATACCGGAGACAACAGTTGAATTTGATTTTGAATATGACCAATTCCCAACTGATGTAGAAACTATCAATACTATCTATTTTGCAGACGATAAGAATATGAATTCTGAAAATGGTCAGCTTATAGAATTTGATGTAAATCTGAAGCAGGTTGATGCACTGTTTATAGATCCATATTATAATGTTAAAAGCCTGACTGTAGAATTCCCTGAAGAGATAGTTCTGGAAAAAGACCCTCTTTATGAACTTGGCCATTATGTAACAATTGAAAATGGTCATATATTTAAGTTGGAAATGCCGGCATCGGATTCTCTATTTGTGAATAAAATTGGAACTCTTGTTGATCCGAATAATCCTACAAACCTGCCACTTAGCTTCTATGTCAAGCAGATGAATCTGAATAGAGGTGTGGACCAAGGTTCTACATCTACTATGACATACACCGATGAAATTAAGTATAATATGACTTTTGTGGTTAAGGGTCAGCCATACTTGATAGGAAAGGAATCTCTCGATATGACAATGGGACTTGAAGAGAAACTGGCTCTTAAAGATTTGACCGTTACTACAAAAACCAAACAGATAGAACTGGACGATAATGTTGTTGCCATTGATGCAGAAGTAGATGGTTTGGAAGATATTTCAAAGATAAACGATATTACTTTTATTGAAGATGAGAGTTTTATAAAATTGCAAATCTCTGCATTGGATTTGGATCCTTTCTCATTTGATGAATCTTTAGGTGGTTTCTATGTACAACTTCCCGATATGTTTGAATTTGCCGGAGGTTGTGTAGATGAACAGGGTAATCTGATTGCCAATATTGATGAATCAAACAGGTTTGTGTTGAATCCATCTAAAATTATCGGTAATACCATAATGCTTAAACCAAAAAGAATAAATATTGCTGATAAATCTATTGTAGATGGTAAAATTACAATTGATGACCAGGTAAATTATGGTGGCGAAATCTATATTGGTAAAGTGGAAAATGTAGGCTTGAGCGATGTTGAAAAGCTTTCATCTCAGGATGTAACAATAACAATGTGGGGTGAATTGGTTATAGACAATGCCAATGTGGTAACAGATGTCATCACTTCCGAAATGCAAGACAGTACTGTAATAAGTATTGATGAAGAGATAGATGATATGTTGTTGATGGTTAAGAATATTGAACTGGAAAACAGCGCATCAATAGAGGTTGCAATGCAGTTCGATGGTGTTCCAACCACAATAGATAATATTCTGTTGGATAATTTTGTTCTTGAATTCCCTTCGTTTATTGAACTTGCATATACAGGTGATGATGAAAGAATTAAACTGCTTTCAAATGGTTTGCAACTGAATGGTAATCTTACAAAAGACGAACTTTCTTCAAATGGTAAAGGCTTTGTTATAGATGGTATAGAAGTTAAAGGTTTTGATTTTACAAATCCATTATATACTCAGAAGGTGGATGGTAAAAACAGACTTGTTTTGAAAGACCAGCAGGTTAAATTCAGTGGCTCTGTAAAGGTGGTCAATCAGGAAATTTCAAGCAGTGAACTTCAGGATATTACAATAACACCAACAGTTAATATTGGTAGAGTAGTAGTTAAATCGTTTACAGGTAAAGTATTCCCTGAAATAGAACCGGTTAATGAGGCTATAGCACTTGACTTAGGCGATGATTTGTCATTTTTGCAGAGTGATAATAACAGGCTTTCTCTGGCTGCACCTCAAATAACAATTAACTTCACAACCAATTTCTCAATTCCTATTGATTTGGATATAGTTCTTAATTCCAAAAAGAATGATGGTTCATCTATAGGTGAAGATATCCGTCCGGACAGAGGAATAGTACGTATTCCGGCTTGCGGTCGTGATGAAGAGCAGCGTACAACAACTATTATATTCCAGAAAAACGAAGACAAAGAATCTGTTACCGGCGATTCTATTTATGTTCAAATAAGCCGTCTTTCGGAACTTCTTACAACAATACCTGATTCTGTGATTTTCTCATTGGTTGCAACAGCCGATACAAGTATGACCAATCCTGCCGATTATCACTATGCTGATTTACAGCGTGAATTGGCTGTGGATGCCAATTTTGATGTGACAGTTCCACTGACATTCGATGAATTGTATTTGGAATATACCGATACTGTTTCCGGTTTGCAGGAAGATCTGTTTGCCGATTTGGCAGATATTACCAAACAGGTGGGTCTCAAATTGAGTGCCAATATAGAGAGTACAGTTCCACTGGGATTGAATGTAACTGCAATACCGCTTGATATAGAGGGCAATGTAATGCAGAAGGGTGTTACAATATCTACAGTACAAGTGGCTCCGGGTTCAGATGAAACTCCATCAAAATCGCTCTTTGAACTGGATGTAGATATTGAAGAAGGGGCAATCTCTCTAATAGATGCTTTAGTAATAAAAGCTGAATGTGTTTCTATGGAGAATGAGACATCAGAGTTGCGCAGTACGCAGTATTTGCATATTACAGATGCAGTGATACAGATACCGGATGGTGTTGTTCTTGATTTTACAGATAACGATAAATAATATGAGAATTATGAAAAGAATAGATATAAAATCGGCATTAACAATAGTACTCTCTTTGTTGTTGACAGTTCCCTCTGTGGCTCAAACCCAGAATTCCAGTTATTTTCTAGACGGTTCGTTTGACAGACATAAGTTAAATCCGGCTCTTGCTCCGGAACGTGGTTATCTGTCATTGCCGGTGATAGGTGGAACAACATTCTCTTTGAATGGAAATATTGGATTGTCAAACTTCCTGTATGAATCAAAGAGCTCTCCGGGTATGCTTACAACCTTTATGAGTAGCGAAGTTGACAGAAACAGATTCATGAATGCGTTGCCTGATAATTCAAAGTTCGGAGTCTCTTTCGATATGGAGATTCTATCTCTTGGCTTTCGTGCATTTGGTGGTTATGCAACCATGGGATTTACATTGAGAAACAGAGAACAGGTATCTATCCCAAAACAGATGTTCGGATTTATGAAAGCAGGACTTTCAAATGGAAATTATCTTATTGAAAATATGAATATCAATAGTGTAACCTATATGGAATCTATGATTGGTTACTCAAGAGAAATTATTGATAATTTGAAAGTTGGTGTTAATTTGAAATTTCTTTCCGGCGTTGCCTATGCCGATGCTAACATTGATAGAATGAAGGCAAATATTTCCGGCAATGAATGGATAGTAAATGCTAATGCTACTATGCAGGTGGCTGCTCCGGGTGTGATTGTAACAAAGGCTGAAGATGGAACAATAGATGGATTTGAAGAAGAAATTGTATTCGAGGGGCTCCCAAGCAGTGGTTTCGCCATGGATTTAGGTGCATATTACGATTTCAGTAATTTGGTGGAAGGACTGTCTCTGTCTGCTTCTGTAACAGATATAGGTGCAATTAAGTGGAAAGATATTGTTGTTGGTAAAACTAAAAACGAAGATATAGTTTTTGATGGCTTTGACAATTATGATGTTATGGGTGATGATGCTGCCGAAGAGGAGATGGAACAGTTGGGTGAAGATTTTCAGGATTTGCTGAAAATATACCAGATGCCATCAGAAACAAAGAATGTAAATTTGGGCGCAACATTCAGATTGGGTGTAGAATATTCACTACCTTTTGTTGACTGGATATCAGTAGGTGAACTGTTTACTTGTCGTACAGGTACCTACAAATATACCGAATCTCGTACATCTATTGTTTTGTCACCATTAAGATGGTTTGAACTGTCAGGTAACGTGGCATTTACATCAAATTATGGTACAATGCTTGGGTTTATGCTCAATATTCATCCGGCAGGCTTTAATTTCTTTATTGCCAGCGATGGTATAAAAGCAAATCTTAACCCACAGTTTATACCTGTAGATGAATTTGGCGCAAATCTGATGTTTGGAATAAAAATGCCTATAGGGGCTCGTCTGGATTGATAAATATTGATTGAATAATGAATACACTATTTGTATCGCCCATAGATTTTACTTTTCTGGAAGTTATACTGAAAGGATTTGTAATAGGATTATTGGCTGCCGCACCTACGGGGCCGTCGGGCGTGTTGTGTATTCAAAGAACTCTCAATAAGGGAAGGTTAAAGGGATTTATGTCTGGATTGGGAGTTACCATAAGCGATACCATATATATATTGTGTACATCGTTTGGACTCTCATTGGTAATGGATTTTCTTCAAGAGAAACAGACCTTTTTTATAGTAAAGATGGTGGGTTGTGCCCTGTTGCTCATATTCGGAATTCATACTATACGTAATAATCCGTTGGCAAAGCAGAAACAGACAAGTCAGAAAGATGAATCACTATTGTCATATACAGGTTCCGGTTTTTTGGTTGCTATAGCAAATCCTTTGGTAATCTTTATATATCTGGGAATGTTTGCTTATTTCTCATTTCCAATAAGTGAATTTGAAGGGGTAAAAAAGACTATTGCATTTGCATCGGTGATAGGTGGTGATGTGTGTTGGTGGCTATTTTTGTCATTCCTGATAAACAAACTGAGAAACCGGTTTGATTTACGTGGTATATGGATGATAAACAGAATACTGGGTTGTGTGTTGATAGCGGCATCTATTGTGTGGTGTATTTATACTTTAGCAACTATATAATATGTTCTTATCAAGAGATTTAAGAGAAAAAAATATAGCTGAATATCTGCTATATATGTGGCAGATGGAGGACGTTGTTCGTGCTGCAGGTTTTGATATTGATAAATTGGATAGCCTTGTAGTTAAACAGAGTGGTCGTTCGGAACAAGAACAGTCTGAGTGGCTTGACTGGTTCCGCAACCTGATAGAGATGATGCTGTCCGAAGATAAAAAGACTAAGGGACATCTGCAGATTAATGAGAATATTATTGTGTTGCTGACCGATTTGCATAATCGTCTTATATCTTCTGTTAAAACGGAAGATTATCGTGAACTATATTATAAGGTGCTTCCCTTTATTGTGGAGTTTCGCAAAAAGAACAATAGAACCGATACAGAAGAACTTCGTGATTGTTTTGATATGTTATACGGTGTGTTACTGTTAAGATTGCAACATACACAGATTTCAGAATCTACTGCTCAAGCAGTTGGCGCAATATCCAAACTATTGGGTATGTTATCGGAATATTACAAGAAGGATAAGATAGGTGAATTAGATTTAGAAGAGTAATAATAGTATATGGAAGAAGAGATTTCAAGGAGGAGAACGTTTGCCATTGTATCCCATCCGGATGCCGGTAAGACTACGCTTACAGAAAAGCTGTTGCTTTTTGGCGGACAGATACAGGTAGCAGGTGCAGTTAAATCGAACAAAATAAAGAAGAGCGCAACATCCGACTGGATGGAGATTGAAAAACAGCGTGGTATATCTGTTACCACATCTGTTATGGAATTTGATTATAATGGATATAAAATCAATATTCTGGATACTCCCGGTCACCAGGATTTTGCCGAAGATACATTTCGTACATTGACAGCCGTGGATAGCGTAATAATTGTGATTGATAGCGCAAAAGGTGTTGAGTTGCAGACCCGAAAACTGATGACGGTTTGTAGAATGAGAAACACTCCGGTAATTGTCTATGTTAATAAATTGGATAGAGAGGGTAACGATCCTTTTGAACTGCTTGATGAATTGGAAGAGGAACTTCAAATAGGAGTACGTCCATTAAGTTGGCCTATAGAAAAGGGTGCCCGTTTTAAGGGTGTTTACAATATATACGAAGAGAAGTTGGATCTTTACACACCAAGTAAACAGACTGTTACAGAGAAAGTAGAGGTTGACGTTAATAGTACAGAACTGGAAAAACATATAGGTGAACGTGAAGCCGAAAAATTGCGTTCAGATTTGGAACTTATAGAAGGTGTTTATGAACCATTTGATCATCAGGCATATTTGGATGGAAAATTGGCCCCTGTCTTCTTTGGCTCTGCACTGAATAATTTTGGTGTAAAGGAACTTTTGGATTGCTTTGTTCAGATTGCTCCAAGTCCGCGTCCTACTCAGGCAGAAGAACGTATTGTAAAACCAGATGATCCAAAGTTTACCGGTTTTATCTTCAAGATAACCGCAAATATTGATCCAAATCACAGATCGTCTGTTGCATTTTGTAAGGTATGTTCGGGTAAATTTCAGCGCAACGAACCATATTATCATGTAAGATTGGGTAAAACTTTTCGTTTTTCGTCGCCTACACAATTCATGGCGCAACGTAAAAGTACCATTGAAGAGGCTTATCCGGGCGATATTATTGGTCTGCCTGATACGGGAAACTTTAAAATTGGCGATACACTTACTCAAGGAGAAAATCTGCATTTCAGAGGACTGCCAAGTTTTTCACCTGAAATGTTTAAATATATTGAGAACGCCGATCCTATGCGTGCCAAGCAGTTGGCAAAAGGTTTGGACCAGCTTATGGGCGAAGGCGTGGCACAGATGTTCGTAAATCAGTTTAATGGCAGAAAACTGATAGGTACTGTTGGACAGTTGCAATTTGAGGTAATACAGTACAGACTTGAACACGAATACAATGCATTGTGTAAATGGGAACCTGCCAGTCTTTATAAAGCATGCTGGATAGAGAGCGATGACGAAGAGGAACTGGCAATGTTCAAAAAGCGTAAATACCAGTTTATGGCAACCGATAAAGAGGGTCGTGATGTCTTTTTGGCAGATAGCGGATATGTACTGCAAATGGCCCAAATAGATTTCAAACATATAAAATTCCATTTTACCAGCGAATTTTGATTGTAATTAATATTTATATAAACACGTTAAATATGAAAATACCATTTGACAAGAAGAGAAAATACATAAAGGTAAGGAATATTGCCGATAAGGTTATAACAGTAGTGTTGTGGGTATATTTGGCTCTGTTCTGTTATGCACTCCTTCATTACGGTAGAAGGATTTTTGTAGCAGAGCGATTTAATATACCTACAATGTCTATGTATCCAACATTGCAACCCGGATATAGAGTCTGGGTGAATAAACTGTTGTTTGGCGGCAGAATATATAAATCATTCAATTTTGAGGATCATGCACCGTTGGAGTGTTTCCGTATGCCCGGAATGCGCGATATAGAGCCGGGCGATATAATATGCTTCAACTATCCGTTGGGCTACGATGAATGGACAAAGATAGAGTTTAAGATAAACTATGTCTATTGTAAAAGAGTATTGGGAACTCCCGGTGATTCAATTGGCATTGATGATGGAATAAACTGGAATTCCAATTATGAAGGAACAATAGGAGTACTTGCAAATCAAATGTTGTTACAAGCTACTCCGGATAGTATCCTTTGGCAGGGACACTCTATGCAAACCATGCCTTTTACCAAACCGGTGTGGACTATTAAGAATTTTGGACCTTTGTATGTTCCCAAAGCCGGCGATGTAATAGTGATGGATGAAATGAATCGTGCAATTTATGGGCCTGTTATAGATTATGAAACCGGTTCCTGGCCGGATGAAACATTGACAGAGTACACTTTTGCAAACAACTATTACTTTGCACTGGGCGATAATTCACTTGGTTCCAGCGATAGCAGACATTGGGGGTTTATTCCTGAAGACTTTATTATTGGTATTGTAACAAAAATTGTAAAGTAGCTACATCTTTTGTGAATCTTCCTTTTTTTGTAATTTTGCATCTCATTTATGTTACTAAAGAAATGGATGAACAGATAAGGGAAGATGTTAAAAAGGCTTGTCAGGTTTTAAGAGATGGAGGAATTATACTGTATCCAACCGATACTGTATGGGGCTTGGGGTGTGATGCAGCAAATTCTGAAGCAGTGCGTCGTATTTTCAGCATCAAAAAGAGAGAAGACAGTAAATCTTTGCTGATGTTGTTGGATTCCGATGCTAAATTGAATTCGTATGTTCCCGATATACCTGATGTGGCGTATGACCTTATTGATATGGCAAACCGCCCATTGACTATTGTATATGACAATGTGCGCTATGTTGCACCTGAAATGAAAGCCGAAGATGGTAGTGTGGGAATAAGAATAACAAATGAACCTTTTTCCAAGGAATTGTGTGCCCGTTTCAAGGGTGGAATAGTATCTACATCGGCAAATATCAGCGGTAATCCTGCGCCATCAAGTTTTAAAGATATATCCAAAGAGATAGTAGATGCGGTGGATTATGTTGTGTTGTATAGACAAAGTGAAACTATTAATTGTAAACCATCAAGTATCATTAAACTGGGTGCCGGTGGCTTGGTTAAAGTAATTCGTGAATGATATGAAAGATAGAGATACTGAATCATTGTTGAATAGATTTGTAATATGGCGTCAACAGCACATTAGCGAAAGACAATTTGTGTTGGTGTTGAGCCTTGTTGTGGGAGTACTCACCGCATTTGCAGCAATAGTGTTGAAGTCATTGATTCATGAAATCCACCAATTCCTGACAAGTAGTTTTGATGATACCAGACAGAACTATCTGTTTTTGCTTTACCCTGTAATAGGTATATTTTTGTCGGGTCTTTTTATCCGATATGTAGTGCGTGACGATATAGGACACGGTGTTACAAAGATTCTATATGCTTTAGCCAAAAAGAATGGTAGAATTAAGCCTCATAATATGGGATCGTCACTTGTTGCAAGTGCTATCACTATAGGTATGGGTGGTTCTGTTGGTGCTGAGGCTCCGATAGTACTGACAGGTTCTGCCATAGGTTCCAACATAGGCCGTATGTTTAAAATGGAACACAAAACATTAATGTTACTTATAGGGTGTGGTTCGGCAGGTGCAGTTGCCGGTATCTTTAAAGCCCCAATAGCGGGTCTTGTTTTTGTGCTGGAGGTGTTGATGCTGGATTTGAGTATGGGCTCACTTATTCCATTGTTGGTGTCATCGGTTACAGCTGCTACCATTTCATATATTTTTACAGGAACCGATGCTATGTTCGATTTTGCTGCAGCACATCCTTTTGATTTGTCCCGCATACCATACGTTCTGCTTTTAGGCGTTGTTTGTGGATTGATAGCACTCTATTTTTCTTCTACAATGCATCGATTTGAAACATGGTTTAAGCGTTTTAAGAATCCATATATCAAGTTTTTGCTGGGCGCAATCATTTTAAGTGTGCTGATATTTCTATTCCCGTCTCTGTTTGGTGAAGGTTACGATACCATTACTCTATTGCTGAATAGTAATGCAATGGATGAAGAACTTGGTAATCAGGTGTTGGCAGGTTCTCTATTCTTTAGCAAAAAAAGTTGGTTGCCACTCTACCTCATATTGGTTATATTGACTAAAGTTTTTGCATCAACTGCAACAAATGCAGGTGGAGGATGCGGCGGTATTTTTGCACCAAGCCTCTTCTTGGGTTGTTTGACCGGTTTTGTTTTTGCATATCTTGTACACCGATTTGTACCCGGAGCATCATTATCCATGCAGAATTTTGCATTGTTTGGTATGGCTGGTTTGATGTCGGGGGTTATGCACGCTCCATTGACGGGTGTCTTTCTAATAGCAGAACTTACTGGCGGATATTCAATGTTCTTGCCTCTTATGATGGTATCGATAGTATCATATCTCACTATAAGAATATTTCAGCCCCACAGCATTTATTCAATGCGTTTGGCTCAAAAAGGTGAATTGATGACCCACCACAAAGACCAGTCCGTACTATTGCTTATCAAGATGGAAAACGTAATAGAAAAGGAGTTCCTATCTGTTTCACCCGATATGGACTTAGGACAATTGGTTAACGTAATTGCTCGCTCTAAAAGAAATATCTTTCCGGTTTTGGACAATGAACATAGATTGATTGGTATAATCAGTTTGGAAAGTATAAGAAATATTATGTTCCGTCAGGAACTATACCATAGGTTCGATGTTCAACGTCTTATGGAGAATGCTCCGGCCAGACTATCCGTAACCGATCCTATGGAGGTAGTAATGAAAAAATTTGAGGATACGGGGGCATGGAATTTGCCAGTGGAAGATGAAGATGGTAAATATGTTGGTTTTGTGTCCAAATCGAAGATTTTCAATTCGTATAGAAACGTATTGTTGGAACTGTCAGAAGAATAATTATGAAGAGAGAAGATTTGAAGATAGTTTTTATGGGTACTCCTGAATTTGCCGAGACAGCACTTCGTAAAGTTGTGGATTCAGGTTATAATGTAGTAGGGGTTGTAACGATGCCTGATAAACCAATAGGTCGTCATGGTAGCGTGTTGCAATCCAGTCCTGTGAAAAAATATGCTCTTTCTGTAGGATTGCCGGTATTACAACCTGAAAATCTGAAGGATGAATGTTTTATAAAAGAACTAAAAGCATTAAATGCCGATATTCAGATTGTAGTGGCATTTAGAATGTTACCCGAAATGGTCTGGAATATGCCTCCTATGGGTACCTTTAATCTTCATGCTTCTCTATTGCCTCAATACCGTGGTGCAGCTCCTATAAATTGGGCAGTGATAAATGGAGAAAAAGAGACTGGTGTTACCACATTCTTCTTGAAACATGAAATAGATACAGGCGATATTATTCGTCAGGAAAAGATTGCGATAGCCGATTCTGATAATGTAGAGATAGTACATGATAAACTAATGTATTTGGGTGCCGATTTGATAGTCAAAACATTGGATGATATTATAACAGGAAGTCTTAATACAAAAGCTCAGAAGGAGTTTTTTACAAATGAACTGGAACTTAAACCGGCTCCAAAGATATTTAAAGAGACGTGCAGGATAGATTGGAATAGAAGTTCAAAACAGGTGTATGATTTTATAAGAGGATTATCTCCATATCCCGCAGCCTGGACAGAAGTTTTTATGCCCGATGGTACAAAGTGTGATTTAAAGATTTTTGGAGCAGAAATAGTGGAAAATAACGTTCCTGCTTCAACCCCGGGAACAATAGATACCGATTGTAAGAGCTATATTGAAATTAGTACTGCAGATGGAGCTTTGCGTATAACAGATTTGCAGGCATCCGGAAGAAAACGTATGCAGACCAAATCATTCTTATGTGGCAATGATATCTCTTCCTGCTTCTGTGATTCTATTGTGCAGGAGTGAAAAAAGTACTGAATAACGCATTTTATGTGTTAAAATTATGCTGAAATTTGTTTTTTAAGATTTTTTCACTTTATCTTTGCAATCGCAACCCACTGAAGGGTGCACTTCAACATTAGTATTAACTTAAAAAGAATTGCCTATAGACTGAACCTTACTCGAATTAACTAAAACGAAGAAGAGGTAATGGAAAATTTGAATCAAATGTCCGACGATGTATTGGTTGGACTATATTCAAACGGTAACAGTAAGGCGTTCGATATCCTGTTAGACAGATATAAGGATAAGTTATTTGCGTATATTCGTTTCATTATACGCAATAGAGAATTAGCAGAAGACATATTCCAAGAGACATTTGTAAAGGCTATAGTGACTTTGCAAAAAGGTGCATATTCCTGTTCCGGTAAATTTGGTGCCTGGCTTACCCGTATAGCTCACAATCTGATGATAGACTATTTCCGTCAAGAGAGAAATGAGAATAGTATATCGAATGACGAAACCGATTATGATCTATTCAATGATCGTCGTTTTTCCGATTTGACTATAGAAGAGGAAATGGTTAATGAGCAGACACTGCTTGATGTTCGTCGTCTGGTGAATGAACTGCCTGATAACCAGAGAGAAGTGGTATTTATGCGCTATTATCAGGATTTAAGTTTTAAGGAGATTGCAGATATTACAGGAGTCTCTATCAACACAGCATTGGGCAGAATGAGATATGCGCTGATTAATATCAGAAGAATGGCCGAAGAGAAAGATATTAAACTTGTATTAGTGTAAGTTTCGTAACTTTTTTTCATCCAAAATACTAAAACTGTTTTCTCTGCGTTTAATAAATACAAACGCTTAAAAATGGTTGCCTATGGATGAAACTGCTACCTCTACTTTATTCCCAACGGAAAAAATGTTGCGAACAGCACTGAAAAATGAACGATATGGGACTCCATCTGATAAAACTATCGATTTTATTCGTAGTTTTGCATCAAGTTTTCGTTTCATAGATGGAATGCCAGATGGTGCGGCATCATTTTCTTTGAATTAGAAAACCGATAACTTTATTGAACATAAAACAGTTTAAAATGGGTGTATTGGTTGCTCCGTCGCTTTTGTCGGCAGATTTTGGAGATTTACGTAAGGATCTGGAGATGATAAACAACAGTGAAGCAGATTGGCTTCATCTGGATATTATGGATGGTGTGTTCGTTCCTAACATATCGTTCGGTTTTCCTGTACTTAAATATGTGGCTCAGTATTGTACAAAACCATTGGATGTGCATCTTATGATTGTGCAGCCTGAAAAGTTTCTGGAAAGATTCAAGGAACTTGGTGTAATGTCGGTTAATGTGCATTATGAAGCTTGTACCCATTTGAATAGAACAATAAATGAAATTAAGCGTCTTGGAATGAAGGCAGCAGTTACGCTGAATCCATCTACACCGGTCTCTATGCTTGAAGAGGTAATTAACGATGTGGATATGGTTTTGCTTATGACTGTAAATCCGGGTTTTGGCGGTCAGAAATTTATTCAGGGTTCATTGGATAAAGTACGCCGTTTAAAACAGATGATAATTGAACATAATTCACACGCATTGATTCAGGTTGATGGCGGCGTTAATTTTGAGACAGCGCCTCTGTTGGTGAAAGCAGGAGTGGATGTTCTTGTATCTGGCAATACCGTATTTAAAGCTGACAATCCAATAGAAACTATAAGCTTGTTAAAACATATTTGATATAATTGAAATTTACAGATTATCCATCTCTCCGTTTACTGATACCATTTGTAGGAGGGATATTATTACATAATGCCATTGGAGATACGCAAATATCAATTTCGTTGCTTTCTCTTTTGTTTACATTGTCGCTATTCGTGGCAATGCTGTTATTGATTTGTGCAAAAAAGAGAGTTTCTCTATATGGCATAGCATTGTGCATATCATTCTTTATGTTAGGGATATTATTGTCTGAATACCATTATTGTAAAGTAAGGGTGGAATGGCCTATTGAAAGGAGAATATATGCAGGTCTGTTGAAAGACTACCCGATTGAAAAAGAGAAGAGTTACAGACTTGATTTAGAACTAATAGATTCTGTTTATGGAGGAACAGATGTTATACTATATGTTCCAAAAGATACCATAGTGGCGACTCTTTCTCCGGGTATGTTGCTCTCTTTTAAAGGAACTGTTTCGCCACCATCAAACGAATCGATAGAAAGTGATTTTGATTATGTGGAATACTTGTATCGCAAAGGTATATCAGGAACATTATGGGTTAGTTCTGCAAATTGGAAGATAGTGCCAGGTGAAACCCATCATTCACTTCAAATAGCTGCTGTAAAATGCAGAAAGCAGATATTGGATAGGTATAAAGAGTGGGGGTTGAAAGACGATGTTCTGGCAGTAGTGGCAGCCGTGACTATAGGCTATAAAGATGAACTTACAGACGAATTGCGTTCTGTATATTCGTCTTCGGGCGCCAGTCATGTTTTGGCTGTATCCGGATTGCATATAGGAATACTGTTTGCAATTCTCTCATTTTTGTTCCCATTATATATGAATGGAATAGGTACAAGGTGGCTGAAGGAATTGATTGTAATAATGCTGATGTGGTGTTATGCATTTATTATAGGTTTGCCATATTCAATCACAAGGGCACTGATAATGTTCTCTATACTTGCAATCTGTAGAAGCATAGGTCGTGAAAATTCATCTCTGAATGGTTTGGCTTTTGCAGCATTGGTTATACTTGTCTCCAATCCTAATGCACTGTTTGATGTGGGCTTCCAGCTCTCATTTTTAGCTGTACTTGCTATTTTATTGTTTGAACCACATATAAGAAAACTGTATGTGCCCAAAAATAGAGTGGTTGAATACATCTGGAGCTTGGTAACAGTCTCTATTGCAGCCCAGTTGGGAACGGCTCCGTTGGTTATGCTGAATTTTGAAAACTATTCTACATATTTTCTGCTGACAAATATTATTGTTATTCCATTAATGTTTGTAATTGTGTTTGTATCGGTCCTTATGTTGTCATTCTCTTTCATTCCACCGTTAAGAATCATTTTTGTATGGATATTGGTTAGACTGGTAACCATAACAAATAAATCACTTTCGCTAATTGTAGATTTGCCCTATTCAACACTCACAGTAGATAATCTATCTCCTTTTACAGCCTGTTGTATTTATGTTTCGCTATTTCTTCTGTACCTATATATGGTACGAAAAAAAACTACCTATACAATTTATCTGCTTGTTGTAGTGGCAATATGGAGTATTACAGGATTGTGCATACAGTTAGAATAGCATATCTCTTTGCTTTTTTAAATGATAATGACTAACTTCGCTCCGTTTAAACTTATAAATAGAGTGTGGTATGATAGAAAATGTTTTCTCTAAAGCCGATGTTGCGGAATTTAGATTGTGGATGGAATGGGCTGGCCGATTTGTTATTGTTACCCATATATCACCCGATGGTGATGCTGTTGGTTCTTCTTTGGCTATGTACCATTATTTGGCGGGAAAAGGAAAAAGCGTATCTGTAATTGTGCCGGATTCTATGCCTGAATTTTTAAATTGGCTTCCCTCCGGTGATAGTGTTATCTCCTACAAAGAACAATCGGATGTGGCCGATAAATTATTTCAAGAAGCAGATGTAATATGTTGTCTCGATTTTAATACTCCTTCGCGTGTGGGTAACGTTGCTAAAGAGTTGTTGAAATCGAAAGCAAAAAAAATATTGATAGATCATCATCTGGATCCGGCAGATTTTTGTGATTCTATATTATCCCGATCTGATGCCTCTTCTACAGCAGAGCTTGTGTTCCAGTTTATATGTGCCTTGGGTGACTATTCAGATGTTAATTATCAGATTGCTACCTGTATCTACACAGGAATGATGACCGATACCGGAGGATTTACATATAACAGTAATCATTCTCGTATTTATCATATTATAAGTTTCTTACTTAAAAGTGGTATAGATAAAGACGCAATATATAGAAATGTGTATAACAACTATTCCGAGTCACGTTTAAGGCTGATGGGGTATGTGCTTCATCAAAAGATGCAGGTGTTCCCCGATATGTCAACTGCGCTTATCACACTTTCCAATCAAGAATTGACAGATAATAATTATAAGAAGGGCGATACAGAAGGCTTTGTGAATTTACCGCTTCAGATAAAAGGTATCAAATTTTCAGTTTTCTTGAGAGAAGATGTTGAAGAGGGCATTATTAAAGCTTCTTTGCGTAGCGTTGGTGATGTTCCCTGTAATCTGTTTGCATCAACATATTTTAATGGCGGAGGTCATAAAAATGCGTCAGGCGGTGAAATACATAATTCATTGGTTGCGGCCCAAGCAATATTCTTTAAAGGAATGGAAGATTGGTCTAAATCGGATGAAGAATCTATTAAACAACTCTTCAAAAGAGACTAGTAACAGTTTTTTTATGTAAGTTTGCACAAACAATAATAAAGTATAGAAAATGAAAAAATATTTGTACGGATTATCTCTGCTACTTGTCACAGGCCTGTTGTTTGTGGCATGCGATGATACAGAGACTTATGCTGAACAGAAAGCACGAGAGAACAAACAGATAGCCGATTTTATTAAAGATAATGGTATTCAAGTCATTAAGATGAGTGATTTTCTTAAGGATACTATTACCAATAATCCTGAAACCGGACCTGATTTTTCAAAGAATGAATATGTACTTTTTGATGACAATGGAGTGTATATGCAGATAATTCGTCGTGGAACAGGACAACAGATGCAGGATGGAGACAGATGGGATATGACTGCCAGATATTATGAATATGGAATAGCTGCAGAAGATACTCTGACACTTAATACATTTGCTACATATACATCGCCAGATCAGTTTTGGTGTATGAGAACGGGCGACAATTATAATGCCGGATTTACATCGGGTGTAATGTTTTCATTTTATGGAGCTGCTGTGCCAAAGGCTTGGATTATGGCATTCCCATTTTTAAAACCCGGATTTCTGAATGGCACTCCGTCAGCAAAAATCAGACTTATAGTTCCTCATAATCAGGGAACTCAGAGAGCTGCAACAAATGTGTATCCAACATTTTACGAAATAACTTTAAAACCGGAAAAATGGCAATGATTAAATCAATCTCCGGAATACGCGGAGAAATAGGAGGACCGGCAGGAAATGGTCTAACTCCATTAGATATAGTGAAGTTTGTATCGGCGTATGCAACTTGGGTGAAAAGCAATAATCCATCAGCAAAAAAAATTGTTGTAGGTAGAGACGCAAGAATGTCCGGCGAAATGGTTCGTCAGGTGGTTTGCGGTACTCTAATGGGAATGGGACTTGATGTTGTCGATATAGGATTGGCATCAACTCCAACTACAGAACTTGCAGTTACATGGTTGAAAGCAGATGGAGGACTGATTCTTACAGCAAGTCATAATCCACGTCATTGGAATGCACTTAAATTGCTCAATAATGAAGGTGAATTTCTGAGTGCTGCCGATGGAAACAAGGTACTGGCCATTGCAGAATCGGAAGCATTTAGTTATGCAGATGTCGATGGATTGGGAAAATACTATACAAATAACACAATGAATGCAAAACACATAGATTCGGTGTTAGCATTGGAACTTGTAGATGTAGAAGCTATTAAGAATGCAAATTTCAGTGTAGCAATAGATTGTGTTAATTCAGTAGGTGGTGTGGTACTTCCGGAACTTCTGGAAAAACTTGGAGTAAAGAACGTCAAGAAACTATATTGTGAACCTACCGGCGATTTCCAGCATAATCCTGAACCATTGGAAAAAAATCTTGGCGATATAATGGGGTTAATGAAACAGGGTGGATGCGATGTGGCATTTGTAGTAGATCCTGATGTTGACCGATTGGCATTTATAGATGAAAAGGGTACTATGTACGGCGAAGAATATACTTTGGTAACTGTAGCTGATTATGTTTTGAAACATACCCCGGGCAATACCGTATCTAATTTAAGTTCTACCCGTGCTTTGCGCGATGTTACCAAAGGCTATGGTATGCAGTATAATGCAGCAGCAGTAGGCGAAGTGAATGTGGTAACCAAAATGAAGGAGACCGGTGCTGTAATAGGCGGCGAAGGTAATGGTGGAGTTATCTATCCTGCATCACATTATGGTCGTGATGCTTTGGTTGGAATAGCTCTGTTCCTTACTCATCTTGCAAAAGAAAAAGTTACAGTAAGCGAATTGAGAAAACGTTATCCTGCTTATTATATGGCAAAGAATAGAATTGATTTGGCACCCGGTACCGATGTTGATGCAATACTGGAGAAGGTTAAATCAATCTATGCCAATGAAGAGATTAATGATATAGATGGTGTAAAAATTGATTTTGCTGACAGTTGGGTGCACCTAAGAAAGAGTAATACAGAGCCTATTATCAGAGTCTATTCAGAAGGTCTTTCGGCCGAAGCAGCCGATAAAATTGGTCAGGATGTTATGAATGTTGTATATTCTATGACAAAGTAGTCATTCAATCTACAATAAAAAGTGAACTGATAATATTGTCACTGATAAACAGACCGTGTTCGGATATACGAATGCGGTCTGTCTCTTTTATTAGGGAACCTGTGTAAATGTACGGTTGTGCGTTGTGCATTAATGTTTCGTAAAGTGAATCTCCAAATCTATTTCTGAAATCAGTTAGTTGAATACCTTCACTCTTGCGTAGCCCCAACATTATTGCTTCGTTGTATAGGTCTGTAGCAGACAGCATCTCCTCTTCGTAAATTGGATTTCCACATTCAATACTGTCTATATATAGTTCTAAATTGTCTGGATTCCACCTTCTGGCACTGCCATTGAATGAGTGGGCAGATGCCCCTATCCCCAAATATGGAGTACCGTTCCAATAACTACTGTTGTGTTTGGATTGAAAACCATCTATTGCGAAATTCGATATTTCATAATGTGAATAGCCCTGTTGACTCAGAGTGCTGCATAGTATGTTGTACATATTAACACTACTCTCTTCGTCTATAATATCAATATCTCCATTTTGTAGTTGTTTCCATAGTGGAGTGTTCTCTTCGTAAGAAAGATGGTATGATGATATATGTGTTACTCCTAATGATACAGCTCTCTTGATGTCGTTTTTGAAACTATGGTCAGATTGTCCCGGAATACCATATATTAAATCTATGCTGATATTCCTGAAACCTGCTTTTTGACACTCCTGTACAGCATTTATGGCCTGTTCTGCATTATGTCTTCTGCGTAAAAAATTTAGTATGGAATCTTCAAATGATTGAACTCCCATACTTATTCTATTAATTGGAAGTTTCTTTAACTGGGCAATATAATTGGTGGTAAGGTCATTTGGATTACACTCTAAAGTTACCTCTTCAACCTGCGAAATATTGTAGTTGTCCCTAATAGTAGAGAAAATCCTCTCCAATTGATGGTGATTTAATAATGAAGGTGTTCCACCACCTATGTATATGGTCTTTATGGTGTTATTCTTCAAATAGTTAGTGCGCATTTTTAATTCTTTGCAGATAGCATCTATATATCTGTTTGTGTCTCTTACTGCAGTAGTTGAATAAAAACCGCAGTAGATACATCTTTTTGAACAAAACGGTATGTGAATATATATGCCTGCCATTGCCTATGTTTTGAATATTGATGCAAATTTAACCTCATTTTTTCAAATCTTTCCAAAATATATATGGTATTATCTTTGAATTCTCTTTATAAATTGTTATGTTTGCGGTTCATTTAACCTAATTAAGTAACTAAATAATAAAACAATTAAATAATGAAGGTTTACAAGACAGAAGAAATCCGTAATATTGCTATCGTAGGTGGCGCCGGATCTGGTAAAACCACCCTCTCAGAGAGTATTTTGTTCGAGGGTGGAGTGATTAAACGTCGTGGTTCAGTAAATGCAAAAACTACAGTATCTGATACAGCTGCAGTTGAGCAAGAGTATGGTTATTCAGTATATTCAACTATCTTCTCTGTTGAATTGTATGGTAAGAAATTCAACTTCTTTGATTGTCCGGGTACAGATGACTTCCAGGGATCGGCTGTAACAGCATTGAATATATGCGATGCGGCTATTCTTTTGGTTAATGGTGCTCGTGGCGTAGATGTTGGTCTTATTAATAATTTCCGTCTTATCAAGAAATTGGGTAAACCGGCATTCTTCGTGGTAAACCATGTTGATAGTGATAAATGTGAATATGACAGCGTAATAGATCAGATTCGTTCTACTTTTGGTCAGGGTGCGGTTCCAATTCAGTTCCCTGAAACAACAGGTCCTGCATTTACAAGCATTATCGATGTACTGTTGAATCAGAAACTTACATTTAAAGATGGTGCAGCACCGGTTGCGGAAGATATACCGGCAGCAGTTGCAGATAAGGCACAGGCTATGCACGATTTGGTTCAGGAAGCAGCTGCCGAAAATGACGAAGAACTGATGGATAAATTCTTTGAAGAGGGTGAACTCTCTATTGATGAAGTACGTAAGGGCTTCCGTATGGGTATTGAACAGAAAGCACTCTTCCCAATCACCTGTATCTCAGCTTCAAATAATTTAGGTGTAAATCGTCTTCTTGAATTCCTTGGCAACGTAGCTCCATCACCACTGAATGGCGCTCCTGTTCAGAACAAGAAAGGTGAAGTTGTTAATGCTGATTCTGCAGGTACATCTTTGTTCTTCTATAAAACATCCACAGAACATCATATAGGTGCAGTTTCATACTTTAAGGTTATGTGTGGAACCGTACATGAAGGTGAAGATTTCTTGAATGCTGACAGAGGTTCAAAGGAACGTATAGCTCAGCTTTATGTAAGTGCAGGTAGTAACAGAACACAGATTTCTGAACTTGCAACCGGTGATTTGGGTTGTACAGTAAAATTGAAGGATGTTCGTACAGGTAATACTTTGAACGCCGGTGGCGCTGATAATTCATTTGACTTCATCAAGTATCCTAACTATAAATATTCTCGTGCATTGAAGCCTGCAAATGAAGCAGATATGGAAAAGATGATGGCTATCGTAAACCGTATGCGCGAAGAAGATCCAACATTGTGTGTTGAACAGTCAAAAGAGTTGCGTCAGGTTATTCTGCACGGTCAGGGCGAATTCCATCTGCGTACATTCAAATGGTGTATTGAGAATAATGATAAGCTGATGATTAACTTTGAGGAACCAAAGATTCCTTATAGAGAAACCATTACAAGAGCTGCTCGTGCTGATTATCGTCACAAGAAACAGTCTGGTGGTGCAGGTCAGTTTGGTGAAGTTCATCTTATACTTGAACCATACGAAGAGGGTAAACCACTTCCGGAAATGTTTAAGTTTGGAAACCAGGAATTCAAAGTTACTGTTAAGGGCGTTGATGAATATCCATTGGATTGGGGTGGTAAACTGATTTTTGTTAATAGTATCGTGGGTGGTTCTATTGACGCAAGATTTATGCCGGCTATTTTGAAGGGTATTATGCAACGTATAGAACAGGGTCCATTGACAGGCTCTTATGCACGTGATGTACGCGTAATAGTATATGATGGTAAGATGCACCCGGTAGATTCAAATGAAATCTCATTCTTGCTTGCAGGACGTAACGCATTTAGTGCCGCATTTAAGGAGGCAGGTCCAAAGATTCTTGAACCTATCTATGATGTGGAAGTTCTTGTTCCGGCAGAATTTATGGGTGATGTTATGAGCGATCTTCAGGGACGTCGTGGTATGATTATGGGTATGGAAACAGAAGGAAACTATCAGGTGCTGAAAGCTAAGGTACCTTTGAAAGAGATGTCTTCCTATTCTACTTCATTGAGTTCTATAACCGGTGGTAGTGGTTCATTCGTAATGAGTTTTGCCGATTATGAACTTGTTCCAACTGATGTTCAAGACAAACTTATTAAAGAGTTTGAAGCTAATCAGAAAGAAGAAGATTGAGTTTAAGGTTAACAAATTGATAATTAAAAGGAGTGAAAACGTTAAGTTTTTGCTCCTTTTGTGTTATTTTTACTTAAAATCCGCTCTTTAAGAAAACAATATTAAAATTCCGTTGTATATTTGTCGCCATGAAGAAGACTACTATATGGCTATTGTCCGCAATTATGAGCGTATCGTTTGTAGCTCTACTCTTTTTGCAGGTGGGTTACATTAACGAAATTGCAGCTATGCGAAAGATTCAGTTCGAAGAATCTGTCAGACGTGCATTGTACGAAGTTGCTCACAAAATTGAATTGGAAGAGGCAAAGCAGTATCTGGAAGATGATATTGCTGAAATGCAGCGTAATAATCAACCGGTGAATCCTTTTGGCGGCTCTTTTAGTCGTACTTATATTTTACCAAACGGTTCATCATTTTCAATTCAGCACGATATGATGCCCCAATCCCAGATGCCGTCTTTGCAGATGCCAAGACCAAATCAGGATTCAAATGCCAGTGTAGAAGAGACTATTCGTTCAAGACATCAAGATATGTTAAAACGCTATCTGGCGAATAGGGCATTAATAGATGAAGTTATATATAGTATGCTTAATACTGCAGGTGAAAGGCCTTTGCGACAGCGTATAGATTATAATTTCCTGGCAAATGAATTGATGGCAGAATTTAAAGACAATGGAATAGATTTGCCATTCCATTTTGTTGTAACAACAACTTCGGGTAGAGTTGTTTATAGTTGTGAATGTGAAGGCTTTGATCCTAATAACCTACATGATTCATATTCTCAGACTCTTTTCAGAAATGATACACCAAATAAGATGGGGGTTTTAAGGGTTTATTTTCCTACGCTGGATAAATATATTGACAGTTCGGTTGGGTTTATGATACCGTCGGTTATTTTTATAGTAGTTCTTATGGTTGCGTTTTCCTTTACTCTTATAGTTTTGGTAAGGCAAAAGAAGGTGACAGAGATGAAGAACGACTTTATAAATAACATGACTCATGAATTCAAAACTCCAATTTCTACTATATCGTTGGCAGCGCAGATGCTTAATGATGAAGCTGTAACCAAATCGCCCAATATGTTTCGTCATATATCAGGTATTATAAATGATGAAACCAAACGTTTGCGATTCCAGGTTGAAAAGGTGCTGCAGATGTCTATGTTCGAAGGTAGAAGTAATACACTGAAATTCAAAGAGGTAAACGTAGATGAATTGATACATGGTGTAGTTAATACATTTGCAATTAAGGTTGAAAACTGTGGTGGATCAATAGATTTGGATTTTGCAGCAGAGAATCCGTTTGTAATGGCAGATGAAATGCATCTTACAAATGTGATTTTTAACCTGATGGACAATGCTGTCAAGTATAAGAAAGAGGACGAAGCTTTGCAACTTAATGTTAAGACTTGGAATGAACAGAACAAGCTTATTATTGCTATAGCTGATAATGGAATAGGTATGCGTAAGGAAGATTTGAAACGCGTATTTGATAAGTTTTATAGAGTTCATACTGCAAACCGTCATGATGTAAAGGGATTTGGCTTAGGTCTGGCGTATGTTAAGAAGGTGGTGGCTAATCATAAAGGAACCATCAGAGCAGAGAGTGAATTTGGACAAGGAACGAAATTTATTATTACTTTACCACTTAATATTGATTGACGATGGAAGAGAGAATGAGTATTTTGTTGTGCGAAGATGATGAAAATCTGGGTATGTTGCTTAGAGAGTATCTTCAGGCGAAAGGTTTTGAAGCAGAGTTGTGTCCTGATGGCGATGCAGGATATAAAGCATTTCTTAAAGGCAAATTTGACATCTGTATATTGGATGTTATGATGCCTAAGAAAGATGGTTTTACATTGGCAAAAGAGATTCATGCTGCCAATCCGGAAGTTCCAATTATGTTTTTAACTGCAAAAACACTGAAAGAAGATGTATTGGAAGGCTTTAAAATAGGTGCAGACGATTATATAACCAAGCCGTTCAGTATGGAGGAACTTACTTTGAGAATAGAGGCAGTATTACGTAGGGTAAGAGGTATGAAGAATCGTGAAGTTGCTCAGTATAAGATTGGCAAGTTTGTGTTTGACACCAAGAAACAGCTGCTTACTTTGAATGAAAAATCTACTAAACTCACTACAAAAGAATCAGAACTGTTGGCTCTGTTGTGTTCTCATCAGAATCAGATTCTACAGAGAGATTTTGCGCTTAAAGCAATCTGGGTAGATGACAACTATTTTAATGCAAGAAGTATGGATGTTTATATAACAAAGTTACGTAAACATCTGAAAGATGACGAATCGGTTGAAATTATCAATATCCATGGCAAGGGATATAAACTAATTACTCCGGATAATCAAGAATAAAAGTTTAATATGCTATAGTGGGGTGGAAGTGATGAAAAATTGCTTCCACCTTATTATATATACATAAGGGTATAGTCTCTAATTTTCTTTTAAAAATTTTTTGTTCGTAATATTTTTGTAAGTTATTCAGATTGTGTATTTAGCGTACATGTTATGTTAAATGCTGAAAAATTCTTTTGAAATTTGTTTGTAAAACATTTGGTGGGTATTAAAAAACTCTCTACCTTTGCATCCGCTTTCCGAAAGAAACGTCTTCGGTTGGCATTAAGACAGACGTTCTTTGAACAATTTTCATAAATAGACAAGTAGTACGACGGGCATTTGTTCATTGTTATATGATGAATAAGTGTTCGAGGGTAAAATACGAACCGTCAAGAGAAATAAAACGAAATAAATAAATCGGACGGACCTGAGCAAACAAAAGACAAACGGTGAAGTTATTGTAGATTTACAATATCTTCTTTAAGATATAAAATTTACTAAGAAGAGTTTGATCCTGGCTCAGGATGAACGCTAGCTACAGGCTTAACACATGCAA
>CALFTK010000030.1 GCA_937916465.1 uncultured Bacteroidales bacterium
GGGCTCGAACCCAGGACCCCATCCTTAAAAGGGATGTGCTCTACCTGCTGAGCTAGCGAATCTACCTTATGTGCCGTTAAGCGGGTGCAAAGATACACTCTTTTAGTTAAGCGTGCAAATTTTTTGCTATTTTTTTGTTATTGTTTTATTTTCCAATGCTGCGCATAAACAAACCGCCACTATAAACGGTCTTACCCTTTACATTTATACACTTAACATTGTTGTCTGTACTGAAAGCAAAAGTTTCGCCACCTGATATGGTTAAATTCTGCTCAGTATATATTGCAGCGTGGCTTGAAGCAATCTTCAAACTATTACTGCCGTTAATGGCAAGACTACTGCAGTCAATAGCTCGCGGACGTACGTTCTCAGTTCCATCTGTAAACGATTCGCCTTCGGTAACAACCGTAACAGTGCTATTGTCAAGTGTTATATCTCCTATCGCATTGATACCCTTTCCACCTTCTCCGATGCTTAAAATGCCTATTTCCGATTTGGAAATTAACAGAGCGCTCTTAGCACGAATACCTGCTGCAGATGAATAATCGGCTTCTGCATCGTCATATAAAGGGCTACCAGATGTCTGCAACTTAAGATATGAATCTGCAATAGTTATGTCAAGATTGGCGGAAACAGCTTTGGAAGCATCACCACTAACCGTTGCTTGTATAACTGCATTTGAAATATTCAGTTTTCCCGATGTTGCTATAGCGTGTCCTTTAGGACCGGTTGTTGTCACCTCTGTATATCCACCCAGCAAATCTATATGGGTAGTGTCATTTGCGCTATAGTCGGCAGAAATACCATTATCTACAGAGTTTATACGCAATTCACCGCCATACATACCTATAAAACCTTTGCTTACGCTAATTCCATCATCATCGGCCTGAATATTCACGTTACCACCCAACTGAATAAAATGGTCTTTAGTGTTGATACCATCCTTTACAGAAGTTATATTTATGGTACCGCAGGTCTTCCTCAGATAGATGTAGTCATCGCTGCACAAACCATGTCCACCAAACGATGTGATGTTCAGTGTGCCGCCTCCATCTATAATAAGCTGTCCTTCACTGAAAAACGTTCCTTTACGGTCTTCATTGGCAGGACCAAAGTAGGTAGAACCATCCTTCAAATAGTTGGTAGTGCCGGCTTTTATAGTTACATACACAGATTTGCCGCTCTGGATATTTATAGCCGGACCGGATAGATTTGTAATATTTGCATTATCAAATTCAAGTACAAACTTTTTGTTCTCTTCTGTCACTCCATCATTGGCAACCATTTTGAACGAACCATTATGTGTAGTTCCTTTCAGCCTATATCTTATTCTGCCTTTGGTGGATTTTACCGTTACATTCGCGCCATCAATAGTCAGTTCTACACCATCCACAGTAGTGTTTGCCGATGCACTATTGCCGTTATAGGTAATCACAATAGTTTTATCTTGCGAATATATCTCTTCGGTCTCTTCGCCGCTGTTGGTAATGGCAGGTAAAGATTCGGTCAGTATAATATTTTTGAAATCGGTTGCTTCCGGAAAACGTTTTGCATTGCTAAAACTCATATTGAAAGATAGACTGTCAATCATAGCCAAAGGAAAATCAACAACCTTTTCTCCAATAAAAAACGATGCAAAACTCTCGTCTTCAGAAAAGTTTATGGAATCCATTTCTGAATAATCCTGATGCCAGACAGTACCATTGTTTTGGTGAAAATTGATGTTTTGTGCAAAACAATTTACTGATACTGTCAGCAAGGATAAAAGCAATAGCCTTTTTATTTTCATTTTCTAATTTTGACAGTTACACCATTCAATTTTAACAGATAAATTCCATCTTGTAGCCCTGACAGGTCGATGTTTTCGGCATCGGTTGTGATGGCTTGTTTTAACACCACTCTTCCGCTAATGTTATAAACGGATAGAGTAGAACCTTTAGAGCCTGTAACGTATGCGTCGCCTGTTTGCGATGAATATGCCAGATGTCCGTCCATAATACCTATAGCATTCATACCTGTGCCTGTTTCAAAAGCCAGTTTGCCTATAGTTGATATAGCATACTCAGAATATGTTTTATCAGTATATGTGGCAATCATATTACCCTTTGAGAAGGTGATTTTTCTCAAATTCTCCAAGTCCAGATCTTTAGAACCGCCATCTTTGCCTTTTATTACAAGATTCTGAGCATCGGCGTTAAGGCTGAACAGCGATGCTGTCAATGCAATGAGTAGTATTTTTTTCATACGCGTTTAATTTTCACATTAAAATTCGAATTTATAGTTAAAACCAATTACAGAACTGTTAGGGTCATCACCACTCTTCTGGTCCTGATACTGATAATACAATTTGAAAGAGTGTACCTTTTTATAGGTGTATTCGCCTCCAATAATATATCTGGTTTTGTTTAATGCAAAATTTTTGTTCAAATTGTTGAATAGTTCAACAGAGCAATACGGATTGATTTTGAAATTTGGAATGTCATAATCAATGCTAAATCTGCTTCTGAAAACATTGCTTGTCTTTGTATCTTTCCATTCCGGTTCGCTCTCTCTTACAACACAGCCCGGAATATTGTCATTTTCTCCGCTGACAATAGTTTCTCCCTCTTCTGCCGATTCACTTTCAGTGTATCTGTATTTGTGCTCCATAATCTGCTTCTTGTCATTGTAGGTCATCTGGTAGCGTTCGCGCAGTCCAAACTTGAATCTGCCCAGTTCGTAACTTGCCGACAAAGATACGTATGCACGATGTTTTGTAATATTGTAGGCTTCGTCTATGTTATACTCCTGAAAAGTGTAATCTTCAAAATCGGGATGCACGTACAAATCCTTATCACTGCGTTCTTCGGCATTCCATACATTCATATATTTGTAACCCACATCGGCCTTTACGCTGAATGTTTTATTTTCATTTCTATATAGTCTGTATGAAAGACCTGCGCCAACAGTCCAGCGGTCTGTATGGTTAAAATTGTCACGCATACGGTATTCCACCTCCATATCGGCATTAAAGCCTTTGGCTATTTTCTTTTCAGCTCCTATGCTAGTCCACAAACCTATACCTTCACCATCATTGTTCTGTGAATGCAATGAAATAGGTAGAAGTGTAGAACAGATTACTGCAATCAATATATTTTTAAACAAACTCTGTTTCATAAAAATTAGAATTTCTTGCTTCCTTTAACTACATTGTCAATAGTGCCGAATTCATCCATAACAGGTTCGTAATATATCTTCAGGATGGCAGAATCTTTAAGAAAATCTACATTGCCAACCTCTATACGGATAATCTTCAGCCCAAGTCTCTTCTCCAAATCGGCCTTCAGTTCATCTTCCTTGTCGGGTGCAACCAACTTTATATTATCATAAGTAACCAGTTTAGAAGGAACGTGCTTCATCCAGGTGGTATTTTCGCAAACGCCAAGAGCTATCAGGAAGATGGAGTTGGTTAAAAGCAGTTCAAAGAAACTTACGCTGGTTGCCAATCCATTGATAGCCGAAACCGCAATTATAACAAACAGATATGTCATTTCGCGTATAGGAACCTGTTCAGTACGATATTTGATAATACCAAATATGGCAAATAGACCCAGTGCAAAACCTATTTTCAGTTTAACACCGCCCATCAGATAGATAAGCAGGAATATACTTATACCGATAAGTGTAAATGTAAAGTAGTAATCTCTTCTTTTTGCTTTGGGGTAGTAGAAAGCATGAACAATAACAGCAACTGTAATGATGTTGATAAATAATCGGATAAGCATCTCCCAAACTCCATCCCACATAGGCCAGAAAGGAGTGGCGGTTACACTTTGTACAATCTCATTAACTTCATCTCCAAGCAGATCTGTTTCATCTGCCACTGCTGCAAACATCTGGTTTAAGCCACCGGAAAGCATTGTTGTTAGTAATTTAAACATAGTGGTTAGTTATTTTTTTTATTTTTCTCAATCTTATATTAAAACGGTTAGTCTTTATACCATCGGTCGTCAAGGCGGTTCCTATACAGTATTTGCTGAATCCCGACGGATGAATGCGCAGTTTGCGCAAAATCTCCAGAATAGGTGAATAGGTGTTACCGTCTCTCTTTACCTCTATAATCACCAGATTGTCCATTTTTAAATCATTGCCGGTAACTTCATTGTGAAATGATAATCCGGTATCAATGGTCAATCTCTCTGTTTTAGCATTGTTTACCAAAGTTATACGTTCAAAATGGTTGGTGATTTTTGGACTCATCTCATTCAATTTTATGGGCAGAATAGCATATTTGTCCAAAAAGTCAGAAGTCTCTTCATTGCAGGCACTGCTTACGCCCTCCACTTCAATACGTTTCTTCTTTGTTCTACCGTGATTGTTCTTAATTTTAACTTCAAAAAACACATCTCCGGTAGTCATGTATTCTCTTACTCTTACCTTTTGTCTTCTTAAAAAACCGTTATGGTGCTTTACGTACATAGTGTAATTGCTGTCATCGAAATATGTGGTTCTGTATTCGGCATATCTCTGTCCGTCAATTACTTGTACCATATAGTCGTCTTGTGCCATTTCCAAAAGTTTCAGCAATTGGGCTTCAGTTGCCAAATACTTTCTATCCGTCCTGTTCATAAGCCGAATAGCCGACATCTCGTCCAAAGAGATGCCCGGTAAAGTGTCTAAATATTTTGAAAAGTCAGCACGCATACGCAAAATTCAGGTAGTCTTAAACTACAAACTACCTATATTATGCAAAAGTAGTAATAATATCTTACCTACCAACTTATAACCCCGATTTTTTCAAAAATAGTGCCCTATCTGCTTGTTATTTCTTTTACTTGTATTATCTTTACATTCCAACAGACTATTACATCAAATAAATAGAAGAGTTATGTTTGATATTGATGAATGCCTAATGCAGGCCGAAGAGATGATGGAAATGGCCATCATTCATTTAGAAGACGAATTTGCACATATTCGTGCAGGCAAAGCTAATGTCCGAATTTTAGATGATATCCGTGTTGATTCATACGGTTCTATGGTGCCTTTGAACAATGTGGCAGCATTGTCAACCCCCGATGCTCGTACCATTGCTATACGTCCTTGGGACAAAGGAATGATAAGGATTATTGAAAAAGCCATAATAGATTCGTCAGTTGGTATTATGCCAAGCAATAATGGTGAAATAATTCGATTGGCTATTCCACCATTGACAGAAGAGCGTCGTAGGGATTTGGTAAAACAGAGCGGTAAGGCCAATGAAGCAACAAAGGTTTCCATAAGAAACGCTCGTCGCGATACAATCGACTCTCTGAAGAAAGCTTTGAAAGAGGGGCTGCCTGAAGATGCAGAAAAAGATGCAGAAGATAAACTGCAGAAACTGCATGACAAATATATAAAGAAGGCAGAAGAACTGTTCTCCGAAAAAGAAAAAGAGATAATGACAATCTAATAGTGCTGATGCGCGGGATAGTAGTCAAAAGTACAGGTAGCAGCTATCAGGTATATACTGATGATGGCAATATTCAGGAGTGTATAATAAAAGGCAACTTCCGTATAAAAGGTATTAAGAGTACTAATCCTGTTGCTGTAGGCGATTATGTAAAGATATCGGCGGCATCGGCAGATGTACCGGCATTTATAGTGGATATAGAGGAACGTCGTAACTATATAATACGACGCTCCTCTAATTTGTCTAAACAGTCTCATATTTTGGCATGCAATTTGGATTTATGTCTGCTTGTTGTTACAATAAATCATCCTGAAACATCCACAGTCTTTATAGATAGGTTTCTGGCATCGGCTTGGGCATACAGAATACCTGTAACATTACTCTTTAATAAAGCAGATTTATATAATGATGCAGAAAATGAGCGCCTGACAGAACTGATGGAACTATACCGCTCTATTGGGTATAATTGCCTTGTTTGTGATGCTTTGCATGGTACCGGCATAGATGACATACGCAACCTGCTTAAAGATAATGTAACACTTATATCGGGCAATTCCGGAGTAGGTAAAAGCACTCTTATCAACCGACTGTTGCCTGACCTGAACCTAAAGACATCGCAAATATCGGAAAAACACAACACAGGTATGCATACAACCACTTTTTCAGAAATGTTCCAATTATCCGATGGCGGTTGGATAATAGATTCTCCCGGTATAAAGGGATTCGGAATGTATGATATGAATCCCGAAGAGATAAGTCACTATTTCCCGGAAATATTCAAATGTTCTGAAAACTGCAAATACGGAAACTGCACCCATACCAACGAACCACAATGTGCCGTAAAAAGTGCGGTGGAAACGGGAGAAATCAATATATCCCGTTACGCAAGCTATCTCAGTATGCTTGAAGATAACGAAGAGGGAAAATATCGTTCAAATATATAGTCAACGTCTGTTCTTGAAGAAATCCTTCATTAGTTCTGCGCATTCGTCGGCCATAATCCCGCAAGTGACAGATGCTTTTGGGTGTAAAACCTTAGGAGCAAACTTTGTATATCCTCTCTTTTCGTCCGAAGCACCATAGACCAATCGGGATAATTGCGCCCATCCAATAGCACCGGCGCACATGGGGCAAGGTTCTAATGTGACATATAGAGTACAACCATCAAGATATTTGCCACCCAGATAGTTCGCTGCTGCAGTGATAGCCTGCATTTCGGCGTGGGCTGTAACATCTGTAAGTGTTTCGGTCAGATTGTGGGTACGTGCTATTACCCTGTTGCCACATACTATAACAGCACCCACCGGAATCTCACCCTTCTGAGCAGCCAGATGCGCTTCTTCCAAAGCCATCTTCATATACTTGACGTCTTGCTCCATATTTATCTTCTCATATCCTGTTCTGTAAACAGGGTAGGATAGTCCTGCTCTAAATTCTTCATTATAAACGCAAGAATAGTTTCGCGCATCCATCTGCTTTTATTTGTTATCTTGTATTTTTGCAGATAATGGTCAATGATACGCTCCTCTTCTTCGCTTATTAGACAGGTAATCCTTCTGTTTCTTACAACTTCTTTTTTCATAATCGGTAGCGAAGATATTACATTTTGTTTAAATTCTTCGTTTTTCAACAGCGTTTCACTAATTTCGCACAGTAAAAACCTAAATCTATGGCAAAACATAACTTGTTGGGAATAGCCGGTGAATCAATAGCCTGTAAATATTTGATGCACAAAGGCTACTACATTAAAGATAGAAATTGGCGCAGTGGACATAAAGAATTGGACATAGTCGCTATAAAAGATGATGTATTGGTGATAATAGAGGTGAAAACGCGCAGAAACAGCGATTTTGGTAATCCCGAAGATGCTGTCGATAATAGAAAGATACGGCGTATAGTACTTGCAGCCGATGCATACTTAAAATGCAAACAGATAGATGCAACAGTCCGTTTTGATGTAATAACAGTTGTTATAGGTAAGGACGGACAGAATGAAATTAAACATTTAGAGGATGCCTTTTTTGCTCCATTGTGGTAAAGATGAAGGAATATAGAGTTAAACGACATAAGTTACAGACCGTTCATTCTACAAATAGTTATCTCAAAGAATTGAATGGAGGGGATGCGAGTTTCAATATGGAACTTGCCACCGCAGAATTTCAGACAGCCGGAAGAGGGCAGAAAGGAAACAGTTGGGAATCGGACGAAGGGGCTAATCTGTTGTTCAGCATATTGTTACACCCCACTTATGTGCAGGCCTCCAAACAGTTTTGTATATCACAAGCCATAGCGTTGGCAGTGGTAGATGCACTGAAAGAGATAGTGCATGACCCATCTATAGCAGAACCATTCACTGTAAAATGGCCCAATGACATCTATTGGGGCGGCAAAAAGATAGCAGGCATACTTATAGAGAATGAATTGTACGGATCGACTATAAAAGATTGCATCATTGGCGTAGGGCTGAATGTTAATCAGCAGTTATTCAAAAGTGATGCCCCCAATCCTATATCTCTATATAATATATTAGGTGTAGAGGTAGATAGGGAAGAACTGCTCAACACAGTTATCAGAAATTTTATCAGAAACATCATAATGATAGAGAGTAAACAGACCACCCAATTACACAATAGTTATATGCAGACTCTGTTTAGAAAAGAGGGATTCCACAAATATAGAGATGAAGATGGTGAATTTATGGCTGCAATACACTCTGTGCGTGACGATGGCAGGCTGATACTTCTTGATGCCAATGGCAAAGAACGCGTATATGAATTTAAAGAGGTGGCAATAGTCCTGGAAAATTGATAAAATGTTGTCAAGTAGCGGAAAATAGATTACTTTTACAAAAAATAATATTCAGATATGGCAAAATTTAAAAGAATACTGCTTAAACTTAGCGGTGAAAGCCTGATGGGCGAACAGAAATATGGCATAGACGAAAAACGATTAGCCGAATACGCCGCTCAGATAAAAGAGATACACGACATGGGTGTAGAGATAGGTATAGTAATAGGAGGTGGCAATATCTTCCGCGGTTTGAAAGGTACAGGACGCGGTTTTGACCGTGTAAAAGGTGACCAGATGGGTATGTTGGCAACCGTAATCAATGGTTTGGGTTTAAGTTCTGCTCTTACATCGATAGATTGTCCTAATGTAGTGCTGACAGCTATTCGCATGGAACCAATAGGCGAACTGTACAGCAAATGGAAAACCATTGAAGCTATGCAAAACGGAAAAATAGCCATATTGGTGGGTGGCACAGGCAATCCATACTTTACTACCGATACAGGTTCATCGCTGCGTGGTATAGAGATAGAAGCCGATGTTATGCTGAAAGGAACCAGAGTAGATGGCGTTTATACTGCCGACCCTGAAAAAGACCCTACAGCAGTTAAGTTTGATGAGATAACATTCGATGAAATCTATAACAAGAATCTTAAAGTTATGGACTTGACCGCAACTACAATGTGTAAAGAGAATAATCTGCCAATATATGTCTTCAATATGGATGTGGTAGGCAATCTAAAAAAAGTAATGGATGGTGAACCAATTGGAACTTTCGTACACAACTAACTATAAAAGAGATGAGGAGGTTATTTTTTGACCTCCTCATATTCTACATATTCACCCTCATTGTCGTCGAATATCTTCTTTTTACGTTTCATGTTATGTCTTATCTTGGGTTCACTCTGAGCACTATTCTTGTCCTTCCGTCTGAATAGAGACAAGACGGTAGATAAGACTGCCAGCAGGACATTTCTGAAAAATGTAAGGATGGCAAGAATGACAAAAAATGAAACAACAAATATCGTAATTAACATATAGCAGTAATCTTTTTAAAAAATATCAACAAAAACTATACCGAACTACTATTTCTGTCCTTTTGTCAGCAGAGATAGAATAATGTACCAGCCTATAACTGCCGAAATGCCGGATATGCCAAGCAGAATCAGAATAATAGCCGATAGAATCAGGAAGATATACCTTATTCTGTTCTCTTTCCAGTTCAGACTCTTGAACTTCAATGAAAACATAGGTATTTCGCTTATCATCAGATATGAAAATACAACTATGAGAACAATTATAATCCAAGGTTTCTCTTCCAGTAGAACAGATTTGTTGTAGAACAGACCGCACCAGAATAGAGCATTAGCCGGCACCGGCAATCCTAAAAAGGATTCGCTTTGGCGGGTATCTGTATTGAATTTTGCCAAACGGATAGCAGAAAAGACAACAATAAGGAAACCAATTAGCGGAACTCCATAAAGCAGAATGGAAGAACCTGTACAGTAATTGCTGCTGCCCAACATAGAATAACACAATAACGAAGGGGCAAGTCCAAATGTAATCAGGTCAGCCAAAGAGTCCAATTGTAAACCTAATGGTGAATAGGCTTTCAGAAGTCTGGCTGCAAAACCATCGCAAAAGTCGAAAGCTGCACCTATCATTACCCATAGTAAAGTAGAATGGGTGTCGCCTGCAAAAGCAGCCAAAACAGCCATACAACCCGATATCAGGTTACAGCAGGTAATGAAGTTTGGAATATGTTTGGTTATCTTATTACTCATTTCGGTTCAAACTTAAGGAAGTTTTGCCAATATGGTGATATCTGCTTTGGTTTTTTGATTGATTTTAGCACAAATTAAGGAATTGACAGGTAGATATACGTCAACTCTTGATCCCAGTTTTATAAAACCTAAATGTTGGTTAATATGGCATTGGTCGCCCACTTTGGGATATGTCACTATTCTTCTGGCGCAAGCACCTGCTATTTGACGAACCATAACCTCTTCTCCTTCCGGAGTCTTTATTATAACCATGGAGCGTTCGTTCTCTGTGCTGGATTTGGCTTTATAGGCAGCATGAAAATTACCTTTTTGGTGTTCTACCTTAGTAACCGTTCCGTTTACAGGAAACCAGTTGGCGTGAACACTGAAAATACTCATAAAGATAGATATTACAACTCTTCTGTCATTAAAGTATTCCATTTCATCAACCTCTTCTATTGCAACAATCTGCCCGTCTGCGGGTGCAACTACAACCTTATCTGTATCGTTCGATGGGAATGTTCTGTTAGGATTGCGGAAAAAATTTATAAGCAACATTAAGAATAGTAAGGATAGTATAGCAACCAATATTGAATACCAGCCGAATATTCCGGGCAAGAAGAGTACAACATCCAAAATCACGGACAAAATGAGAACAGTTGTCAGTGTGGTCTTTCCCTCTCGATTTATAGTGGTTATTTTTTTATTGTTTTCAGCCATAAAAGCTTACCATTATAGTGTAAGTATAAAAATTCGTGCAAAGTTAACAGATTAAATTCAAAACAACAAATTGTAGGCTGCTATTATGTAATAGTTTTGCGTAAAAAGCTGATTTACAACATAAAAAAGAAGAGGCCAAAAGACCTCTTCTCATATTCTTATGTAATATCAATTTATCTGATAGGGTCACCCATCTCTGAAGCTTCTGCTTCTGCTTCATCCAGTTTGAAGAGCATGAAATCAGGAGTTGCTTTAGTGTATGGAGTCCATGCGCCACCATTGGCACCATTAGGATCGCCATATTTTGCAAAGTTGGTCCAAGCGGTAAGCATAACTTCTGACAAATCCCAGTCACCCTGAACCCAAGGTCTCCAGCAGTGCTGCAATGATTTGAATACATACCACAAATCGGATGAATGGAATGCTCCTCTTAGAACATTGTCGCGTCCGTCAGTTGGAAGAGGACGTGCAAATTCGTATGCGTATGCCTTGTCGCCTACACTTTCGCGGTTCAAACAGAAATCGGCTATACCACCTGCCATATTACCCATATCGTTCATGGTGTAACCTATCATATAAGGTATATTAGGCAGTGTGTTGCTCAATGCAGCCTGATCAAAACTCTGAGTAGAAACATAACCGTCAATAATAGGAGAACCTGTCAAGCGAGCTGCACGGTTACCTGTAACCTGACTGTAGATAGTACCCACAGTGTACATCACTTCTGTAGAAGCTGCACGCATCTTGTCCAATGATGTCAAACCTGCCCAATCCAGAATCTCTTTAGCTTGAGCTTCAGCTCTTTCCAATGAATTGCTGCTCATTTCAGGACGTGAAATAGCACCTACAGGAGCGGTAGAAATACCACCACCACTCATAATTACAGCCTTGTTGAACAGACCCTTTGTAAGAGGTGATGCGCATAGAGTCTTGACACTTCCTGCACCTGCGCTCTGACCGAATATCATTACGTTTTCAGGGTCACCACCAAACTGTGCAATATTCTTCTTAATCCATTTAAGAGATTCAATCTGGTCCAAAATACCATAGTTGCCCGATACGCCATTAGGACTCTCTGCAGAAAGTTCCGGGTGTGTAAGGAAACCAAATACGCCAAGACGATAGTTTATAGATACCAAAACAACATCTTTTGCAGCCCATTCCTGAGCGTCAAATTCAGGTTCTGAACCCCAACCTTCTCTGTAGCCGCCACCATGTATCCAAAGTGCAACAGGAAGCTTTTTGTCTGTCTGGCCGGGATATTTTGTCCATACATTCAGGTAGAGACAATCTTCGCTGTATGGAGCCTCGTCGCCATAACCCCATTCAGTAGTGTAACCACCGGGATAGTGTACTGCCTGATAACCCGGATGTCCGAATCTATCTGCTATAAGCACGCCTTCCCAAGGAATAACCGGCTGTGGAGCCTTCCAACGTAGGTCTTTAATAGGAGGTGCTGCGTATGGAATGCCGCGATAAACATAGACACCTTCAATGTCTGCTTCAACACCCTGTACCTGTCCACCTTCTATAGTGAGGATAGGATTTTCTTTAGCGCAACCTATCAGTAGAATGGCGGTTGCCAATAATGAAACGATTTTCTTCATAATAGTTAATTGTTAGTTACAACAAAAGTAGGATTATTTTTTCAATAAGCAATTAGAAGTTGTTTAAATTTTATTTTGGAATTGCAACAAACCGCTAATAAATAAAACTTAAAAAACAGCCTATTAGAAATTGTTGAAAACTTTTTGTTCAAATTAACTTGTAGAGTTCTATTATCGGAAGTAACTTTATGAACTTTTTCAGAAATACTAAATATTATGCAGGACTTTGTTCATCTACACGTACATACACAGTATTCACTTCTTGATGGTCAGACAAACATTAAGAAGATGATAGACAAGGCAGTAGCCGACGGCATGCGCGGTGTTGCCATTACCGACCATGGCAGTATGATGGGTGTAAAGGAGTTTATGAACACCTGCGGCAAGAAGAATAAGGAACTGAAAGAGAAAGGCGAACACATAAAGCCCATAATAGGTTGCGAAGTCTATGTAGCGCCACGAAAAAAAGAACAGAAAGAGGGTAAACAGGATTCTGCCAACTACCACCTTGTTCTGTTGGCCAAAAACAATAAAGGTTATCACAACCTTGTAAAAATAGTATCACGTGCCTGGACCGACGGTTTCTATTCGCATGCCAGAACAGACCGATTCGATTTGGAAAAGTTTCATGAAGGATTAATATGCTGTTCAGCCTGTTTGGGTGGCGAATTGCCAAAACTCATAACATCGGGTAGGGTAGATGAAGCAGAACAGGTAGCCTTGTGGTATAAAAATCTTTTTGGCGATGACTACTATATAGAACTGCAACGTCATAAAGCAACAGCATTAAAGGCCAATCACGAAACATATCAAATTCAGCAACAGGTAAATCAGGAATTGATACGCATAGCCAGGAAACTGGATATAAAGATAATATGTACCAACGATGTCCATTTTCTTGACGAAGAGAATGCCGATGCTCACGAACTGCTTATCTGTCTATCTACAGGACGCGATCCCGATGACCCAAACCTGATGCGCTATTCAAAACAGGAGTGGTTCAAAACCCGTCAGGAGATGGCCGAAGCATTTGCCGATATACCGGAAGCGTTGGACAACACCATAGAGATACTTGACAAAATAGAAGAGTATTCAATAGACCATGCTCCAATTATGCCAAACTTCCCTATACCGGAAGAATTTGGAACTGAACAGAGCTATAGAGAAAAGTTTACTGATGAAGATATCTTCAACGAATTCACCCGCGACGAACACGGCAATGTAGTAATGTCGGAAGAAGATGCAAAGAAGAAAATTGATAAACTAGGAGGCTGCGATAAACTGTACAGAATAAAGTTGGAAGCCGATTATCTGAAGGAACTCACGTTGATAGGTGCAAAAAAACGATATGGTAATCCTGTGCCCGAATCGGTCATGGAACAGATTGTGTTTGAACTGCATATTATGAAAACCATGGGTTTCCCGGGCTATTTCCTTATAGTGCAGGACTTTATCAATGCTGCCCGTACCGAACTGGATGTTTCGGTAGGACCCGGACGTGGTTCGGCAGCAGGTTCTGTAGTAGCATACTGTTTGGGAATTACCCAGATAGACCCCATAAAATATGACCTTCTGTTTGAACGTTTTTTGAACCCGGACCGTATATCATTACCTGATATCGATGTGGATTTCGATGAAGATGGTCGTGCCAGAGTATTGCAGTGGGTAACCGAAAAATATGGTGAAGAGAAGGTGGCTCATATCATAACCTACGGCACCATGGCTACCAAGATGGCGCTTAAAGATGTAGCCAGAGTGTTGCGTGTGCCATTGAATGTGGCCAACGACCTGTGTAAAGCTATACCGGACAGACTTCCCGATTTGCCCGATGGAAAGGCCAGAAAGATGAATCTGTCTAACGTCCTGGATTGTGTACCGGAACTGCAACAGGCGGCAGTATCAACCGACGAACGTCTGCGTATGACCGTCCAGTATGCAAAAATGCTGGAAGGTAATGTTCGCAATACTGGTGTTCATGCTTGCGGAACAATTATCTGCCGTGACGATATAACCGATTGGGTACCGGTATCGACTGCTACCGATAAAACCACTAAAGAGCGTCAGATAGTAACCCAATACGAAGGAAGCGTTATTGAAGATACCGGTCTTATAAAGATGGACTTTTTGGGGCTAAAGACTCTCTCCATTATCAAAGAGGCGGTAGAAAACGTAAAACGCAGCCTCAATATAGATGTAGATATAGACAATATTCCTATAGATGACCCAAAGACCTTCCAACTGTATTGCGAAGGAAAAACCATTGGAACATTCCAGTTTGAATCGCCGGGTATGCAGAAATATCTGCGCGAACTGCAGCCCGGAGTATTTGAAGATTTGATAGCAATGAATGCTCTCTACAGACCGGGACCAATGGACTATATCCCCGATTTCATCGATAGAAAATTGGGTAAGAAGCCTATTGAATATGATATTCCCGTAATGGAGAAATATCTTAAAGATACCTATGGGATTACAGTCTATCAGGAGCAGGTCATGCTACTTTCCCGTCTGCTTGCCAACTTTACTCGTGGTGAAAGCGATACTTTGCGTAAAGCTATGGGTAAAAAGATACGTTCCAAACTGGACGAACTGAAACCAAAATTTATTAGCGGTGGTAAAGCCAACGGACACGATCCCAAAGTTCTGGAAAAGATATGGGCAGACTGGGAAAAATTTGCATCGTATGCGTTTAACAAAAGTCATGCAACCTGCTATTCGTGGGTGGCATACCAGACTGCATATCTGAAAGCCAACTATCCACCGCAGTATATGGCAGCCACGTTGAGCCGTAACCTGTCAGACATTACAGACATAACCAAACTGATGAGCGAATGTAAGGCTATGGGCATACACGTTCTTGGACCCGATGTGAATGAAAGCGAACGCAAATTCAGTGTAAACGCACAGGGAAACATCCGTTTTGGTTTGGCGGCTATTAAGGGAGTAGGCGACAATGCCGTGCAGAGCATAATAAAAGAGCGTGAAAACAACGGACCATTTAAAGGAATATTTGATTTTGTACAGCGCGTCAACCTAAGTGCATGCAACAAGAAGAATATTGAATTCCTGGCATTGGCAGGAGCTTTCGATTCGTTCCCGGAAATTACCAGAGAACAGATAATGGCTCCTATCAGCACAAACGAAACATTTGCCGATGTGCTGGTTCGATATGGTAACAAATACCAAACCGATAAAAGCGAACGACAAAATTCACTCTTTGGCGATTTTGGCGATGATATAGTGCTGGTAACTCCAAAAATAGTTGATGCTCCGCAGTGGAATACGCTTACAAAACTTAACTATGAAAGAGAGAGAGTAGGTATATATATATCGGGGCACCCTTTAGATGAATACAAGGTAATAATAAATCACGTATGCAACACCAAACTATCTGCATTGAAGAATGACAGAAATTCTTTAAAAAACCAGGAGATAATAGTTGCAGGCGTGGTAACCGCCCGACGCGAAGGTATGACCAGCAAGTCCAAAAAGTGCGGATTTGCCACCATAGAAGACTTCACAGAATCGGGCGAACTGGCTCTGTTTGGTGAACAGTGGCTAAAGTGGGAATATCTGCTTAAAGAGGGTAACTTTGTTTTGGTCAGGGCAACCGGCAAACCCAGAAAGTACAATGAAAATATTGTAGATATAGAGATTAATTCTGTATCTCTGTTGCAAGATGTAAAAGACAACATAATAGAGAATATTACCATAACGGTACCGTTGACCGAAGTGGATGGATTGTTTGTAGATGAACTTGATAATCTGCTGTTAAAGGAGGGAAATACAAATCTTCTGATTAATATTGTCGATTATGTTAGCAAAGAAACGGTCAATTTAGTATCTTCGTCACGTAAAATATCAGTGACTGACGAATTGATAGATTACTTGGAGAATAAAGATGGTATAATGTTTAAGATTAATTAAAAGT
Source organism: uncultured Bacteroidales bacterium (assembly GCA_937916465.1). Classification (GTDB taxonomy): domain Bacteria; phylum Bacteroidota; class Bacteroidia; order Bacteroidales; family Bacteroidaceae; genus Colenecus. The sequence continues at coordinate 16,237 of CALFTK010000030.1, forward strand.
ATAACTATGGCATTAGAAATTACAGATCAGAATTTTGAATCTTTGGTTGCCGAAGGAAAACCTATGGTTATTGATTTCTGGGCAACATGGTGTGGTCCTTGCAAACGTTTAGGTCCAACAATAGAAGAACTTGCAGCCGAATACGAAGGAAAGGTTGTAATAGGAAAGTGTGACATTGAAGATAATGTCGATTTGACAGAAAAATTTGGAATAATGAGCGTTCCAACTGTTGTGTTCCTGAAGGGTGGAGTAGAGATAAACCGCCAGGTAGGTGTTGCAAACAAGGCTTTTTATGCCGATGCAATTAACTCAATGCTTTAAACTATGATAAACGACGAATATATCAATGAAGATATTGACGACGAAAAGACAGTCGAATATATCAAGAACGCTCTGCCGGTAGAATTGAAAGAGAAATATTCGGATGACACCTTATATTATATATTGGATGTTATAAACGACTATTTCACCACCAGTGGAGTGCTGGATCAGGAGGCCGACGAAGACGGTTTTGTAGATATTGACAACGATGCACTTGTTGATTATATCATTAAAGAGGCCAAACGCGACGAAATAGGCAATTTCCCTGCCGAAGAGATATTGCTAATAGTGGAAGCCGAAGCCGATTACGTGGACTCTCTGGAATAAATCAATCGTTGATAGTTATTATACGTTCTCCATCGTTGTTCTCTTCGATGGAGATCTTTTTTGTATCTTCAGGTAGCAGTTCTTCTATCAGTTCGGGCCATTCAATAAAACATAAAGCACCACTGTAGAAATAGTCTTCGTATCCTAAATCATAAACCTCTTCCACCTTTTTGATGCGGTAAAAGTCAAAGTGGTATATCAGTTCGGCAGTAGTTTCAGAACGATATTCGTTCACTATGGCAAAAGTGGGTGAATTCACCTCGTCTTCTACACCTAATGCTTTGCATAATGCTTTGATAAACGTAGTTTTACCTGCGCCCATCTTTCCATAAAACGCAAAAATAGTGTCATCGCCCATCAGGTTGATAAACTCTTTTGCTACCTCTTCAATACTGTCTAACGATGTTATTTTTAAACTTTTCATAAGTTGAATCTATTTCTTTTTGGGTTGCAGTGTTACAAAAGGAATAATCATCTCCTCCATAGAAATACCTCCATGTTGGAATGTATCTTTGTAATACGATGCAAAGTTGTTAAAGTTATTCTGATATACAAAATAGTCCGATTCACACGCAAAAATATATGACGTGCTGACATTTGGCGACGGCAGATGCGCCTTCTGGGGTTCGGAAATCTCAAATATCTCTTTTGGGTTGAATCCCAAATTTTTGCCCAGTTTATATCGGAGATTGGTGTTTGTGTTTCTGTCGCCTGCTATCTTAACAGCTTTGTTTACCATAATACTGCCGTGGTCGGTGGTAATCATCACCTTGTAGTCAGTCATGGCTAACCTTCTGAATAGTTCCTTAACCGAAGAGTGTCTGAACCAGGATAGAATAAGACTTCTGTATGCAGCTTCGTCCTGTGCCAGCTCTTTCATCATTTTGGAATCGGTCTTGGCATGTGACAAAATATCTATAAAGTTCACCACTATAACATTCAAATCGTTGTTAAGCAGATTGTTGAACTGCGAAATCAACTTGTCGCAGGCACTTGAATTGTTTAGTTTGTTGTATGAAAAACTATTCTGTCTGCGGTATCTTTCCAAATGTGTCTGAATAAGTGGACTTTCATTTATGTTCTTGCCCTCTTCGGAATCTTCGTCCACCCACAAATGTGGAAACATACTCTCAATTTTATTGGGCATAAGTCCCGAAAATATAGCGTTACGTGCGTATGCCGTAGCGGTGGGAAGAATGCTGTAGTATAGATCTTCGTCAAAAGTGAACATTTCGGCAATTTCTTCTGCCAGAACCTTCCACTGGTCATAGCGGAAGTTATCCATTACTATCAGAAACACCTTTTCCCCGCCGTCTAAAGCTGGAAATATGTACTTTTTGAAAATATCAGGACTCATTGTAGGGCTGTCATCCCTGTTTATCATCCAACGCATATAGTTGCGTTTTATGAATTTTGCAAAGGCGGCATTGGCTTCAACCTTCTGCATATAGAGCATTTCGTGCATATTGCTGTCAGCATTGTGCAGTTCCAGTTCCCAATATACCAACTGTTTGTATAGCTCTATCCAGTCATCGCTGGTAAGAGAATCGTTAATCTGCATGCTGATTTTACCAAAATTCTGTTGGTAGCTCATGTTAGTAGCAGCAGTGACAATCTCTTTTTTATGGATATTCTTTTTTAACGACAAAAGTATCTGGTTGGGATGGACAGGCTTAATTAGATAATCGGCTATCTTGGCACCTATAGCCTGTTCCATAATGTTCTCCTCTTCACTTTTAGTTACCATCACAATAGGAATGTTCGGGTTGTTCTCCTTTATGTAACCCAATGTTTCAAGTCCGCTCATTCCCACCATGTGTTCGTCCAATAATACCAAATCATAGTTGAATTGACGGCAACGCTCTATTGCATCGCGACCATTTGTCACGGTGTCAACCTGATAACCCTTGTTCTCCAAAAACAGTATGTGGGCTCTAAGCAGGTCTATTTCATCGTCAACCCAAAGTAATACACCATTCTTATTCATCATTCTCTTCGTATTCTTCAAATAGTGAATCGCCGTTAATATCAAATTCAGGAATACTCAGGAAATGTTCTTTGTAGAACTCTTGGTATTCATTAAAGCTGTAATGTTTGAATAACAATTCCAGATTCTCTTCTGTAATAATGAAAGCCTTAATACCACTCAGCTTTTCTGCAAGCAAACTGTCAGAATAGAGACTCTGTTTGTAGAAATATGCTTCGTCGTAGTTTAAGAACTCTTTTATCTTCATCATACCTATACCCTGTTGCTCAGTAAACGAAATTTCAAAGTTACGCACCATAAAATTGGTGAAATTGTACTTTGCCACTTCATATAACAGCTGATTTTCATTTAGAGAATCGGCAGGATAAGCCAAAATAAATATGTATGGCTGATACCTTTCTGCATTAAACTGCGGTTTCAGACTGTCCGGCATTCCTATGGTTTCAGATTCTGTATTGCGAATGTCCCAAATACTATTGAACGATGTGGTCTGCAATAATTTGCCATCCTGCATACCCTGTGCTATAAGACCAGCCAGCTGGCTTATCTCATTTTCGGGATAGTTTGATACTATATCTTTCAGTATGGACAGAAAACCTGCAGTGTCATTGTCTTGCAACAGCATAGATGCTTGCAGGAACAGGAATTTTGCTCTATGGGCACCTAACGGATATTTTTGTGCGGACAGATTGCAGTTCTTTTTAACCAAATCAAAGTCTTCATCCAGATATGCCCGGTAAGTTTCAGCATATAGTGAATCTTCGCGGTGCTTGCCATATTTTGCATTCTCTATGAAATCCGGATTACATATTGTTATGGTTAACGGATTATCAGGGAACAGTCTTGACATTCTGCTCTTGCAGGAATCGGCATCGGTAGCCCTGTCCCACAAAGAGTACATCAGGTACAGTTGGTAATAGGCATCGGGTGCCTGAGTGGCATCGGGGTAACTGTGTATAATCCTGTTGAATGATTCTTCCGCCATAGCATATTCAGTCAGTCTGTCTTTATAGACAATACCTGCATTCAGCAGAGCATCTGTCAAAATACGGTTCGATTCCTGCAACTGTTCCTCCGAATATGGAATATTCTGAAGGTAGTACTCTTTTGAAAAAGGATCGTTGCTTATAGCTATAGACATGGTGTCGGCTGCTATACCTGTAGTGTCGGCCGGTATGCTGTCACTGCCTGTCTGTTCCGTAGCAGTGTTATAGCTTTCAGCAAGTACCGTTTTATTGGAACGTCTCCAGTTGTCTTCTAACTTCCTGTTTCCCCACTGCTGACTGAAAGCCTTTTTACCGTTCTCTACCAGATTGGTGTTGTAGAAATACCAATCGCTGTTGTTACCACTATTGGTTGAACTACCCAATCGGCCACCCTGTTCGGTGGATTGTTCTGCCTCTTCGGCAGCCTTCAGACGTGCCTCTTCTTCTGTTTTAGCCTGTTCTATCAGTCTGTCTATAATAATATCTAATTCTGCTTCGGGCAGTGTAGCCAAATGTTGCAAACTATCCTGCAACTGTATATTTTCAGTATATATGGTCAGTTCGTCCAGCACTTCTGAACGCAGTTTTACCACATCATATTCTTTATGGTCATTGTCTATTAAACCTATGGCTTGTGAATAGCAACGGCCTGCATTGGCGTAGTCTGTCAAATCCCAGTATAGGTTTGCCATAGTCAGCAACAATATACCCTTTTCGGGACTGCTTTTTGTGCTTTTCTCCAAACCTGTTTCGTAGTTCAAAATGGCTGTAGCCGTATCGCCTTTTGTCAGATAGATATTGCCTATTGCGTAGTATATCTGGTCAAGATACTCTTTATTGTTCAGGTCACGCTCCATTTTGTGTAGTTTTCTAAGCATCTGTTTACTGTTGCTTATACTCATTGTTTCGGTCTGTTGAATCCTGGCATAGAATTCAATAATGTAGGGGGGATTCATATTCAGAACCTTCTGAAAAGCTTTGTAGGCATCGCTGTTTCTGCCTGTCGATTTATATAGTTGCGCCAGCAGATACTGTTCGCGTATGCGTTGCAGTTTGCTGCGTCCCGAACGTTCTATGGCATTTTCCAACAGTGGAATACTCTCTTTATAGCGTCCTTGCTTTAGCAAATGCGAAGCCTTTCTGGCTGCATATTCCTTTTTCAGTTTTGCAGGAATAGTGTCCAGACGGTCAAACAGTTCGTCCGATTCATAATTCCAACCCAGTTCGGAATAGCACTGTGCCATCTTCATCAGTGCCTCTGCAACTATGGCAGGTTCATCAAAATACAGGTTTGAAATGTATGTATAGGTGCTTGCAGCCTCTATGAATTCACCTTTTTGCATCTGTGCATCGGCCAGAAGCATCCATGCATTCCATAAGAAGGGGTTGTATTCATTCTTGTTTTGCCAGGCTTTATCCTTTTCGGTAAGTGTTTTGCCCGGTTTGCGTTCAGGTTTTACAGTTATAGAGTGCAGTTTTATCCCTTTTTGCGCCTTTTCTATGGCTATGTCGTAGTTTGTAGTACCTACACTCCAAACCTTTTCATCACTTACGGGATAAAGATCAAGTATCTCCAGATAGTTGTCATTTACGGCTTTTTCCTGTGCTTCATAACCCTCTTTATATGCTTCTGCACCATTATGATACACATTGTATCTTGTTACCATAGATTGGTAGAATCTGGAACCGGCTGTATTTTTGGCTGTAGAGCAGCCTGCCAATATCAAAATGATAAAGGCAGAACCTATAATTCCATATATACCACGTCTGTGCATCAACTCTATTTTGTCTCGTTTATTATGGCAAAAGCCTCCTCTTTCAGTTCATCAGGCAGTTCTATTTCGCGCGCAGTCAGTGATTCAATCCACTCCATAACCTCTTCAGGTTGCATAGTGTACATAACGTAACGGAACTCCTCAATATCGTCATCTTTATAACTGCCTGAATCCAATCCGCGGAAACGGTCCAGATCTTCATCTTCAAAATAGTAGGCACCATTCAGTCTGGCGTCGGCTAAACGTTGCTTTTCGCACACAGCATGTTTGCCGCAACACTCTGAATCATCTTCATCATGATGATGATCTTCCACTACAACCGCACCCTGTTTCCTGTTCCTGTTTATATAACTCATAAACAGCACAAGCGCAATCAAAACTATTCCGCAAATAGCGTAAATACTCATCTTCAGTTCTTAATTTTTATTAGTCCCAATTCAAGTTACACTGTTTTAAAGTCCTCTCTATGTTCCTTGTTAAGGCTATTGTTTCTTTCAGTTTGTAAAGATACACATAATGTAATTCTTTGCCAAATAAACAGTCTAAAACCATTGAATTTAATGATTTTAGCATTTATAAAAATAATCAATCGGGTGTTAAAAAATATTCAAGGGTGTTCAGAACCTATGTTAAATAATAATCAATTTGTGGAACTTTGATTAAAAAGCAAAAAATAATTCATAAAATGCTTGTTGGTATGAATTTAAATGCAATTCTTTGCACAGACCAAATGAGTTACGTAATACGACAAAGGCGTAACATTAATGCTTAAAAGAAAGAATTAACCTAACCTAATTAACAAGAATAACGGTATGGACTAAGTAAATGATATCCCGGTTTGTGGAAGCCATCTGGTGGCTTTCCATAAGCCGTTTGGATATCTTTTAAGTTCTATACCTTTATTCATTTAAAGAGTATTGCTTATGAGAACTAATTTATTAATCCTTGCAACTGTTGCATCATTATTTGCATCGTGCATACAAAGCGAATGCCTCTCTGTAGAGGACACCGAAATAGGTTTTAACGCTCAGGTGGGCGCACCTACTAAATCTATGTTCTTTGGCAATGATTTTTCATCTTCAGCTATGTTTGACGTTTGGGGTTTCTATTCAAACGACGGATCATTCTGTGAATTCACTGAAACATCAACATCAAACTTTATGAACGGACTGACAGTAGAACGTATGTCTGAAACATCAGGTTCGCAGCCGGATGCTTGGCGCAACAGAAGCAGACACTACTATTGGCCTATAGCAGGTAAGGTTGGGTTCTATGCACTGTATCCTTCGGGCGTAGCGCAGGTAAGCACACCTGAATATCAGGGACGCGGACTTCAGATTGATAACTACACAATAGATTTGACAAATAAATTTACTGACCTAATGTATGCTTATGCTGTAGGTTCAATGGAATCGACAGTACTTTCAGTAAATTTCAAACATGCACTGTCGCAGGTTGAATTCAATGCTCAGCTTGATCAGGTATTGGATGGATATACACTCTATATTACCCAAATTGATGTGCAAAACGTAGATTTGTCAGCACAGTTTAATTATGTGCAGAAAGAATCAAACGGTGTATGGAGTAACAACACAGACAATCAAACTGAATCCATTAAGTATTCGGATAACAGAATGTTACTTTCAGAATCATCAAAAACCTATGCAACTGCAATGGTTATGATGCCTCAGACATTGAGCAACGAAACATCTTTAAGAATCAGATACAGCTTAGTCGATAATCAAGGTAACGTAACTTCCGGTGAATTGGTAAAAGAATTGGCATCAGTTCAGCCCCAGTGGAATATGAGTACAAAATACAGTTATCTGATAAACCTTTCTATGGATAAAGATTCTTTAACACTTAACGCAGATATTACACTAAACGACACCTTAATTTATTAGTAACCCCTTAATAAGGCCCAATAAATGGGCTTTAAATGTTAAAAATACTTAAATTTAAAAAAGATTATATTGCCAATTGCGTATAATAATAGAAAAATAATGCATCTTTGTAGGTCAATTTCAAGCTAGGATTGCTTTTGCAGTAACCGCTGGCTCTAATATGAAGACTTACAATTATGGGATATAGATTAAAAATAGGTGTATTATTTACACTTTTTGTGGTTTTCTCTTTGCCTATAGCATCACAAAAAGTAGCAGTAAAGAATAACTTTCTTTATGACCTGACCGCCACTCCAAACCTTGGAGTGGAGTTTTGTTTTGCCCCTAAGTGGACTGCCGACATTTCGGGCAATTACAATCCTATAGCATTTTCTGACGGCAAAAAGTGGAAACATTGGATAGTGCAGCCTGAAGTACGATATTGGTTTTGCGAATCCTTTAACCGCCATTTTGTAGGTATGCATCTGGTAGGTGGAGTGTTTAATACAGGAAAGATTAATGCCCGCCCTATATGTTTTTTCCCCACCCATAAAGATTATCGCTACGAAGGTGAATCGTATGGTATAGGTTTTGGATATGGTTATCATCATATTCTTACACCTCGTATAAGTTTGGAATATTCAGTAGGCTTGGGATATGTTCATTCCAATTATGAACAGTTCCAATGCATGCATTGTGGTGACTATATAGACACTGGTAAAAAAGATTACTTTGGGTTGACCAAAGCTGCTGTTTCGCTGGTAATTATGTTAGACTAAAATAATAATCAACATTATGAACAGAATAACAACATATATACTTTTTGTTTTACTGCCTCTCTTTGTAAGTGCGCAAGAGACAGCATATTTAAATCAAATAGCTGTAGGTAACTATACGCTTCAAAAACCACAAGGCAGTAACAATGCACATCTGTTGATAGAACTGGATTTTGATAGTTTGCATATAGATTCACAAGATGCTCTGCGCATAGTGCCTGTACTCTATTCGGCCGATGGTACGCACCAACTGCAACTTACAGCTCTGCAGTTGTATGGCACACAGCGCTACAAAGTAGTGGAACGTGCCAATACTTTGAATAGCGAACCCATAACAAATAATGGCGACAGGTTACACCGTTACCAGCCCGGCAACACAGCACCGCTTACCTACAGAATAACAGTACCCTACGCACTCTGGATGGCAGACAGCCATCTGCGTATAGAGGCACATGTAGCAGGATGTGCCGGTTGTGACAGAGGTGATGAAACACTCTATCTGTCGAAGACACTGCTACCCATGCCCGAATGGAAACCTGCATTTGTGGGAGTACAACCACTGCCTGTAGTAGAAAAGCAGCGCTACGAACCCCACAGAGCATACATACAGTTTGCACAAAGCAAACACGATATTCGTCCTGCATTAGCCGGCAATGCTGAGCAATTGGACAGTGTCTTTGCCAAACTGGAAAGTGTTATAGGCGATGAAAAACTAACTCTTACAGCCATAAATGTAGAGGGATGGGTATCACCGGAAGGAACACTGACCTACAACCAGGGACTTTCTGAACGTCGTGCAAATTCGTTTATGGACTACGTATCAAGACGCGTAAAGGGAATAAACAAAAAACTATGGCATGCAGAAGGTAAAGGCGAAGCATGGGGACATCTGCAAACACTGTTGGTAGAGACACCACTGCCTGCCGATTCTACAGCCCACCTATACATACAGGAGGCTATAGATAACCCTGCCGATGCAGACAATATAGACCTTCGTCTGCGTGCATTACCTGAAATAGGTAACACAATCTACCAGGAGTACTATCCGCTGTTACGTTGTATTCTCTACACCCTGCATTACGAAGTTCGTCCATTTACGGTAGAAGAGGGACGTGTGCTTATAGACACCAAACCACACCTGTTCAGCCCTAATGAAATGCAACAGGTGGCAGACAGCTATCTGCCTGACACAGTCAAGTATATTGAGACACTGCAGAAAGCAGTAAAACAGTATCCAAATGATACTGCACTTGCCTACAATCTGGCTTTAGCACTTTACGCTAAAGGCAGTATAGCGGAAGCAATGCAACCATTAACACCACTACAGCCAAACAGCTATGTTTGCAATATGCGTGGTATTCTTTGTATGCATCTTGAACAGTATAGCGAAGCAGTTGCTCATTTCAGACAGGCAGCAGCATTGGGCAGTCAGGAAGCTGCAGCCAATTTGGAGATGGCAAGACAGATTATAAATTTAGCTGTTAAAGAGTGAGTTATTGATTTTGAATATAAATTTTAAACTATTAATTAAATTATTTATTAACTTTTAAATTCATGTAATTATGAAACTAAGAAAGAGTTTATTTATGCTTTGCGCAGCGGGACTAAGTCTTTGCGCATGCAACAGTGATGACATTAAGGAGCAGATGCCGGAAGGTTATGGTGCAGTAACAGTTAAAATTACAAACCCGGCAACACGTTCAGTTATTAATACTGCTTCTACTGGTGGAGTAGTAAATGGTGATATTATTTTGACATTAACACATGAAGCTGTTTCTGGTACTACAGTGGTTTCACCACAAAATATCACCTTAGAATGGGATGATGTAAACTCAAGTTATACTAATTGTACACCAGATGGAGATGACTTGCTGGTTACATTCTATAATATTGGTCGACCCACGAAGTTGGAAGCGTCAATGCATGGTGGCATTGGAAATTATTCTACAGTTTCTATTGCTCAAGAAAGCGGAGAGGGTGGTAATCTGCAAGCAACTCCTGACCAAATTCCTGTATATGGATTTACAGAAACATTTACTAAGTCAGGCAATGTAATTAATGATGGTAACAAAGATTATATCGAATATGATGCAAGTGTAACAATGAAAATTCCTGTTGCTCGTTTGGAAATCCAAGTGGCTATAAGCGATGAAGCTAATGCTTTTGCTGGTTTCAGTTCTGTGAAATTAGCGGGTGCATATTTGGACAATATTAAAAGTGTAGGAGGTGCTACTGACTATACAAACTATTATTTGCAGTATGATAATTCAGCTACAAAAAAGGCTACCGGTGTAGGAAGTGATGCTTATGCAATCTTGTGTGATAATTATATGACTGCAGAAGGAGAACTTGGTACTAGTGCTCCAGTAGTTTTTGGAACTGATGCGGTATCAGAGTTACCAGCTGCAGGTTTCTTTGCATACAACTTCTATCCAGGTACAGCACCGAAGTTTAATTTGTGTCTAAAAGTTGAAGGTGATGGAGAAAATATTCCTGCACTGCAATATGCAATAGTGAAATTTGTAGATGGTGATGATAATGATTTGGTTTTTGAAGCAGGAAACATTTATAAAGTAACAAACTTATCATTAAAAGGCGATAATATTCAAGTTGACGAAGATGGTAATGACTTGACATTTGCTTTAACAGCTGTTGTAGAAAGAGCAAGTTGGACTGTTAAAACAGATGTAGAAGGTACTTGGGAATAATTCCTCCTTTACATCACTCAAAATTTGTATAGAGACGTTATAGCAATATAGCGTTGAAATATATTCCTTAAACTGTTTTGCAGGTGGTGCTTCTGCACTGCCTGCAGGATGGTGGGGAAATAAATAAATTGAAAATATTTTACAAGAAAACAATAATGAAGCGAAATATCAACATACTACTCTGCTTGTGTTTGACAGCACTGCTTACTGCCTGCATTCGCGAAGATCGTAGCGACTGCCATAACACCATTATATACTTGGATTATACCGCCGATGGTACCCAGAGTGTAATCAGAGAGTATGTAAAAGATATAGATTTGTACATATTCGATAAGAGTGGTCATAGACTCTTAAACTACTCTATTGAGGAACTGCCTGATGGTGCAGTAAAACTGAATCTTAAACCCGATGAATACACAATAATAGCTGTAGCCAATGCGTACAACAACACTTATGTTAACGAATCGGCTGCAAACCGTCGTGATGAATTCTATCTGCAACACCCCGATTGGAACCAAGCGGGCGATGTGGTACCAATGCACGACCACAACTATATAGGCGAACTAAAGATAACCGTTACACACAAGGATATTAGGCATTGCGATACACTGATGTTTCGCAGCGCACACGTAAATATGGATATTCAGATTGAAGGCCTTACAGCTCCGGCATCGGCCGCTGCTACAAGAGCCGACATACCTTATACTCTGCGCATAGAGCAGAGCAATGCGCGTATCAATTTCTATAATCAGCTAACTGCAATAGGGCAGGAAACCATTCAGCCACAGTTGGTTTATAATGCTGAAACACAGTGTTACCAACTAACAGATTTAGCTTTGTTGAGTCTTACTCAGAATGGTGTGCTGACACCGGAAAGCTGCCCACATCAGGTGGTTCTGCTTGATACTGACGGAACGGAATTGGCGCGTTTTTCACTATATGACTATCTGCAGGAAAATGCCGATAAGATAGATGTAACAAAACAAGAGGTAACCATTCCTCTTGCCATTAAGTTTAGCACGCTTGGTGTAGAGATAGTTCTGCCCGGGTGGAATATTGAAGATGTAACACCTGACTGGGGATGATGTGTAAATTTCTGACATACAGCCTGACGTTGCTGACCATTGTGGCCGGCCTCTTCGTTGTGTCCGCATGTCAGAAAGAAGAAGTGTCAAAAAATGAAGTGATGCTTACTTTTAATACACGTTCTGATGTGGCCGATGCAAAAAGTGATGCAACTACAGATGTGGAGAGTATGCAAGAACTTCGTGTTATTATGGTTAATCAGGATGGTACTATTATTGGCAATCAGAATAAACCAATTGCTACAGATCAAACTCAAGAAACATTTAATTTCCAAGCACCTGTAAAAAATGGTAATGAGAGTTTTACTTTTTTTGCTATTGCAAATGAAAGTAGCATAGTGCCTGATAATTTAAGCTGGATAGTGCAGTCAACAGGTACTCTGTTTGCAAATAGTATTAATGAACGCAAAACAACACAAATTGGCAATGATGCTGTTTTTGATTTCTCTAAGCATATTCCGCAAACAAAGATTTGGGAAGTATCGTATTCTGAAATCAAAGAAAGTGGCGGAAATCTCTCTATAACCAAGCAACTGGAATATGTTACCGGTAAAATATCTGTTCATTTTGTGAACCAAACAGATGAACAGCAAACCATAAGTAACATTCGTATTTTGGGTATTACTCCAAATACAAAGGGTTATTTGTTTGCGCAGAACTCAAATGACTATGTTCAGTCAGATCTTACCGGTGACAATGTTAATGTTATTCATTTTGATGTGATGGATGATGCTTCAGATGATGTTACCCTTTCTGCTCCTTCAAACGAAAATGCTTCTCCTTCCGATAGCGTGGAATACTACACCTATCCTATAGATGCGGCCAATATAGCATCAGTCACTTTTAATGGGAATACTTATAGTCATCCTATTTTGGTGGCAAATTGGAAGGGTAAAGATCATATTATAGAATTGACAGATGTTACATCTTTGGTCCGCAACCAGCACCTAAAGATAAAAGTTACACTTATAAATGGCGAAATGCAAGTAAACTATAACATAGTAGATTGGAAAACCGGTAACGTTACAATAGGTAGTATTGCACCTACATTGCCCGAAAACGGCTACTACGTAGAAGACTGGTTTGCCGACAACAACATCAATATTGGTGGTAGTAGTGGAAATATGTGGAATGTTGGTACCGGTAATGATATTCTGGGCGAGGAGATACAAACAGACTGGGAAGAGACAAAGATATATCAAGATGGAAATGACCGTTTAGAATTAGATTTACCTAACTCTGTTACAGAGTTAAAGGGTTGTATAGTGTTGATGTATTTTAAATGCCATAATGACAATAATGCTACAGCAACATTTGGTGATACATTCGAGTTCGATGTATTTGTTAAGAATTCTTCTGATATTATACTTAGCAAGGAAAATTCCGATGGGAAACCATTTATATGGGATAAAAATCATAATGTTGAAGGAAAAGAATCTTATATAAGGGCCTTAACGATTGACGATAGTATTATTAGTAAAATTGGAACAAATGGTGGGGCGAATAATAAACTTGTTCTACAAACTCAAGTTCTTGGAACAACCGAAAACAAAGCTGTTCAGATTAAAATTTCGCTATTGAAATTGATTCGTCCATTGGCAAATTAGTGATTAAGCGTAATTTAGTGATGTGGTGAATTAAAAAATATAAACTAATGAAGGAACGAACTAACATATTTATCCATTTGATGATGCTACTGCTTATGGTAGTAGCATGCACCAAAGAAAACGTAGAGGTGGTAAACCCTCTGCGTCAGGATGACTATGTGTCTGTTCGTATGCAAGTGCCCGGCATGAAGAACGCTACTACCCGTGCCGAAGAAGCCGAAGACAACCTTACCTCGGTTTGGGCTTTGGTGTTCAGAGATGGCAAATTGGTGTCGAAAACCGAAGTCTCTACATTGATACCTTCAACAAGTACCACAGGTACCTTCAACCTGTCCCGACCAAAGGTTAAAGACGTTATCCACTTCTTGGCCAATGTGCCAAGCGGCGTAACGTTGCCCGACGTTGGTGATGACGAAAGCGCATTGTGCAACCTTGAAACCGATGATCGCGAAAACCTCTCCTATTGGGGTAAGGCTACCTACAATGGTGGCGACATAACCGTCAACCTCTACCGCCACTTGGCAAAGATTGAGATTGCGCCCGACCCTAATGAATGTACCTTCCCCGAAGACCAACTCTTCATTGCCGGATTGGTGAATGCCAATCAAACAGGGGCATTAATCCCTAATGAAGAAGGTTATTTCAATTTTGATTGTAGCGAAAACGATTATTACACTTTACCGAAAAATCCAGACCCTCTTTATGCTACTCCTCTTTTAAGTAATTATAATACAAAAATGGATAACTTCGTATATGTATTTGAGCACGATAATAATAATCCTGAAACTCCTAATACAAATGAAGCACTATATGTTATTTGCAAAATAGGTGAAAGTTATTATAAAGTTGCTTTAGTAAATAAAGAAGGTGAACCATACGATATTATTCGTAATCATAAATATACCATTTACGTTCAAGATTTTGACGAAATTGAATATGAAGTACCTGTTGATATAACAGAAAAGTGGGATATTGAGAATTATAAATATGATTTAGCAAAAGATTCAGTTCCAATCAATCTGACAGTAATAGAAACCAAAGATGTTGTATTCTCTCCAAACACAGATCAAACCATAAATTTGAATGGTTATTTGGATGTGCAGATGAATGCTTATGATAGAACATTAAGTACATTGTCTATTAGTGCAGATGGATTTACTGTTTCTTCTACAAATGGTAGTTTGTCAGGACCTACAGATAATGTTTATACATATACCGGCGGTTCCACAACATTTAGGTTTACTCCTAATAGTCTTGGTACTAAGACAATTAGTTTCTACAATGGCCAAGGTGAATATCTGTCAGTACCTGAAACAGTATTTAATGTAAATGTACAAGGTTTAATTTCTGCTTCTGCAGATAAGACTGATCTTTATTATAATGCTACCACCGAACAAACAGTAACGGTGACTGTTTCTGTTCCTGCAGGAGTAGAGAATCTGACTATTGAGGCACAGGAATTTGGTCTTGGTGGTGATACCGATGGTGAATATACCTATGCTATGAATAGTCAAACCAATGTGTCACTTACATTTACATTATTAAAAGATAAAGTATCTCAAAACGAACATCAATCATACATAACCATCAAAGATGCTGGTGGTATAGCAACGCAAGGATCGGTTTCTATAAATGTGAAGTCAGTTCCAACTGTGTCATTCTCAGATCCCGGTAATCAAACATTGTATTGGAATAACGGTAACCCAACAAGTTTCCAAGTACAGATGACTGATGTACCTCAAAATGGCAGTGTTACAGTTAACATAACCGGCGCTTCTGCATTTACTATAACCGATGCAAATAGTAATGTTTTACAACTTAATGATGATACTTACACATACACAGGTGGAAATACAACCTTTACTATAAAACCGAATAGTGAATCTACAGTAGGTAATAGCTATAATATTGGTTTTAGTGGCTCGGGTACAGACCTAATTGTTAACTCACGTAATGTTCAAGTTACAGTTAATTCTTCTAATTCAGAAATGTCAGCAACTTCGGGAACTATTGATATAGGTCAGGGGCAAACATCTACAATTATTACGTTAACAAAGCCAACTGATATAACATCCATTAATATTACATTTAATTCTAATTATGTTGAAATAGTTGGATCTTTTGATGGAAATAATGGTAACTATTGGGTTCATAGTAATAATAATGCTACAACTGATTTCACTTTCCAGGTTAAAAGTGGCACACCTATCGGTGATTATACAATAACGTTCACAGGACAATATTCGGGGCAAAGTGTAAGTACTACTGCAACAATCACTGTTGTAAATAATTCTGCACCAGGTGGAGATGAACCTTCATTACCAGGGGATGAAATATGGTCGGGTTCACAAGAAATAGATTGGGGTAAAGATGGTGGTCTTTCTTTTACATTAGATGCAAGCAAGTTTAGTGCTTGCTATGGAAAATTAATAGGCTTAGATTTTGTTAGAACTAAAGGAAAGGATAGCTATCAGATGCAATTAAAAGTCATAGATTCTGATGGTGTAGAAAAGCATTATAATGACAAAACATCTACACAAGATGATAGAGTAACAATGGAATTGGATCTGACAAATCTAAATCCTCCATTGCCTGAAGATTGTTATTTGTATATAAATGGTGTAGGTCTAACTTTAACGAAAATATATATTAAAAATTCAGATTAAGTTAATTAATAATTCTCCGTAGCGGATGAAAAACAATAACAAAAAAAGGATGAGCATAAAAAATAGATACATATTCAACCAAAAGGCTGTTGTAAAAGGATGGCTAATAAAGACCTTCCTTTTGCTACTGCTACTATTTGTAGCTTGTGGCGACGGCGATGAATTTATGCAGTTCGTACATGGTGGCGAAGATGGAGAAGTGGTATTGACCATAAATACACAATTGCCGTCAGACGGTGTATCTACCCGTACAGCACCAACAGAGAATATAACTTCTATAACAGCTCTTGCTTTCAATAAAAATCATGAACTTATTAAAGTTCAAACAGAAGGTGTAATAAAATCTACATCTTCATCTACTACCGGTACATTCCAAATTAAAGTGCCTAAACGTACTCGTCGCATCCACTTTATAGCAAAGAACAATGGTGTGTTTGACGAAATAACTGATATAGACTACGGAAAGACAGATGAAGAACTATTGGTAAATAGAATAGGTCGTATAAATAATTCCAGCCATTCAGAAGGAATATTGAATGCTTTGCACTATTGGCAGATGCTTAATTTTGATCGTGCAGAAGATTTGCAAGATCTTTCAGATGAATTAAGTGAATTGGATAAGGAACCGATTAAAAATGATGCCGGTCAAGATGTTTATCGTTTGCCTCTTATTCGCAATATGGCAAAAATAACTCTTAATTTGGCAGACGGAATGACCGGACATATAGCTGGTGTCTTAAATTATAACACAACAGGAACTATAGTCCCATATTTAAAAGATGAAGATGGTTATAAGTTTGGTTATCAAACAGACAAAAATCATGAACTTCCTGAATCTTTTGTTATTACATCCGATGTAGACGAATGCAGTGAATTAGGTCTGGAACATTATCTGTTTGAAGAGTATAACGATGTGGGCGACCTTATTTATATAATGTGCTTCATTGACAAAGTTAGTACAGATGAAGAACCTGGTCGTTTCTATAAAGTGGCACTTGTTAAACCTTCTTTTACTGACGATACTGATAAATATTTTTATGTTATACGTAATCAAGAGTATAAGATCAATGTACAAAGCAGTTTAAACAAAAGTTATGGCATAGAAAATTATGCAGATGCGGTGCAGAATGCTAAACCTATAAACGATACTGCCGAAGAACAGGTGCATCTTGATTTTGAACCTGATGAAGTATATATGTTCTTAGAAGAAACAGGTACATGTAATATTACTATCCCGCAAGGAATAGAAGGTTTGATGATAGGATTCTCTAAAGATAGGTTTAATTCAGATGGAATCTCTATCAAAACAACTGCCGGTGATGTGATTGGTGCCACAAAACAGGAAACTCCTGATAACGCTGGTATTTATGTGAATACTTATAATGTTAAAGATTATTCAGAGATAGTACTCTCTATGAACTTAAAAGAAAGTGTCACAGAAGCCATTAAAGATATGGAAATTCAGTTCCAAGGTACCGGAGGTGGTAAAGTGGTAAATGATAAGCTTGTGGTTCACGTATTGAAACGTGGTGATTTACCGGTAACACCAATATCAACGGAATTATCTGTTACTTCCGGTAGTTCATTTACTGCAACTGTAGGCCCTATACCTTCTTATGAAGGAATTAACAAATATGAATTGAATGTAAGTAATGCAGATGGCGTGTTTACAGTTACACCGCCTAATGGATTATCGGCACAAGACAACGGTTGCTATTTGGTTAATGCCGGCAGTTCATATACATTTACCTTTACATTGAATAAGGAAGGAAAACCGGGTGATGTGTATAAATTAGATTATAATCTTAATACAGAGTATCATGATTTGGCAGGTTCTACTATTGTTACATTGGTAGAAAAAGCTAAAACAGTGCAAATTGAAGCTACTACGCAAACTACATCCCTTTACTACACTACTTATCAGAATTCTGTATCCGATTTGATGGTGGATGTGACGATACCTGCTGGCGTAACTACACTTAATTTCGAATCTGAATATTTTGATGTGGTATCTGTTAATGGTAGAACTAAAACTGAAAATGATGTAACTACACCTTATATTACAGTTTCGAATGATGGTTATAGTGTTAATCACCAAGGTGAAAGCTCGCTTACTTTGCCATTCCGTTTGCGATTGAAGAACAAAACAGCTACAACTTCTGCAGGATTTACCTTTAGCGGTACGGGTAGTGCTGTAATCGTAACTCCTGCCACGGTGAACAACATTACGTTGCAAGAATCGGATGATGAATATGTGCGTTGGCAAGGGGATGTGCTGTTGAAATGGGGTAATGATGGCCATGTTACACAAATACCGCTCCCATATTCGTGGTTCGAAGGTTTGTCGCCAGGTTCTACGTTGAGGGTGGATTATGAAGTGACGGATGCAGATAAATCAGAAGATAATAGAGATGCTGTTATTCAGTTTACGGAGGTGAAAAGTGATAGCTGGACTGAGTATCCTTATAACTTTACAGAACTGAAAGAAAATAATAGCGAAGGGGCAGGCGTTAATTTGAGTAAGAATACTCAATCTGGTAGCATATATAACAGAGGTGGGGTAATTGAGCTGAATTTGACGCAAACCATATTGGAACAAATGGAAAGTAACCGAACAACGTTCGAAGGATTGTCCGATATCGTAATGGCTATACAAGGTGGTAATGTACGCTTGAAGAAGATTAGTGTGATACCTAAAGCGGATATTCCGGAAAATGCTCCGTTGAGTAAGATTGAGCTTGACTTCTATTCAGCAGAAAATCGTGACAATAATGTTTATGAAGACTTATTATTGGGCACTTCTCACCTCTATTTGACAGCAACCATCTCTGCCGAAGATGCTGCGAAGTATGCCGGACAGTCTGTGACTGTGACATTAAATGGTGAATTCGGTGTTACCCAAGGTCAAGGTAAGTGGTCGATTAACTGGGATGGTAGCCGTAATGCTGAAGATAGTAGTATTAGTAGTAATTCTGGTGCAACTCAATTGAGTTTCACTATTGGCTACGATAATGAAGGTAATCCTCAGACCGAATATCTGATTGAATGGGTATTCAAAACCGGCCAATACTATAATGCTGGTGAAGCTATCGGCTTTACATACAATATCTCTAACTATACCATATCTGAAGTTGATGGTACTTTCAATAATTTTACGGGTGATACAAGTGCAACGATTGGATTTACGAACGAACCGATTGGTTTGGAAATATATTCTGAAGCAGATACCGATACCAATGATGATATAATAACCATTGCTTCGGGTTATGAATTGGTGATGAAAGCAACTGTGCCAAGTGATATACCTGTAGGAACAGAGATAACGTTTGATCTTTCGAATAGTATCGATGTCGTTGCTGATGGATTAGTATGGAACGAAAAAAATACATCATCAGTTCAGATGAATTGGCCTAATATAAGATTTACCGTAGAAGAAGGTCAACGCGATTATTATTTGTATTGGAATCCTACAGTTAGTGATGAAAGCCGTACCGCAACGCTCAGCTTTACAGCAACAATAGATGGTAATAGCTATAATCTGAACTCTGTAGGAAATACAAGCTATTCGAAAACGGTTACTGTGACACCAAATAATAATCAAACAACTGGAACTGTTGTTTGGAATGAGGGAAAGACGTATACCGGATGGTCAACCGATTATATAGCTGTTAATACTTACATACCAACAGGGTCTGTGATAACAATTTATACCTCTTCCTCTTCTACCAATGGAGGTGCATTTGAAATGCATGATATAGAAGAAAGATCACTTAGATTTACTAATGTAAATTATCCTGATAATGATGATAATTATTATAGTGTTGCAAGTGGTGAAACATCACATTCATTTACCGTGACAAATGAAACAACGGCTAATGGTAATACCCTGGCCAATGGCGTAGATGGATTGAAAATCAATGGTAATAATGTGACTATAACACGTATTGTGGTGCAATATCCAAGTATGACCAGTGAGGTGTTTAATCGTGATTTTGAGGATGAATCTACTATTAACGGGTGGGGAGAAAATGTTGAGAGAAGAAATGCTCAAGAAGGCGAAAATCACTACCTCGTATTGGCTAATAAATCAGGTGGATTTGCCCAAGCATCACTTGATAGAGCTTATGTACCGGGTAATTATACGTTGACATATAAAATCAAGGGAAATGCATCCGATTCAATTTCTCAGGTATTTCAATATTTCAACGATAATCAGAATATATATGAATCTGTAGTTGGTAGTCAGTCTGTAGTATTTGGCACAGATGATTGGACAATAGTTACTCTTGATTTTGAGGTAACACGAGGTTGTAATCGTTTGTTGTTTGATTATTCCGATTTTACCGGTGAAATTTATATCGATGATTTAAAGTTAGTGAAGAATGATTGATAATAGGGGGCGGACGCAATGTGTTGCGTCCCTACATTGTTTCGGTTTACACGGACACGGCACGCCGTGTCCCTACAATATAACGAATGAAGAACTTAACCAACATATTATCCTATTTGTGGCTATTACTGCTAATGGCGGTAACGGCTTGTAGCGGCTATTAGTTCCTACTTGCTTGTTATTCGCCTTTAGTGGATAAATTTTAAATCATGCCCGTCATAAGTATCAGAGTTAGTAAGTCAACTTGCTGTCTGGTTTGTCTGTTTGTGGAAAATCAATATCTTTGCAAAAAAATAGTGTGATATGTCAGAAAGAGAATGTATTTCAAAACTTTCAAAGGTGCTGTTTTGGGATATGGATATGGAACTGGTGAATATGGATTCCTGTCCGTCTCAAATAATTCAGCGTGTTTTGGAATATGGAACTATTGACGATTGGCGCATAATTCGTACTTATTATGGCTTGGATAAGATTGTTGAGGTGTGCCGTAATCTTAGGTCTTTAGATCCTATTGCACTGTCTTTTATTAGCACTATTTCTAATACAGATAAAACTGAATATAGATGTTATCGTACAAAACAGTCGAATCCCACACTTTGGAATCAGTAGCAAAAAATCTTATAATCGCAAAAAGATAATTTGGTGAAATCAAAAATTACTTGTTTATTTGCGGTGTTATTAATTGTAGATGATGAAACAGTCGGTCATAGAAAGTATAAAACAGACGCTTATCACTAATCTTCCGTATGGTGCTAAAGCATGGATTTTCGGTTCGCAAGCTCGTGGTGATGCTCATGATGGTTCCGACTGGGATATTCTCATAGTATTGAATAAGGATAAACTTTTACCATCTGATTATGATACTGTTACTTATCCATTGACGGTATTAGGTTGGGATCTGGGTGAACAGATAAATCCTATAATGTATTCTAACAAGGAATGGGAAGATAGTAAGATAACTCCTTTTTATCACAATGTTCAAAAAGATGCAATTGCTTTGATATGAGTTTAAGTGTAGAAGACCGTAAAAGAGCTTATTCAAAAGGTTGAGGATTTACTTTTAGAAAGTTCAATATAATTTTAACTGTCACATTCCGTCCCTTGGGGTCTCCATCATCTGTCACGGGTAATCTCCAGATCGCCCGTAGCTTATCCGTCTCCGTCACAGTGTGTTTCAGTCACAGGGGGTCTCCAGACCCCCCTGTAACAAATATGATTCCCTGTAACAAAAAATAAGATAATGACCACACAACTCTCAGACGTGTAGCAAATAGTATTTACCAAAAAGATAGATGTTATAAACCGGAATTTTCAGCAATAATCTGGCTGGCAGGAATGTGTTCTATACCCTTGCCTTCGGTATATATTACAACATTCTCTCCTCGCAAGGATTTTTCTTGTAACATTCGTTCTTCTGCCAATTTTAGTCCGGCATCGATTAAATTCATCAATTCTCTTACTTCCTTCTCAGACATAGGACTTAATAGTGTTGCAAATATACAGCTTATTTTGTGACAAGCAAGAAAATGTATTCTTTTCTTATTGTTAGCGCATTGGTGTAGTTATCTCCCTCACGAGTCAACACACCATCATTTTTAAATTGGTTAATAATTTTTCTTACTTGTCGAACACTTATGTTCAGTTGCTTAGATAGCTCATCTCTTGATATTGAAGGATTTACTTTTATCAGAGCCATAAGTTGCTCTGGTACACTCTGGCACACCTCTGGCACACCTCTGGCACGCTTTGGAACGCTTTTGGATCATCATTGGAACGCTCTGGTACGCTTTCTCCTTTATCTGCTCTCCAAATAACAACTCGAAGTCAGTTATGAATGCCGGGGATAGTTCATGCAAGGCAATGTCGCTTACCTGTTATAGCAATCAAACAAACCCATTGAAATTTGGTTATTACTTGTTGGTCCCTATCCAGGTGGCTTTGTTCCAAAGTCCTTCCAGTGGGCCTCTTTTGTGATTTTTCATCCACCAGTGGCTAAATAAAATTTGCAATGCTACGAACACTATAGCCATACACAAACTTTCAGTGTGACCGCTGGTTTTGAAAAGTGCCAGTCCCCATCCGTAGAATATAAAAGCACCAATTATGGACTGACCTATGTAATGTGTCAGACTCATTTTACCGTATGGAGCCAGTACCATAAGTCTCTTGCCGTTTTTGGTGCGATGAAGCAACCATGTTATACCTGTTACGTAGAATAGTGCCATTGCAACATTTCTCCACATATTAAGCATAACGCCTAATGAATTCGATACGCAACGGTTTTCTATAGTGCCGGGAACAAATTTGGCTAATGGAGCAAATACTGCAAATGCGATGAATGTAATTATCATTATCTTCTGCCATTTCTTGTAGTTATCGCCTTCATTATAGAGCAGACGGCTTCTGCCTATCATAATACCAACTAAGAACAGATATATGTTCTGTGTAAAACGTCCATTTTCTATAGCCCATAAGAAGTTGCAGGGCAGTCCGTCTTTTATACCTACTAATGCTACATCCCATATAGTTCCGTTGGCTTGTGCCGGCATCATGTTCATAAAATGCATGCCGGAACCTAAATTCAATGGTCTTGTTTCAGGGTTTATAAGTCCTAATACTATATAGATAACCTCTATAGGCTGTATCATCAATATTAAGATAATCCAGTTTAAAACTTTATTGCTACACCTTATAAAAGGAATAATAAGCAGACCACATACAGCATAAATAAACAGAATGTCTCCATTATAGAATATTAAATCAAGCAGTCCGAACAGCATAAGCAGTACCATTCTCCATACAAATCGTGGGCGGAAATCTTTTCCTTTTTGTGCCTGATTATCGTGTTGAATGAAGAAACTCAGTCCAAACAGCATGGCAAATATGGCATACATCTTTCCTGCAAACAGGAAGAATATGGTGTCCCATACGTTTTCGTCCAACTTTGTCAGTTCGGGAAATGAATAGAAATTCATGTGTTCCAGGAAGTGTATTAAAATAATGCCGGCTATGGCAAATCCACGTAAAACATCGGCTGCATCAATGCGGCTGTTTGGTAAAGTTGATGGTTTATACATATCTGTTTGTATTGGTTAGAATTTTCAGTTTGTAAATATATGCATAAAGTTTATTATAGCAAAAAAAACGAGAGCACAAACAACCAACAACAATCCAAATTGCATTTATGGCCATCTACGATGATCCCTAAATACAATTTTTGTTTTCTATTGGGACAGACCGCTTGCAAGTAAACTTGCGCGGTCTGTCCCAATAGAAAACGGTCATTGCTTTTTTTGCAATGACCGTTGTTGGTTGTTTGTCGGGATGACTGGATTCGAACCAGCGACCACACGCCCCCCAGACGCGTACTCTAACCGGGCTGAGCTACATCCCGCCGATATGTTATGCTAAGCGGATGCAAATTTACCGATTTTTGGTTTATGCACCAAGAAAACGCGCGTTTTTTGTGCTGCTATAGTCTGCTGCCTGTACGGTTCCCGCTGTTCTCTCTGCGTTCGTTAGGTTGGTTGTAGCCGGGTTGATTTTCCGGTCTGTTGTTGTCTCTGGCAGGAGCGTTTCTGTAATTGTAATATCTGTTACCACGATTCTCTCTAATTCTAACCGGGTCTTCTATATCTCTTGACATAGGACGATACTTCTCCTTTGGCATGGATATCACTTTTGGTTTGTGAGGCGCTTTTACCGGTGGGCGGTTTATTACAGCAGCTCTCAGAGTGAAGTTTACAGGACGTCTGCCTTCAAAACTTGCTATATGCACAAACTGATTGTCTTCTATGTATTCAAAGCTTATGGCATATCTTATGAATGGAGCCAATCTGTCTGTTGGGAAGGTGGATGTTATTCTATATACTCTGCCCGGTTTCATCTTTATTTGTGGGCAGGCCAGTACCTGATGGCTGTGACCACGTTCAAATATACGAATATAGATGGGACCATTGTATGTAAGCTGGCTGTCGTTTATCAGTTCAAATGTTACATAGCCTTCGTCACCTACAAAAAGGTCGTTTAACCCTACTATTGGTTCGCTGTAAAGCTTGATTCTACGCTCTGTCTGAGGAAATCCAAAGAATTGTGCTTGCGCAACTATTGCAAACAGTAATGTAGCACAAGTCAGTAATACTTTTTTCATAATTCAAAACATTTATGGTTATCTACTATATTACAAATCCAAAAATATCTATTTGTCTTAAAAAATGCAAACTTTTTATTTAAAATCCTTCTCTGCAAAAATCAAATGCTTCTATTACCTGGCTTTTATGAATTTCTGTTTTTACATATTCTCCATCTAAATTGGGTATCTCTAATATGCATGAATCTATGTTTTTGTTTGAAATGCGTGCCCATATTTTATCATACCATTGACACTCCAATTCTATCTCTCCATATTGTTCTTTCAGTTGATATTGCCAGCTGCGTATGGTGGCGGCGGGCAGTTTGAATATAATATGGGATATGTATAATTCTATTAATATGCCCCAATCACAGGCTTCTTGCTGTGAATACTCTATGTTGTGTTCAGCTGCAACATCTGCTATTGTTTTACCTAACAATTCTCTGCATTTCATAGTGTAAAACTAATGATTTTTTGTCAACTATATGTTCATTTCTTTCAATATTCATAAAAAGTACGTTTAATGTAAAAAACTGTTTAAACCATTTTGGTTCTATGTAGTCAAAGTATGGCAATGTTAAAGATATGAATAGGCGATTTCAATTACTAACCATTTTTGTACTTTTAGTGTCGTTGTTGTCGGCACAGAATAATAAGGTAGAAAAACAACAGAGATTAACAGGTAGAGCTAATATTTCAGGTAAAACTGTCGATTATACTACCGATGAAGTTATGTCGCAAGTGGCTGTTCAGTTATTTGCATTACCCGATTCCAGTTTTGTGTATGGTGTTACAACCGATGATGGCGGTTGGTTCAATATAAAGAAGCTTAATATAGGTAAGTATTATCTTAGAATGTCATTCTTAGGTTATCAGACTCAGGATGTAAATCTTGAAATTGTAAAGGATGACAGAGAAAAACCTATTGGTGTTATTAAGATGCAGGATGATGCTATTATGTTGAGCGAAGCTGTTATACAGGAAGCGTTGCCACCTACACAGATGGTAGAAGATACCTTAATGTATAATGTGGATGCTTTTAAAGTTCCCGATGGTTCGGTTCTGGAAGATCTTGTCAAGCGTCTGCCCGGTGTAGAGATAGATGAAAATGGTGCAATAAAGGTGAATGGTCAGACTGTAACCAGAATTTTGGTGGATGGCCAGGAGTATTTTGGCAATGACCAGAATATGGCAATGAAAAATATTCCCGTTAATATCATTGACAGGATTAAGACTTATAGAAGAAAAAGTGATTTTACCAGAATTACAGGTGTGGAAGATGGTGAAGAGGAGACTGTGCTTGACCTGCGTGTAAAAAAGAATATGCACAAAGGTTGGCTGAGCAACTACGATGCGGCATTGGGTTATCCTGTAGGTGAAAACGATTTCAGCGAATGGCTTAAAGCACTCTATTCGGGTAGAGTTACGTTGAACCGTTTCCAGGCAAATACGCAGTTCTCAATGAATGCCAACACAAATAACTCCGGTCGTGGTGGCGGTGTTAATAAGAATACTCAGTTGGGTGTGAACTTCTCTAAAAACATTGGTGAACCATATCCTCGCCGTAGAAACGAATTCCCATTAGTGGTGGGTGGTAATATCCGTTGGAATGGATCATCATCGCGTTCGTTAAGCGAATCGGAATCGGAAACATTTACTACGGAATATACTTCTTCATCATTCAGAAATAATCGTTCCAGAAGTAATAATGAGAATAATAGTGTAAGTGGTGATGGCCGTATTGAATGGCGTCCCGATACTTCACTTACCATAGTGTTCCGCCCCAGTTTCTCGGTAAGCCGTAGCAACAGTTCTTCAAGAAGCGGTTCTGTAACCTTTAATACCGATCCGTATCAGGCAACCGATATGCGAGATATTCTTAACGAATATATGAATCTGCCTGCTGAGATTCTTGATTCAATAGGTGTGAATTCACAGAATAGCGCAAACAGTAATGACAATAACAGTAATCAGATAAGCGGTAACTTCCAGATAAGTAAGCGCTTTAATAAAGAGCGCAACAGCAATGGCAGGAATCTTTCGGTGGATATGTCATTTTCAAAAAACGGTGGTGAAAGTATAAGCCGTTCTGCTACAAAGCAGGAGTACTATCAGCGTCATGACAGAGATACCATAATGAACCGTTATAATGTGAATCCTACCGATAACAGTAATATGTCAGGACGTGTTATGTGGACAGAACCATTTGATTCCGGCAGGACAAGTCTCAGTTTGAGTTATCAGATTCAGGCTTCAAAACGTGAAACCAACCGTCAGACATACGTTCTACCGGTAACCGGCGATTATGAATTCTGGGATCAGCATTGGTATGTTCCAAGCGAACTGCAGCAGTATCTGAATGGCGAATTGAGCCGTCAGGCTACAAACGTGACACGTAATCATACTATATCTATGACTCTGCGCAGAAATACTGAAAAAATTAACTTCCAGATGGGACTGAATATTCTGCCACAATATACCGGTATGGATAATTTCAAGTATATGGGTTATGAAATAGGTGATACATCGCGTGTGGTTGTTAACTATACACCAAGTATTAGTTTCAGGTATCGTTGGACCAGACAGAAGAGTTTGAGAATAAACATGAACTCCCGTACCAGCCAGCCAAGCATGGAGCAGATGATGGATATTACCGATGATAGCAATCCGCTGAATATCTCCAAAGGTAATCCGGGGTTGTTGCCAACTCTTAATAATTCGCTCAGTCTGGAGTTTTCAAACTATATAGAGGAGAGCAGACAGACTATAAACCTGAATATGTCATTGAGTAATACTTTGCGCAGTATATCAAATAAAACCGATTATGATCCTGAAACAGGTGTTTCGCTTACACAGCCTATGAATATGGATGGTTTCTGGACTAACTGGAATACCAGCGGAAATTTCTCATATCAGAAGACATTTAAAAACACTAAGTACAGAATGTCTGCAAGTACCAATGCGTCGTTCCGTCATCAGGAGGCATATATGCGTACCGGTAGTATTGGAAACTACAATGAATCGGCAGGAACAGGTGGAGCAGCAGTGCTTAGTACAACCGAAACTGTATCGGCAGGACAGCGTGCATCATTTACATATAGAGATAATGAATGGGTGGAACTAACTGTGAATGGTAATATCAATTTCAACCATAATGAGAACAGTGTGCGTAAGGATGGTAATATGGATACCTATCAATTCAGTTATGGTGGTAGAGTAAATGTTACTCTGCCTTGGAAAAATGCCCATATAGCCAGTGATATCAATATGTCAAGCCGTAGAGGATACAGCGGTGCTTATAACCGTGATGATCTGATATGGAATGCATCGGCATCTATGAGTTTCTTCCGCGGTAATTCGGGAACACTGAGAATTGAATATTTTGATATTCTGAATGATGAATCGAATGTGAATCGCAGTGTATCTGCTACAGGTAGATCGGATACAAGAAACTATAACATCAATAGTTATATTATGGTTCACTTTATCTACCGTCTGAATGTGTTTGGCAACAGACAGGCACGTCAGGATTTGCGCAATTCACAAGGCGGTAACCAGAACCAACGCCCGCAAATGCAGGGTGGTGGCATGCAGCGCGGTGGTGGCATGCAGCGCGGTGGTGGTATGCCTGGTGGCGGTGGTATGCGCGGAGGTGGCGGTAGAGGATAACCACCTTATTCATTATTAGCTGTACTGGAAGAATGAGAAGTGTACTGAACCGTACTTCCTCATCTCAATAAAGTGTGGGTCTTCGCTAAAGTTGTTGCTTTCGCCATGTTCCAGAACAAAGATTCCATCGCTTTTTAACAGACCTTTGTCAAAAATCAGGGTAGGGATTTCTGCAATATTCTCCAACTGATATGGTGGATCGGCAAATATAAAGTCGAACTTTGTAGTGCAACGGTCTATATACTTGAAGACATCGCCTTTTATTGGTAAACAGCAGTTTGTGCCTACTGTGTTCATTACTTTTGTAATAAAAGCGTAGTGGGCCTGTTCTTTCTCTACTGATACTACTTTACTGCAACCTCTTGATACCAGTTCCAAACTGATGCTTCCTGTGCCTGCAAACAGGTCCAAAGCTGTAGCATCTTCAAAATCTATTCTGTTTGCCAATATGTTGAAAAGGTTCTCTTTGGCAAAATCGGTAGTAGGTCGTGCGCTGAACGATCTTGGCACTTCAAATCGGCGATGCTTGTATATTCCGCTAATTACTCTCATATTATTGATGTATGAATAAAAAGAATCCACCCGCATGTTGAGCAAGTGGATTCCAATATCTATTTATCTAAATTATTCCCAGTTACCTGCGTTGTTGTTACCGCTGAATGCGTCACCCACTTTCATACCGGGATAGCGTCCCAACTGTTCACGCTCGTCAATCAAGTTGATGATTTCCTGCTCGTTCAAACCATTCAAGTATGTTTTAAACAATGTTCTGGCTTCGAAAAGACTCATGAATGAACCTGACTTTGTTGAATCAAGACCAATTTCCATTTCAAACTGAGCACCATTTCCAAAAGGAACATAACGCAATGAATCCGGATTGATTCTACCTTTATAGATTGAATCGTATAGGCTTACCCAAACAGTGTCACGGCTAAACAGGAAGTTTATAGTGCCATCTTCTGCTCTTGTAACAAAACCTGCTTCAATAGCTTCATCCCATTTTGCTTTAGCTGTATATTTGTTCTTCGCTTCTTGAGCTTCTTTGTATAGGTTAAGAACTTTGGCTTCTGTCCAACCGTTTTCAAGCTGAGTGTCGTTCAATTCACCAACTTTGTTTACTACAGGAAGTTTACCTGTTTTTACAAATGCAATAAGTGAGTCGAAACTATCAGTGTAGTAACCACCATGCTGAGCATGATATTCAACCTGTGCAGAACGGATATCGATAAGTCTATTGATAACTTCGGTATCTCTGATAGTTTTTTCGCGTTCAAATTTGATAGGGCCCATAATGCTACCATAGAAAATGTAACCCAATCCCACTACGCAGAGTGCTAGAAGAATGTTGATAACTTTTTTCATTATATGATGATTAATTGATTAATTTCGTCCCGCAAAAATAAAACAAATATCCGTATAACACTACTAATTTTAATAAATTTTGCTTTTCAAGTAGATGATTATAGAGAAAATAACCAATAAAATAGTAGATTTATATCCGTATGCACCAACAGATGAGCAGATGAATCTGATGGAGCAGCTCTCTTTTTTTGTGGTTAACCCAAATTCTAAAAAGCTGTTTGTCCTAAAAGGATATGCCGGAACAGGAAAAACCACTGTGGTTGCAACGCTTGTTAAAGCACTTAGACAGATGAAACTTAAAACGGTTCTGATGGCACCTACCGGTAGGGCGGCAAAGGTCTTTTCTCAATATTCGGGATATACCGCATATACCATCCATAAAAAGATTTATCGTCAGAAATCAATTACCGACAATACGTCATTTCAGCTTAACAGGAATAGCTACGAAGATACACTTTTTATTGTAGATGAATCGTCCATGATTTCAAATCAGGGGTTGTCAGGTAATATGTTCGGAACCGGTCGCCTGCTAGATGATCTTATCACTTTTGTATATTCGTCAAAAGGTTGTTCTTTGTTGTTGCTGGGCGATACGGCTCAGTTACCGCCGGTTGGTGAATCGGAAAGCCCGGCATTGATAGAAAAAGAGTTGGCAAGTTACGGTTTGGATATTAATTCGTTCCTGCTTAAAACAGTGATGCGCCAGACTTATAGTTCCGGAATACTCTATAATGCCACTGTCATAAGAAATATGTTGCCTGAAAGGGTTGAATTGCCTGTAGAGATATTGTCGGGTTATAAATTTAAAATTTCCGGTTTTTCTGATGTAGTAAGAATAGGTGGACAGGACCTTATAGAGACTATAAGCAATTGTTACAGTAAAGATGGAATAGATGAAACTATTGTGTTGTGCCGTTCCAATAAACGAGCTATAATTTACAATAACGGAATAAGGAATACCATTTTAGATAGAGAAGATGAACTGAATAAAGGTGAACATTTGATGATAGTGAAAAATAACTATTATTGGACAGAACATCTTGCGCCCGAAGATAGGGATTCCTATTTGGAATATCCTTCATTTATTGCTAATGGCGATGTGGCAGTTGTACAACGTATAAGACGTTCTACCGAATTGTATGGTTTCCGTTATGTGAATGTTACGCTTACATTCCCCGATTATGACGATATAGAGATGGATGTTACACTTATGTTGGATACCCTGCATAGTGAATCGCCATCATTAACGGCTCAGGAAAATGAGAAGCTGTTTAGCAATGTTATGGAAGATTATATACATATTCGTTCTAAAAAAGAGCGAATGAAACAGATGCGCGAAAATATGTATTATAATGCCATTCAGGTGAAATATGCATACGCAATAACATGTCACAAAGCTCAAGGTGGACAGTGGAAAAATGTCTTTATTGACCAGGGATTTGTTCCTGATGGTGGTAGAAATGCCGATTACGCACGTTGGCT
Organism: uncultured Bacteroidales bacterium; assembly: GCA_937916465.1. Taxonomy (GTDB): domain Bacteria; phylum Bacteroidota; class Bacteroidia; order Bacteroidales; family Bacteroidaceae; genus Colenecus. The sequence goes on from CALFTK010000030.1 coordinate 47,393, forward strand.
TTATACTGCTTTAACCAGAGCTACCGAAACTGTCTATTTGGTGAATTGGCCCGAAAAGGAGATAGAGTAGGGTGGTTCAACCCATAAAAAACAGATAACGCCGAAATACCAAATTCCGACGTTATCCTTCCATAAAAAAACTCTATCGTTCTACAATTAATTGATCTTTTCTATTATTGAATCTACAGCCTGCTGCAGTCCGTCTTTGTTTTTACCACCGGCTGTAGCATAGTGTGCTTGTCCGCCGCCACCACCTTGTATCAGTTTAGCAGCTTCGCGAACCAACTGACCTGCATTGTATTGTTGTGTCAGGTCATCGCTTACGCTTACTGTAAGCAGTGGCTTGTCTGCATCAACACTACCTATTGCTATAATCAGTTTTTCTGTTATTTCACCACGTAGCTGGAAAGCTAAGTCTCTTGCCACATTAGCAGAAACAGGTAGAACTGCGCTAATAACTTTTATGTCGCCAATGCTCTTTATGCTGTCAGCAAGAGTCTTCTTTAGCTGAATGGTTTTCTCTTTCTGGAACTCTTCCAACTGTTTTTTAAGAGCGTTGTTTTCGTCTATAACCTTTTGAACTGATGCAGTAATGGCATTGCCCGGCAGTATGGCTTTTATTGATGAAATTGTATCCTGAAGTTCTGTAACCATCTGCTCTACTGCTGCGCCTGTTATGGCTTCAATGCGTCGAACACCTGCTGCAATTGAACTTTCACTGATAATTTTTATCATTCCAATGTGACCGGTAGAAGATGCGTGTACACCACCGCAGAACTCTATGGATTGACCAAACTGAACTACGCGAACTCTATCGCCATATTTTTCTCCAAACAGAGCTATAGCTCCCATCTTTTTGGCCTCTTCCAATGGGGTATCTCTATGCTCTATCATAGGAATATCCTGACGTATTTGTGCATTTACTATCTCTTCTACTTTGCGTATCTCTTCGTCTGTAACTTTCTGGAAGTGTGAGAAGTCAAAGCGCAGACTATCCGGAGTAACCAATGAACCCTTCTGTTCAACGTGTGTACCTAACACCTCTCTTAAAGCTGCATCCAAAAGGTGGGTAGCTGTGTGGTTCGATTCGCAAGCGCGACGTTTTTCTGTATCTACGCAAGCCATCATAGGGGCATCAAGATGTTCAGGCATCTTCTTTGCAATATGCAGTGCCAAACCATTCTCCTTTTTGGTGTCAAGAATCTCTATAGTTTCAAATTCGCTAACCAATACACCTGTATCGCCTACCTGACCACCCATCTCTGCATAGAATGGAGTCTTATCAAGTACAATCTGCCATATAGTTCCGTTTTTCTGTTTAACTGAACGGTAACGGAGTATTGATGTTTCAAATTCTGTAAAGTCGTAACCTACAAATTCTGTTTCACCCTCTTTTACTACTATCCAGTCACCGTTTTCTACGGTTGCTGCATTGCGGGCACGTGCCTTCTGTTTCTCCATTTCGGTATTGAACTCATCAATGTTTACGTTCATTCCGTTTTCGCGAAGAATGAGTTCTGTCAAATCTAATGGGAATCCGTATGTGTCATAAAGAGTGAATGCACTTTTGCCGTTTATAGTGGTAGTACCATTCTCTTTAGCTTCTGCTATCACCTTGTCCAACAGTTTGATACCTGTTTCCAATGTACGCAAGAACGATTCTTCCTCTTCTATTATTACCTTCTCTATAAGTGTTTTTTGTGCATTCAGTTCAGGATATGCATCGCCCATATTATCAATCAGAACAGGAAGCAGTTTGTAAAGGAATGCCTCTTTCTGTTTTAGGAATGTATAGGCATATCTTACAGCACGACGTAGTATTCTGCGAATTACATATCCGGCCTTTGCGTTTGATGGCAACTGACCATCTGTAATTGAGAATGCTATGGTACGGATATGGTCAGCAACTACACGCATTGCAATATCAACCTGTTCGTCTTTGCCATACTCCAATGCGGTAAGTTCGCCAATTGTCTTAATTATTGGTTGGAAGACATCTGTGTCATAGTTTGATGTCTTTCCCTGCAGGGTACGTACCAAACGTTCAAATCCCATGCCTGTATCAATAACCTTTGCAGGCAGTGGTTCAAGTGAATGGTCGGCCTTTCTGTTGTATTGCATAAATACCAGGTTCCAGATTTCAATTACCTGTGGATGATCTTTGTTTACTAACTGATTGCCCGGTATTGCTGCTTTTTCAGCTTCCGATCTGGAATCTATATGTATTTCGGAACAGGGACCGCAAGGACCTGTATCGCCCATCTCCCAGAAATTATCGTGTTTATTACCGTTTAGAATATGATCTTTTGGAAGGAATTGTTCCCAAATGGCAGCAGCTTCGTTGTCGCGTTCCAATCCCTCTTCTGCACTACCTTCAAATACTGTGGCATAAAGATTCTTTGGGTCTATTTTCAGAACATCTACTAAATATTCCCAAGCCCATTCAATGGCCTCTTTCTTAAAGTAATCTCCAAAAGACCAGTTGCCCAACATTTCAAACATAGTGTGGTGGTATGTGTCATGTCCAACCTCTTCCAAATCGTTGTGCTTACCGCTTACTCTCAGACATTTTTGTGAATCGGCAACGCGTTTGCTTTTGGCGGGTGCATTACCCAAAATAATATCTTTGAACTGGTTCATACCTGCATTGGTGAACATCAGTGTAGGGTCATCCTTAACTACCATTGGAGCAGATGGAACTATAAGATGTTCCTTGCTCTTGAAAAACTGTTTATAAGATTCGCGAATCTCTTTTGCTGTCATCATAACTGATATATTCAATAAACGTTTATTAGCATATAAATATTACCGTTTGCAAAGATACTACTTTTTTTTGCTACATTTGCACAGAAGTATCTATTCGTATATGAGAAAAGTTTATTATCAATACGATTCCAAGAAAAGGGTGTACCATAGGGTGTTCCCTACTGTTAAGCAGAAAATCTTGACATATTTATCAAGATTGTTCTTCTCTATCCTATTGGGAGGTCTCTTTTTTTTGATATACTTTTTTTCCATCAAGACCCCATCTGCCATAGAGCTTGCTGAAGAGAATTCAAAGTTGCTGTCTCAATATAAGGTGCTTTCAAAGAAGGTTGATGATTTGATTCTGGTGTTGAGCGATATTGAGCAGCGTGACGATAATCTGTATAGAGTACTGTTGGAGGCGGAACCTTTGTCATCGGAATCCAGAACTGTCAGTTACAATGGTACAAACCGTTATGAAGAGCTGATAAATATGCCGAATTCCGAACTTATAGTCAATACGGCTCAGAAAATAGATCTGTTGGAGCGTAAATTGTATGTTCAGACCCGTTCCTTTAACGAAGTGGTTGAATTTACACGCGAACAAGAGACAAGAATAAAATCTATCCCTGCCATTCAACCGGTTGCAAATAAAGATTTGAAACGTACTGCATCCGGTTATGGATATCGTACTGACCCTATATATCATGTGCGTAAATTCCATTATGGTATGGACTTTGCCTGTGATACAGGTACGCCGGTCTATGCAACTGCCGATGGTGTGGTTAAATATGCAAGGTGGAAGACGGCATTTGGTAATCTTATAGAGATAGACCACGGGTATGGATATGTAACCAGATATGCTCATCTTAGCAAAATGCTGGTAAAGCAGGGACAGAAGGTGGTTCGAGGCGAAGAGATAGCGAAGGCAGGTTCTACAGGTAAAAGTACCGGTCCGCATCTGCATTATGAGGTTCTGGTAAATGGTAAAAATGTGAATCCTGTTAACTACTACTTTATGGATCTGGATGCAGACCAGTATGAACAGATGATTCAGATGGCTGAAAACCATGGTAAAGTTTTTGATTGATAAAGATTATGGCATACAATCCAAATAAAGAACTTAAGAAATACTACTCAATAAAAGAGGTTGCCGATAAAGTTGGAGTACCGGAAACCACATTGCGTTATTGGGAAAAAGAATTTAAGGAACTCTCTCCTAAAAAGAGCTCCAAAGGTGTACGTCAATATACGGTTAAGGATATTGAACTGGTAGAACTTATATCTTTTCTGGTTAAAGACCAAGGGCTTACAATCAGTGGCGCCAAGACACGACTGAAAGAGAATCCAAAGAAAACGGTCGATTTGCACGATATTGTCTCCCGATTGCAGTCTATCAGAGCCGAATTAATGGAAATAAGTAACGAACTGAACGCTACTCCTCCTTGCGGAAAACCGTTTTAATGTTGGCTATTTTCTTTATGCCTTTCTTTATGTTCTCCAGTTCGTCAAGGCTGTGAACTAATACAATTATTGTACCTTCAAATAGTCCGCCATTTGATTCTAATGTCAACTTTTTAATGTTGGCATTCATTTTTTGTGATATAACCTCTGTCACTCTACCCAATATGCCTATGTTGTCAACACCTTTCATATATATAGATACAGGGAAGAGACTGCTTTCAGTATGCCATTCGACAGTCATAATTCTGTTTCCTACAGTCGATTTAAGTTTGTTGGCTTTTTCGCATTTGCGTTGGTGTATTGTAATAGAGCCATCTTTTTCGGCAAAAGCCAATACACTATCTCCCGGAACAGGATGACAACAATCAGCCAATTTGTAGTTGTGAAGATCCTGATCGGTTATCACCAAAGTCTTCTTGACATCTATTTTCTTTATGTCATTGCTGTCGTGATCTTCTTCAATGGACTTATTATCCTTCTTCTTAGTTGAAAAAGAGAACTTGAAACGGTTATACCAATTGCTGCTTTCACCTTTTATAATAGACCTGTCTGCATCGCCAAGAATAATTTTTTTCTGTCCTATGGCTATCATCAGTTCCTCTTTTGATTTTACGTCATGGTGTTTGCAGAGTCTCTCTATCTTGCCACTGTCTGCATCCAATTCTTCTTTATGCAGGAATTCATTAAACAGAGCTTCGCCAAATTTCCTGTATTCACGCTCTTCTTTCCTAAGAATTGCTTTAATCTGTCCTTTTGCTTTTGCAGTGGTAACAATATCTAACCATTCCGGTCCTACTTTGTTGCTTTTTGAAGTGATAATCTCTATCTGGTCTCCGCTCTTTAGCTCATAATTTATGGCTTCTAACTTCTGGTTTACCTTTGCTCCTATGCAGTGAGTACCCATAAATGAATGAATAGTAAAAGCAAAGTCAAGGACGGTGCTGCCCTGAGGCATCATACGCAGTTCACCCTTTGGAGTAAACACAAAGATTTCCGATGAATAGAGATTAAGTTTGATTGTATCCAGAAAATCCATTGAATCGGGTTGTGGATCTTCCAAAATCTCTTTGATGGTCTCTAACCATTTGTTTAGTTCGTTTTCATCTTCGTCGTAAGAACTGGTGCCAGATTTGTATTTCCAGTGCGCTGCAATGCCCTGTTCGGCTATATCGTCCATTCTGGTACTTCTTATCTGTACCTCTACCCATTGTCCTCTACTGCTCATCAATGTGGTGTGAAGTGCCTGATAACCATTTGCCTTAGGTTGTGTAACCCAGTCTCTAAGTCTGTCAGGATGGGCCTTGTATATTTCCGAAAGCATTAAGTAAATATTGAAACATTCACTTAATTCAACATCTTCAGTAGGTGGTTCGTATATGATTCTTACTGCCAGAATATCGTAAACTTCTTCGAATGATAGATTTCTTGCATTCATTTTTCTCCATATAGAATATGGGGTTTTAATTCTGCCCATTATTCTATAGCGGATTCCCATTTGTTGTAATTTTTCGTTTATGGGTAAAATGAAATCTTTATAGGCATTGTTCAACTCTTCTCTTGAAAATGCCAGTTTGTCCTTTATGGCACTATACTCTTTGGGGTGTTCAAATCTAAAACTTAAATCTTCAAGTTCCGATTTGATTTTGTTCAATCCTAATCTGTATGCCAAAGGAGCATACAAGTATAGTGTTTCGCCTGCTATCTTGTACTGCTTTCTGGGCAACATGTGCTCCAGAGTACGCATGTTATGCAGTCTGTCGGCTATCTTGATAAGTATTACGCGAATGTCGTCCGACATAGTAAGAAGCAGTTTCTTAAAGTTCTCTGCTTGTGCCGATGCTTTGTCTCCAAATATACCGCCTGCTATCTTTGTCAGTCCATCTACAATCTGAGCAATTTTTGGACCGAATACGTTTTTTATGTCATCAATAGTATAATCGGTATCTTCTACCACGTCATGGAGAAGTGCAGAACAGATAGATGTAGAACCTAAACCAATTTCACTGCATACTATTTGGGCAACCGATAGCGGGTGCATAATATATGGTTCGCCTGAATGGCGTCTAACCCCTTTATGAGCCTGACGAGCAAAGTTAAATGCTTTGGTAATAATTTCAACTTTCTTGCGATGTTTTGTCTGCAAGTAGCAATCTATAAGATGATTGAATGCTTCGTCAATCAATCTCTCTTCGTCAGCCGAAAATAGTTTCTCTTCATTCATACCGATAAATATTAACGATTATAAATTCTTAGAGTCTTTCCTGCGCGTATTCTATCACTGCTCAGGTTATTCCAGTTCTTTATATTTCTCACAGATGTGTGATATTTAACTGCAATGGAAGATAGTGTTTCACCCTCTTTAATGCGATGAACGACGTATGTGTTGCGGTTTTTCATATCATCGTCTATGTAGGCAAGCTTACTCTTTGGGAATAGTTCTTCCTTTCTATGTTCATACAGAGAATCACCGGCTTCAACTATAGGTCTGATATGTTCTAAAGGCAATCTCAGAGTATATGTTTTATATGCTCCGGGAATGACATCGGTAAGGTATTGTGGATTTAAAGCTTTTAATTCATCTTTATCAATTCCGCAAAAATCTATTATCTGTTGAAAGTGAAGATTTTTGTTTATATGAATTGTGTCGGTTATGTCGGGTTGCGAAGTGGCCATTGCACAGATTCCATGCTCTTTGTGATATGTCATGGCATAGTTGACCGCTACGAATGCCGGCATATATCCTCTGGTTTCGTTTGGCAGATATGGATACAAATCCCAAAAGTTCTTTTTTCCTCCGGAACGAATTATAGCTTTGTTTACATTTCCGGGACCGCAGTTGTATGCAGCTATTGCAAGACTCCAGTCACCGAACATATTGTACAGATCTTTTAAGTGTCTGGCTGCTGCATCGCTACATTTTTCTATATCATATCTGTCATCGACCAAACTATTTACATAAAGACCGTATGTGCGTCCGGTGCTGTAAATGAACTGCCATAACCCTGCAGCTCCCATTCTGGAATAGGCTTTAGGTTTTAGTGCCGATTCTATTATAGGAAGGTACTTTAGTTCTATGGGAACGCCGTATCTGTTCAGAGCATTTACAAAGGTCTCTTCGTAGATGTTCATCATGGAGAGACAATACGATATTATGGTTTTGTTTCTACCGGTATATGCATCTATGGACTGACGAGTCAAATAGTTATATGGCATTTCAACTATGGTAGGCAGACTACTTAAACGTTCTGCATATATGGTGTCATTGAACTTTACTGTTGTAGCCCCTGTTATACATGTTGAATCATATATTATGTATTTGCGTGCATACCAGTCATTTAACAAGCTGTCTATTCCAATGTAGTAACTTTCGGGTAAACAGATGGTTGTGTCGGTTGGCGTGGTTTGAACGGAATCAGAAACAGTTATTGTATCCAATTGCGCCCTTGCTCCTGTTGCAGACATGAGCAGTAAAACAAAAATATATAATCGTCCTATAAATCTATTCATAAATGCCAATAGCTGTTTTTAGAAATTAAACGCCAGATTGAAACCTACGTTGCCGGTAACTCTATCTACAGATATGTTAGGAGTTATCTTCATGCTGACATCCGAAGAGACATCAAAATGTGATAGTTCTGCATCGACATACGCATCGATTACAGATACTAAATATACGCCGGCAAAAGCAAATATGCTCATATCTCTATAGCGTCTGTATTTGTTCTTTCTATTCTTGAAAACGTCCTTGAGCCAATCTTTATTTGCCTCTATGTCATAATTGGGAGGTAGCAAATCTTCGTAACTTTTGGTGTTCGGATCGTTGTCCATTATGTCAATATATGCGTTTGAATAGTCTCTCAGCATCTGTCCATTCCATGTCAGGGCATAAACACAACCTACAAATCCACCATAGACTATAGGAAGTTTCCAATACTTTTTGTTGTATATCTGTCCTCCGCCCGGAACCGCCAATGCTAACCAAGTGGCCTTTTTGGGGTCTGGCAACCATTCGCTGTAGGCAATGTCAAGATTTGCAATTATCAAACTGTCCTTCTCTTTCCATTTTACTCTTTTGCGTTTTGCTTCAATGTCAGAGAATGATGGCATAAATACCGATGTGTCGGTCTCTGTTTCAAAATTCAAATTTCTGACAAATTCCATCTCCTTATTCCATCGTGTGGTGTCATTCAAAGTGGAAAACAGACTATCAACTTTGGCTGCCCTGATACTGTCATTTATAGACAATATCTCTTGTGAATGTCCTACTATAGGGAAACAGATGAATACAAGAGCAATTATTATATGTCTGATAACAATCTTTGCCATTACTTTTTAATGGTTTCTATCAATTCAATAATTCTATTCAATTCTGTCTGGTTCTTGAAAGGAATTGTAATATTACCCTTGCCTTTATTGTTGCATTTTACGCATACAGATGCGCCCAATATATTGGTAAGCTTTACATCGATAGATTTTCTGGATGTTGAAACTCTTTTTGTTGTTGCATCCAGTTCTTCGTTAATCTGTTTTACGCGTTCTTCAACTTTTCTTACAGAGTAGCCATGCTTCCTTAGTTCGTGGAAAAGTGCAAGCTGTTTAATAGGGTCTTCAATGGCAAGTAGCGCTCTGGCATGTCCCATATCAATCAACTTGTCTTTCAAAGCAACCTGAATTTCGGCAGGCAGTCTGAGCAGACGTATATAGTTTGATACGGTAGCTCGTTTTTTGCCTATGCGTGTGCTGAGCTGCTCTTGTGTCATGCTATATACCTCTAACAGATGCTGGCAGGCTAACGCAACTTCCATTGCATTCAAATCTTCACGCTGAATGTTCTCAATGAGTGCCATTTCCATAACGTTCTCATCGTCGGCAGTGCGTATGTATGCCGGAATAGTCTCTAATTCAGCTATACCGGCTGCTCTGAAACGGCGTTCACCGGCAATAATCTGATACTCTTTGTCCTTGATTTTGCGTAACGTGATAGGTTGTATAATGCCTATTTCGCGTATGGAATCTGCCAATTCCTGAAGACGTTCTTCATCGAACTCTCTTCTTGGTTGGTCAGGGTTTGCATATATCTGTTTCAAGGGCACTTCGTTTATTGAAGAAGAACCCTCAGTCTTTGTAAAATCGGTAGAAATCAGTGCATCCAAACCTCTACCCAAAGCCGATTTTTTGATTGCCATATTCTGTTAATTGTTTTTTCTTAATAGTTCTTGTGCCAATGCCAAATAGTTTTGTGCGCCTTTAGAATCGGCATCATACATAATAGCCGGCAGACCATAACTTGGCGCTTCGCTCAGTCTGATGTTCCTGGAAATAATGGTCTCAAATACCAATTCCTGGAAATGTTTTTTTATCTCCTCTTTTATCTGGTTGCTTAAACGCAATCTGGAATCGTACATGGTAAGAAGGAAACCCTCTATATCCAAATCGGGATTCAGTTTGTTCTTAATTATCTTAATGGTATTCAATAATTTGCTTATGCCTTCCAATGCAAAATATTCGCACTGTACAGGTATGATTATTGAATCGGCAGCTGTAAGTGAATTGACTGTTATAATACCCAATGACGGGGAACAGTCTATAAAGATATAGTCATATTCATCTTTTAGAGGTGCCAGCATCTCTTTCAATACCAACTCTCTGTTCTCCATATTCATCAATTCCAGTTCAGCACCTACTAAATCTATGTGCGAAGGGATTACATCCAGACCCTCAACGCAAGAATGTTGTATTGCATCTTTTGCTTTGCAATTTCCAATCAGACATTCGTATATGGAGAGTTCTACATTCTGAATGTCTATTCCTAATCCCGATGATGCATTTGCCTGTGGGTCAGCATCTATTACCAATACTCTCTTTTCGAAAGTAGCTAATGATGCAGACAGATTTATGGTAGTTGTAGTCTTTCCAACACCTCCCTTTTGATTTGCCAAAGCTATGATTTTTCCCATACTATTCATTTTAGAACGTAAAATTACAGTAAACTAAACGAAGAACAAAATATGCTGCTTATTTTTTATTCATAAAAAAACAAACGCGGAGACGATAAAAGAAAAAATAGTATCTTTACAAAAAAATAGAGCGATGAGGTATTATTTGGTAGCAGGTGAAGCATCGGGCGATTTGCACGCTTCAAATTTAATGAAAGCTATATTGCAAAAAGACAGCAAGGCTGAGTTTCGTTATTTTGGCGGCGATAAGATGCAGTCGGTAGGAGGAACGTTGGTTAAGCATTATAAGAATTTGGCTTATATGGGTGTTTGGCCGGTACTTACCCATTTGCGTACTATATTGACAGGTGCAAAAATCTGTTTTAATGATATATCGGCATGGAATCCGGATGTAGTTATACTGGTAGATTATCCGGGTTTTAATCTATCTATAGCAAAGCAGGTAAAACATAAACTGCATATCCCTGTCTATTATTATATATCGCCTAAATTGTGGGCTTGGAAGAGCTATAGAATAAAGAATATAAAGCGTGATGTAGATAAACTGTTTTCTATACTTCCTTTCGAAGTGGAATACTTTGCCCAAAAAGATTATCAGATAGATTATGTGGGCAATCCATGCGTAGATGCAGTGGCAGAATTCAAGAATATGGCGAATAAACCAGAACAGGTAAATGGCGGTGAAAAAAAGATTCTGGCACTTTTAGCAGGCAGTAGAAAGCAGGAGATAAGCAGGAATCTGCCAATAATGCTTCAAGCTATTAGGGGCATTGAAAATGTGCGTCCTGTTCTTGCAGCTGCTCCGGGTATATCTCCTGAATTCTATTCCGGTTTTTTAGCGAATACAGATGTAGAGATTCTATATGGCAAAACCTATAGTATTCTGGATGGTGCATATGCCGCTATGGTAACGTCGGGTACGGCTACTTTGGAAACGGCACTGTTTAATGTTCCGCAGATAGTATGTTATAAGATGCCGTTGGGATGGATTGTTTCCAAATTGCGCCCATTATTCATTAAAGTGAAATTTATATCGCTTGTAAATTTGATTGCAGGTAAAGAGGTGGTTCCTGAACTTGTTGCCAATGAAATGAATGTTAAAAGTGTCAGACAGCACCTGTTGCCTTTGCTCTCCGAAACAGCAGAACGTAAAGCCCAGCTTGATGGGTATGCTCAAATGTCGGAAATACTGGGTGGTGCCGGGGCTTCGATAAAGGCTGCCGCGCATATTGTAGATGCTCTTAATAGTGCTAATCAGCTCAGGAAATAGATATAGGCAAATGCCATAGGAGCAGCCAGCAACGTACTGTCAAAGCGGTCTAAAAAACCTCCATGTCCCGGTAATATATTGCCTGAATCCTTTACTCCCAATTCTCTTTTTAGAAGTGATTCAGCCAAATCGCCGTAAGTGCCGAATATGACTATGGTAATAGCCATTCCTATCCATATCCAGACATCAAATATGGGATAGAAGTGCCATACTGCAACAGCTGCTATAATGGTAAATATGGCACCTCCTATAGAACCTTCCCAACTCTTTTTGGGTGAAATCCTTTCAAACAGGCGATGTTTACCTATAGTGCATCCTACGCAGTAGGCTCCCACATCGTTAGTCCAAATGAAGATAAAGAAGGATAGTGGTAACAACCAAACCGACACATCGCCTGGCATTATGTACCCCATTCCGTTTAACAATCCAAATGGCATTGCTATATAGATGACAGGAAATATGGTTATGCTAAGATTCAATATGTGATTTCTGTTTAATTGGTAGAGTTCCCTTATAATAGTCAAAACCAAAAAGACAATAAACGGGATGAATAGTTTTAAAAGGTTGTCTGTTGATGTGTGTGAAAAACCAGTCAGACAACCTGTTATGCCCGAATAGAAGAAGTAGGAAAGTATGGCAGCGCAGATATAGGATGCATTACTCTCTTTGTACCTGTTTATTAATGTTACAAATTCTATTGTAGTTACAATGGTACAAATGGCAAACAGCCAATACATCCATTCTCCACCCAATATTATACCCGCAATGATAGCGGCTACGTATAATATACCTGTTATACTTCTCTTGACTAATTCCACTATTCCTGTTCTTGTTTGTTGCTTGAATCCAAAATCTCTTCACTTCTTGATGCCCAAGGGCGTTTGCCGAATATGCGTTCTACATCTTCTGCAAAAATAACCTCTCGTTCCAACAGTAACTGGGCAAGTTCATGATGTCCCTCTTTGTGTTCCATCAAAATCTGTTTGCCTCGTTCGTATTGTTCGGCAATCATTGCTTTGACTTCAGAATCAATAAGTTCTGCTGTCTTGTCGCTATATGGTTTCTGGAATGCATATTCGTCACGACTGCTATAGTAACACAGGTTAGCCAATTTGTCGCTCATACCTGCGTACGCAATCATACCATATGCCTGTTTTGTGACACGTTCCAAATCGTTCATTGCACCGGTCGATATGTGGCCAATGAATAACTCTTCGGCAGCACGTCCGCCTAATGTTGCACACATTTCGTCCAGCAACTGTTCTTTGGTTGTTATTTGACGTTCTTCCGGCAGATACCAGGCAGCACCTAATGCTCTGCCTCGTGGTACAATGGTAACTTTTACCAATGGGTTGGCATGTTCCAAGAACCAGGATAGTGTGGCATGGCCCGATTCGTGCAGAGCTATTGCTCGTTTTTCTTCTGCTGTAAGAACTTTGGTCTTCTTTTCAAGTCCTCCAATTATTCTATCTACAGCTGCTAAGAAATCGGCCTTTTCAACGGACTTTTTATCATGTCTAGCTGCTATAAGCGCTGCTTCGTTACATACGTTTGCAATATCGGCACCCGAAAATCCCGGTGTTTGTCTGGCTAAGAATTCAACATCAACATCCTTGTTTAACTTCAGGTTGCGTAGATGTACATTGAATACCTCCTTACGTTCATTAAGATTTGGTAAATCTAAATGTATTTGTCTGTCAAAACGACCTGCACGCAGCAGAGCTTTATCCAATATATCCACTCTGTTTGTAGCTGCCAAAATAATAACACCACTGTTGGTTCCAAAACCATCCATTTCAGTCAATAGCTGGTTCAAGGTGTTTTCGCGTTCATCATTACCTCCCATAGCAGGGTTTTTACCGCGGGCTCTACCTATGGCGTCTATTTCGTCAATAAAGATAATACAAGGTGATTTCTCTTTCGCCTGATGGAACAAATCTCTAACGCGCGACGCACCAACACCTACAAACATCTCTACAAAATCGGAACCTGAAAGTGAAAAGAATGGAACATCGGCTTCACCTGCTACTGCTTTGGCCAGTAGAGTCTTACCTGTTCCCGGAGGGCCAACAAGCAAAGCACCCTTTGGTATTTTACCTCCTAAATCGGTGTATTTCTTTGGATTCTTTAGGAATTCAACTATCTCCTGAACCTCTTCTTTTGCTTCGTCTTGACCGGCCACATCCTTGAACATAACTCTGTTGGCCTGCCCCTTTTCAAATAGTTTGGCTTTCGATTTGCCTACACTGAATACTCCGCCTCCTGCACCACCTCCGGCGCCACCACTCATTCGCCTTATCATGAAGAACCAGATTGCTATGATTAGGATGAATGGGAACAGGCTCCAGAATATATCTCCAAATGAATTTGATTTTTCCTTATATTCTATTGTACCGGTAAATGATCCATCGGCTTCAGCTTCGTCTATAAATAGTTGTAGATTATCCAGAGAACCTACTCCAACACTAACCATTGGTGCTATTAACTGACTGCCACTGATCTTATCTCCAAATACGTATTTGGCAGAGTCAGGATGAATATAGAGTTCTAAAGAGTGAGCATTAGAATAGATTACAATCTTTTCTGCATAACCCTTTTCTATATACTCTTTGAACTCTGAATAGTTGGCTTTACCCACCATGTCGGTACCATCGCCTTTCATAATGATGTAGCCAAAACCTATGAATAGGAGTATGTATATCCACGAAATGTTAAATGTGGATTTTTTCTTGTTGTTATTATTATTCTTGTTGTTGCTCATACATTAATCAATATCAGGTATTTCTTCCAATTTGGAGTCTGCCCACAGATGTTCCAAATCGTAATATGTTCTCAATTCGGGAGTAAAAATATGTACCATTACTTCGCCGTAATCCATTGCAACCCAATGTGCGTAGGTTGTACCATCAACGAAATCAGGTTTACGTCCTTCGTTTATGCGTACAGTCTCTCTTATTGAGTCTGTTATAGCAAGAACTTGGTTTGGTGTACCACCTTGACATATTACAAAATATCTACAAATGGTATCTTCAATTGTTGATAAGTCTGCTATGGTAATGCTTTCGCCTTTTCTGTCTTGAATACCTTCAATAATGCTGTCTAAAATGCTTTCTCTATTACTCATTATTATGTATATAAAATCAATGATACAAAATTAGCCTATTTTCTTCAACATTTGTGCTCTCTATAACAAATCTTTTGCATTTTTGTTAATTTGATTGTTTTGTTTGATTTTTTTAAGGTTTAATGTTGGCTGTATTTGGTGATTGGAGTGCAGTTTTTCTCTTTTTTGCGAAAAAAAAGAATAAAAAATATCTGAAAGGCTTGCGAATGTGAAAAAATGACTATCTTTGCACCGCAAAAATGCTTTGGGCTATGGTGTAATGGTAACACTGCAGATTCTGGTCCTGCCTTTCCTGGTTCGAGTCCGGGTAGCCCAGCAAAATAAGAGCCGCTCAACGAGCGGCCCTTATTTTTTAATCTTCTGAATTATCTTCTTTTTCAATTTTTCGAATTTTGTTCAGAATCTCTTCTGCCTCTTTTTTCAGAGTCTCAATGGTTTTGTTAATGCTGTCTATGAAACCATTACCCGATTTGCTTGATGATGAGATTGCTGCCAGATTGTTTTCGTAAGTCTGAATCTCACTCTTTAAGTTCTCATATTGATGAATCAATTTGTCTTTAAGACTTATTGATTGATCTTTTGCAGGACGATTGCCACGTGATGTCTGTTTGCGTGTCTTTTTGTGAATCTCTATTTTCTCAGCCAAAGCATCAAACAGTGTATCGAATTCTTTGACAAGTTTATCCTTAACTCTATAAGGTACATGACCTATGCTGTTCCATTCGTCAACTAATTCCTGAATGATATCCTTTACCTCTTCAGTGATTTTTGCAGGGTTATATGACTGCAATTTTGATAGAATAGCCTTTTTTCGGAATAGATTTTCATGCTCCTCCGATTTGATATTTGAGTTTTTCTCTCTTGCTTTGTAGAAATTGTTACATGCTTCAGTAAACCTGTCCCATAACTGATTTGCCTGTTTTTTGTGAGTAGGACCTATCTCTCGCCACTCTTTCTGTATGGCATTTACTCTTTCGGTTGCGGACTTCCAATCGGAACTGTTGCACAATTCATTTATCTCTTGACATAAAGCATTCTTTCTGGATAGGTTGTCACCCATGTTATTCTTTGCCTTTTTAAAGAATTCCGATTTAAGTTTGAAGAATTTGTCACAAGCTGCTTTATATCTGTCGTATATTTTCTTGTTCTGTTTTTGTGGAGCAAATCCTATTTCACGCCACTTCTTTTGTAGAGTTTGAATTTCCAGTGTTTTGTTGTTCCAATCCTGGAACTTTGTCAATGAGTCGTAATCAATACCTTCCAGAATTTCACATATAACAACTTTCTGGTCTAAATGTTCCTGTTCAGTCTGTTTTAGCTCTTCAAAATGTTGTTGATGGCGACGGTTTATTATTGTGGACGCGCTTTTGAAACGTGTCCAGATCTCTTCACGCAGTTCTTTGGCTATAGGACCTGTTTCGCGGAAATCTATATGTAACTTCTGAAGTTTGCGGAAAGCAGCAATTATATCTTTTGCTTCGGTAAGTTTTTCTGCTTCTTCACAAATGGCAAGTTTTGTTTCCAGATTCTTTTTGAAGTCATATTCGCGGAATTCGTTATTTAACTTCTGAATGTCATAGAACCTTTCAGAACATTGCTGGTAGCTTTTCCACAATTCGTTAACCTTGTCTGCAGGCACCTCTTTTATCTCTTTCCACTCTTTCTGTATAGCTTTCACTTCGTTGAAAGGCACACCTTCTGTGCTGGCTTTTTCAATAAGTGCATTGAATCTGTCAAGTAATTCGTATTTCTTTTTTAGATTCTCTTTTCTGATTATCTCCAGAGCCTCCTGTTGGGCTGCTCTTTTCTCCTTTATAATCTTAGTCAACTTTTTATACTGATCTTCCAGTTCGTCAACTTCGGGGGTGTACTCTTCCAAATTACCTCCGTTTGCTACGAATTCAGCTTTTTTTGCTTCTTGTTCAGTATGCAATAATTTGTAGAACCCCTGTTTTAGGTGTTCTAACTCAACTTTACTGGCCAAAGATATATCATTGACAATCTCTTGTAAACGATTTATTACCTGACTGCGGTCAGTTATGGTTTCCATAACAACTTTGACTTCGTTCTCGTCGTTTCTTGTGGTTTCGATATTCAATTCTTCGTTCATACTCGGTAAGAAGCTAATTAGTAATTAATAAATATTGCAGTCTGATGTTGTGATACACTGAAAAATGAATCAAAACTTGCTATAACTGCTATTTTATTCTGCAAATAAAAGCAATTTTAATAACAATATCTAATAATCTACCAAAAAACTTCTTAAAGTGTTGCGTAAAGTCTTAAACTATTATGGAAATTATACCTATGTATATAGCTATACCTAACAGGTCATTGGTAATCTGTACAAACGGACCGGTTGCAATGGCAGGATCTATATGAATTCTTTCAAATAGAAGTGGCAGTAATGTGCCCCATAGGGTTCCTATTATAACTAGTATGAACAGACTGATAGGAACAGCATATGTAACAGGTTCAAGATAACCGAAACTGATTAGATTGTATCCCAATACTAGGATTGAAAGAATACTTGCATTTATAAGTGCAACAAGTGATTCTTTCAGTACCTGTTTGGTTAAATTGCCTATATGAAGCGAACCGTTAGCCAGACCTTGTACTACAAGAGCAGATGATTGAGTACCTACACTACCACCTGTTCCACCAATTAGCGGAATGAAAAGCAATAACTCGGGATGAGCGGCAAATGAACTTTCAAAATTACCTAATAGCATTGAATTGAGAATTCCTCCTATCATACCTATAAGTAACCATGGAATACGCGCTCTTGTCTGACGGAATACATTATCGGCCGTTTCAACGTCGGCTGTAATACCCGATGCCAACTGGTAGTCATGTTCCTGTTGTTCGCGCAATTCGTCAATTACGTCATCAACAGTAATCTGTCCTTGTAGTCTCCCTATACTGTCAATAACCGGTACTGCTACCAGATTGTATTTTTCTATCAGTTGTACCACTTCGTCAATAGGAGTATCTACTTTTGTGGTTATCAGATCTTCGTCCATCACATATTTTACTTTCGATACTGATGGATTCGTTATCATCTTTTTTAGAGGAAAAACACCTTTTAGCCTGCCTTCGTCATCTACTACATACACATTGTAGATTTCGTCCATATCTTCAGCTTGTAGCCTCATTTCGCTGAGACATTCAGGCATACTCATATTTTCGTTTACTACCACCATTTCGGTACCCATCATACCTCCGGCGGTGTTTTCGTCATATTGCATCAGGTCAACAATGTCGCTGGCCTGTTCTATGTCTTCAATGTGTGATAGAACTTCTTCTTGCTTGTCTTCGTCCATCTCCTGAATAATATCGACGGCATCGTCGGTATCCATGTAATCGATGAACTTCTTTGCAATGGTTTCAGAAGGTAGTACTTCAAGCAGGTCTTTACGCGCTTCTTCGTCCATCTCAATGAGAACGTCAGCAGCTGTCTCATTGTCTAATTGACGATATATAAATCGAGCTTCGTCTATATCAAGTTCGTCGCACAATTCTGCTATATCAGCAGGGTGCATTTCAGAAAGAATTGCTTTAAGTTGAATAGCATCTTCTTTCTCTATCAATTCCAATATTTTATCCAGAAAAAACTTCTCCATAATTATGTTCCTGAATATTGCCAACCGGTGTTGGAATGTATATTTTGTAACTACTCTCTTGCCGAAATCACAATTGCGTCTGTTTATCTGTTCCTACAATTGTCTATCAGGTTTGTTAGATTTATGAAATCTTCAACTGATAACTGTTCCGGTCGTTTGTCCAGATATTGGCATTCCGGTAAAGGAATATCTTTTTCTACTACCTGTTTCAGAGAATTTCTAAGCATCTTACGACGCCATCCAAATGATGCTTTTACTATCCTTTTAAAGAGTGCAGGATTACATCCTAAATCTTCTCTGGAGTTTCGGGTTAGTCGTATAACTGCACTTTTTACCTTTGGCGGTGGGTCAAAAACATTCTCATCTACCGTGAATAGATATTCTGTATTGTACCACGCCTGTATAAGCACACTTAATATACCATACGCTTTGTTGCCGGGGGCAGAACAGATACGTTGGGCAACTTCGCGTTGTACCATTCCGGTGCAGCAAGGAATAATGTCCATGTTGTCCAACATTTTAAAAAATATTTGACTGGAAATGTTGTATGGATAGTTTCCTGTTAATACAAATTCATTGCCATCAAACAGACTTCTTAAATTTAATTTCAGGAAATCACCTTCTATAATATCAAGGGTGGGGTAGTGCTCTTTCAGATAAACAACCGATTCGTTGTCTAATTCTACTACTTTAAAGGTTCTTTTCTTAGGTATAATATACTGGGTTAGAACACCCATTCCCGGACCTATCTCCAATACAGGTATGCCGGCGCGTGCATCAACAGTGTCGGCTATTGCTTGAGCAATCTTTAAATCCCTCAAGAAGTGCTGGCCTAAGCCTTTTTTTGGTTTTACTGTCTGCATCAACGTCGTCCATATAGAGATAATTAAGTTTATAATTGCGCAAAATCATTCTACTGCCACTTTTTATTGAGGAATATCATTAACTTTGCATTATCTGCTTGCACTTAACGTAAGCGGTTGCAAAAGTAAATAAAAAGTCTTAAAGATAGTGTTCCTTACAGATGAAAAAGTTTTTTTCGAATGCATTTAAGGTGTTGTTGCCTCTACTTATATCGGCGGTAGTGTTGGCATATACATACAGAGATTACGATTTTTCAAAGCTATGGTCAGATGTGGCTCGTCTGAATTTATGGTGGATCTTTTTTGCAGTAGTATTCAGTTGGTTGAGCCCTTTGTTTAGAGGTCTTAGATGGAATCTTATACTGTCTCCCATAGGATATGATGTTCCTAAAAGAGATACTGTTTTAACCGTTTTTACAGGATATGCAGCAAATATTATAATACCCCGTTTTGGCGAGATCTCACGTTGTGCAATTCTTGACCGATATAATTCAGTACCCTTTAGTAAGGGATTAGGAACGTTGCTTGCAGAAAGGTTTGTAGATATGATACTTCTGTTACTTATTGCCTTAGGTACTGCTTTATGGCAGATGCCACGGTTTGTAGATCTGTTTTCAGGGGAATATAAATTACCTGATTCTGCGGCAGAAGGTAGTAGCACTCCTGCATTTGTGATTCCGGATATTTGTTATTGGATATTGGGTGCTATAGCGTTGGTCGCTTTAATTTGGTGGATTGTTAAGTGTAAACCTATGCAGATGCTGAAAAACTTTATTTCAGGATTGTGGGCCGGCTTTATGTCGCTTAAACAGGTGAAAAATTTACCTCTCTTCCTGACATATTCTGTTGGAATTTGGGTATGTTATTATCTGGAAATGTATTTGGCGTTTTATAGTTTGGAATCGACCGCTTCGGTAGGCGCTATTGCCGGTCTTGTATGTTTTGTAGCCAGTAGTTTCGCAGTTTTGGTTCCTACACCCAATGGTGCAGGTCCATGGCATTGGGTTGTTATAACAATGTTGTTTATTTATGGTGTACCTGTAGAAGATGCCAGACCGTTGGCATTAGTGCTGCATACAGCGCAGACAGCTGCATACCTATTGGGTGGTTTGGTTGCCTGGGTGGCTTTACATTTGGTTCATAGAGAGAAAACCATTAAAAAATTATGATAACTGAATTGTTTAATATAATTTTGCTGAAAACGAGTAAATAATCACTAATTAATCAACTAATAAAGAATTTAAATTATGAAGAAGTTCAAATCATTGGCTATCGCAACAGTATTGTGCGGTTCAGTTCTTTTCTCATCGTGCATGGGTTCATTCAACCTGACAAAGAGTGTTTATCAGTTTAATGAATCAATTTCAAGTAACAAATTTGTAAATAACGTAATATTCTGGCTTTGTGGTCACGTTGTTTATGGTTTGACAATGACACTTGACGTAGTTGTTTTCAATACAATTGAATTCTGGACTGGTTCAAATCCTGTTGCAGCAGGCGAAACAAAGACCATTAAAGGTGAAAATGGTGAATATCTGGTAAAAACAAATGAAAATGGTTATCAGATTATCCAGGGTGAAGAATCAATGGATTTGGTTTACAACCAGGAAAATAATAGCTGGAATGCCGTAGTTAATGGTCAGAGCACAGAGCTTCTTCGTTTCAACGAAAATGGTACTGTAACTCTTTCAAATGGTAAAACTGTTACTATGGATGCTATAGGTATGATGACTGCTCGTCAGTCAATGAACAGCAGTTCTTTGGCTTCTCGTTAATGGAACATCCTGAAAATAGTAAAGAGTATAAAGGATTGACGGTCAATAAGGGGATTGAACAACCTTCGATCGTCAATCCTTATTTTAAGGGACGCAGACCGGTTAAGCGTCCTCAACTTACTGCAGCACAGTATGTTGAGGGTATAATTAAGGGCGATGTAACCATTCTGAGTCAGGCTGTTACATTGGTGGAGAGTTTGCTGCCGGAACATCAGTCTTTAGCTCAGGAGGTAATAGAGAAGTGTCTTCCCTATACAGGTAACTCTATTCGCATAGGAATAAGTGGTGTGCCAGGTGCAGGTAAAAGTACCTCTATAGATTCATTCGGATTACATGTTTTAAAAGAGGGTGGAAAACTTGCGGTGTTGGCTATTGACCCAAGTAGCGAACGTTCAAAGGGTAGTATTTTGGGTGATAAAACCCGTATGGAACGTCTCTCTGTTCATCCCGATGCATTTGTTCGCCCCAGTCCATCAGCAGGTTCTTTAGGTGGTGTAGCACGTAAAACAAGAGAAACAATTGTACTCTGTGAAGCTGCCGGATTCGATAAAATCTTTGTTGAAACTGTGGGTGTAGGACAAAGTGAAACGGCTGTTCATTCTATGGTCGATTTCTTCCTTTTGATACAGTTGGCAGGTACAGGCGACGAACTTCAGGGAATAAAACGTGGAATAATGGAGATGGCTGACGGAATTATAATTAATAAGGCGGATGGAGATAATGCTGAAAAGGCAGAACTTGCCGCTCGTTCTTTCAGAAATGCTTTGCATCTGTTCCCTGCTCCAGAAAGTGGTTGGACACCTCAGGTTCTTACATATTCAGGCTTTTATGAATTGCGCATAAAGGAGGTTTGGGATATGGTCTATGATTATATTGCATTTGTTAAGAAGAATGGATATTTCCAGTATAAACGTAATGAGCAATCAAAGTATTGGATGTATGAAACTATAAATGAGTCATTAAGAAATGATTTTTATCATAATCCGGTTATAGAGAATTTGCTCAAATTAAAAGAGAACCAAGTTCAGAATGGTGAAATAACGTCGTTTACGGCTGCCAAACATCTTCTAGATATATACAGGAAACCTCAGGGATAGATTATAAACCCAAAAGTTTGAAAATGAAATAAACCCCAAAAGTTAGATGAAAAACTTTTGGGGTTCACTATAAGATGTTAGTACACTTATTTGATGTATTTTTTGCCGTTGATTATATACAATCCTTTAGGTAGATTGTCTATATCTTCTGCCTTGTCGCTAACCTTTACACCAAGAATAGTATAGATTCCACTCTTTGATTTTTCTGCTTTAACGGATTTGATATTGTCCGGAGTTCCCGGTTCATTTCCACCCTGATTGGCTACATATTCCTGATACTCTTCTTCAGTCATTATATCCAACTCTTCTGCTGTTCCGGCAGGTACTGTCAGGTAAGCCTTATTGGCCGGCATGTATTCACAATCGACAGTTATAAAACCAAGTTCTCCATTAGACATTATACCTAAAACGCGCATTGTGGTTTTGTTGTTTGCAACTCTGTTTATATGGTTATATTCACTGTTGCAATAGTAAGTACCTTGAAGGCAATTGTCCTTTATTGCAGCAACATCAGAATAATGAATATCTAATTTATTGTCTACCGGTTTGTTAGTGTTACATCTGAATATTACAGGTGTGCCTGCTGCTATATCACCAGTCTCTTCTCTGATTATTGCTATATTATCTTTTACGTTGCAGATTGTATAGACTTTTGTGTCTGGTGATGTTGTTGAGAAAGGAAAGTTTGCATACATTGTGGTATAGTAATAACCATTACTATTTACATCTGCCTTCACTCCAAAATATTTATCGTTATCTTGATTGATAGGGATAATATGCCACTTTCTGTAATCTCCCGTTCCATCGTTCATAAAACCATATGGG
This sequence comes from uncultured Bacteroidales bacterium, assembly GCA_937916465.1. Taxonomy (GTDB): domain Bacteria; phylum Bacteroidota; class Bacteroidia; order Bacteroidales; family Bacteroidaceae; genus Colenecus. The sequence continues at coordinate 70,136 of CALFTK010000030.1, forward strand.
GTGCTACTCTTTGATACATCAGAGAGATATATAGTTACTCCGTAGGCAGTTCCGGATGCCATGTATGTACCATCTTTGTTGTCACGAATCTTTACGTGATAACCCCCGGTAATGTCTAAGGTACTGGTGTTTTGAGCATACAAATCGTGTTCAGCACCTTTAACATTCTTAATATGTATTACAGATGCAGGGTCACTTGCTGCTTTCTCAAAATCCTTCCATAAAATTATTGCACCCATATCAACTCTTGATGTTGGTATATCTACACTACCTTTATTATCTATAATATAGACATATCTTTTGGTAACATAGTTCTGGACACGATAATATCCATTACCATTTAATTGAGCCGCAATGTTTGTTGTTAATATAATGGTTATAAAAACGAGTAGAATTTTTTTCATTAAGATACACCTTATTTATATAAAGCAAACTGCACACTTATTTAAGGTGTGCAGTCCTTGCTTTATTATGTTTGTTTACTTAACAATACAGATACTAACGCGGTTTAGTTCAGCCTTTTCGTATGGCTGCTCTGTGTCACCCATAGCAATTGTTGAAATGCGGCTTGATTCAATGCCAAGATCTTTAAGAACCTCAGCTACGATTTCAGCACGTTTCTTTGATATAGCCTGGTTAATGTTTGCATTTCCGGTACCTTTATCTGCGTAACCTGAAATAGTAACCTTAGCTTCTGGATTTGCCTTCATATATTCAGCAATTTCGTTAACTTTTACCATTTCAACATCTGAAATGTTGCTCTTGTTAATAACGAAGAATACATCGCGACGCATTTCCTGAACTACTGGTTTAGCCTCTTCTACAGGCTGTTGAGCCGGAACTTCTACAACCTTCTCTATGATACGTTCTACAACTTTAGTTGGCTGTTCTACAGGAACAGAACGCTTTGTGTATTTGTTGCCGAATGTATATTTTACACCAGCCAATGTGTTGAAATACCAATCTGAGTTACCTGCTTTCTTTGAATTGAACTTATCGCTCAATGTGGTTGCAGCCAGTTCAAGACCTAAGCTAAGACGTTCTGTCAGGTTGAAATCAACCATAGTACCAACACTACCTTTCATATATGCTTTTGCACCATCCCATAGATATGCCAATGGCTCATAACCACCCATATCATTTGCGGCCATAATGTCGCTCTTTGCAGTAGCAGCAGCATCGTTGTTGAAAGCGATATTTGCACCTAAACCTGCAAATACATTAACGCTTACCAAACGTTCTGGGTTGAATCCGCCAAACAAGTTTGTCAAATCGAGAGTTGCATCCAATGAAGGAGCTACATAGTTCCATTTCCAATTGTATGTAGCATCTGCAACTTCCATACCTGCTTTACTCTGCCATGCATTAACAGATAGACGCATACCAAATAGTTCGTTGAACTGGTAACCACCGCCTAACTGTGCGTTTGGAGATAGAAGTTCTTTAAACTTAATTTCACCTAATGTCTCCTGACCGCCTATCTGACCCTGAATATACCAATGTGGGTTAAACTCATATACGGTCTCTGTTGTCTGTGCTGTTGCTGACATGCATGCTACAGCTGCCAGTGCTGATGTTAATATATTCTTGAATTTCATATTCTTTTCTTTTAAATTGTTAACTATTATAACTTCAATTTATCAATTTCCTATGTTAACGTTATCTTAACTACAATGAATTACTTAACGTAGATATAGAATTTACGTGTTGATGAATAGCCGCTGTAGTCAAGAGCTGAATATGTAAGCTCAAGAGTCTTGCCTTTGAATTTTGCATCTGCAGGAACGTTAATCTTGATAGCCTTTGTATTACCTTCAAGAACTGTGTTCAGATAATCACCTGTATTCAACTGGCTAAGTAATGCAGCCTGTTCGCTATCGCTAGCACCATTGACTTTTGTAAATGCTACATATTTCTTATATGCAGGAACTATAATGTCAGCAGTGTATGAAGTTGGGTACAATACTGCATCTTTACCTGCTGTAATCTGTGATGCACCTGCTCCGGTGTTGCTAAGCATTGCAAAGTCGCCATCTTCTGTTTCGTACAACATTGTAACCTGAAGATAAGCATTCAAGTTGTCAAGTCTGGTGTTGATTTTGCTTGTCAAATTATTAACGCGGCTTACGAAAGAATTAACTTTGTCAATAGCTGAGTTAACTTTGCCTTCAATACCATTGAACTGATTAACCAAATCATTTACATCACCAAGCTGGCTGTTAATGTCACCAATCATAGTTGACAAATAACTGTTGATTTCGTCTTCAATACTTTCAATCTGGCCTTCAAGCTGTTCTTCAATTTCTTCTGTTATTTCAGCATTTGCATCGTTAATCTGATTCTCAATTTCGTCGATAAGAGAATTGATGTCTACAGGATATGATGTGCCTGCTATATCGACAACTACGTCAATATTGCCTCTATTGATAACAACCTGATTCAATTGAACGTTTACATTGCTATTGATAGTAATAGGATTAAAGTTCAAATTAAAGTTAAGGTTGATGTCATCAATATTGATATGATCAAATTCGTTGATAACAGGCAATTTGCCAAAGCTTTGACCTTTCAGGAATGTGTATGAAAGTGGTTTGAATGCTGTAGCTGCCAAATTGTAGTTTGAATACACTGCATGTTCACCTAAAGAATCTGTCCATTCCGCATTGATTGCGTATGCATCCATAAAGTTGGTCATCTGCTTAACAATAGCTGTTGTCAATTCAGTGAAATCAACTTGTTTTGATCTTGTTTTGAAACTTTCAAGAATACCCTTGATCGAGTTCTTTAGGCCGCTTTCAATGTTGATCTTTACCAAATCAATGCTGTTAGCATCGTCTAGATAAACTTTTGCTTCGTAAAGTCCATTTGATACACTCTTTGTATATGGTGAATAACCAAATGAAAGTTTTTTGCTTGACTCCTTAAGTGGGGTAACAGAAAGACCGTTGCTCTCTTCGATGCTGTTTTCAATACCTACTGTCAAACCTGTAAAGTCAGTTTTTGCAGGGTTAACTGTTAGGTAAACAGTTCCCAGTGTGTCATTGAACAATAAACCACTAGCGCCTATTTCGCTCATATTAGATATATACTTGAATGCGTCAACTACATCTGTTGCATCGTATGAATTGTCATTACTTGGGAATTTTACTAATGAAGGTCTCTTGCTTTCACCATAGTAACCTAACAAAACGTTTGAGTTCAAACCTACTGGTAATGAGAATGAACCGAAAATTGGGTTTTCAACGCCCTGAACAATAATACCTGTTACCATCTTTGCAAGATGATCCTGTATGCTGTCAACACTCTCTTCAAGATTGTCAATCTGCTCCTGAAGTCTTGCTTCCAATGCGTCTAACAGTTCTTTAGTTGCAACTTCACCAAGTTCAACCCATGTTCCGCCATTGTCGTATGAAACTTTAAGAAGACCGGTTGCAGGATTTAATTCCAATTTAGGTGAGATACCATCTTTTCCATCAATACCGTTTGTACCGTCTGTACCATCTGTACCATCTTCACCTTTGTCACCTTTGTCACCTTTGTCACCTTTATCGCCTTTGTCACCTTTGTCGCCATTGTCACCTTTATCGCCTTTGTCACCTTTGTCGCCATTGTCACCTTTGTCACCTTTGTCACCTTTGTCGCCTTTGTCACCTTTGTCGCCATTGTCACCTTTGTCGCCTTTGTCACCTTTGTCACCTTTGTCGCCCTGAGCACCATCAAGACCTTCGGCTTTAATTTTATTGCCGTTTTCGTCTGTCAACCATTCACCATTAACAGTCCAATAGTAAACGCCATTATCCTCTTTAACACCTATTTCTATAGTCTGAGGAGAAGAACTGATCTGATTCTTGATTTGTTCAATCTGTTCTTGAATGTTAGCATTCTGGCTATTCATTTCAGCCATAATGTCTTCTGTGTTGTCCTTACATGAGGTAAACACACTTCCTACCAATGCTATTGAAAAAGCAGCAAGTAGGAACTTTTTGGTCATTTTTTTGATTTCCATAAATAGTTTATTTATAAGTTATTATTATCAATCATTGTTTCTTAATTGGGTGTGCAAACAAAATCACCTAAATAGAATACAACAAAATTCGGTGCAAAGTTAATAATTAAAAAACAATTAAATAATAACTTCGGTGTTTTTTTTAGTTAAAATGCCAAATTATTGTAAGTTAAGTGTTAAAACTTTGCAATGTTAGTGGTCTATGCGCTACTTTTGCAGTTAGTATAAACAAAAGCCTAAAATATCAATATGAAGAAGTGCTTGATTCTGATAGTCTCTTTTTTTCTGGTTCTTCAATTGAAAGCAAATGATTTTTCGCTTGAAATGAAGAAATCGGATGTCTTTAACCATTTGGACGTTGCGTTATCGTTAGGTACAACCGGAATAGGTTTTGATTTGGCTACACCTATATATAAAGATTTGTTGCAGTTAAGAGCCGGTTATGCATTTATGCCCGGTTTTCGTCAAACTCTGACGTTTGGTGTGGATAACTACACTAAGGACGGAACAATAGTAAGTAGCAAGAAACAACAGATTTCGGAGTTGATGAAAAAGTTTACAGGTTATGATGTAGATTATGAAGTTGATATGGTTGGTTTGCCAACTTATCATAATGCTAAACTGATGATAGATGTTTTTCCCTTTAACAATAAAAGATGGCATTTTACTACAGGTTTTTATGTAGGTCCGTCTCGTATTGCTAAAGCTTATAATACAACAGAGGATATGGCAACTTTGATGGCTGTTGGTGTATATAACAATCTATATGATTTTTTTGAGGAAGAGAAATATATAGATGAACCTCTGTATGGAGATTATTATCTTGATTGGGAAGTAGGTGATATGTTGCGCGATAAAATGGCAGGTTATGGTCGTATGGGAATATATCTGGGTGATATGAAGGATGGGCCTTATATGATGTTGCCAGATGCGGACGGAATGGTGAAGTGTACAGTCCATACTAACAGTTTTAAACCATATTTGGGTTTTGGATATGGCGATGCTATTGGTTCTTCTGATAAAAAGTATAACATCTCTTTTGATTGTGGGATGATGTTCTGGGGTGGTAGTCCAAAGGTTGTTACTCACGATGGTACTGACTTGGTTTATCAGGTTGATAATGTGCGCGGAAAGGTGGGAAAATGTGTTGATTTTATTTCGGCCTTCAAAGTGTTTCCTGTATTGAACCTACGTATAACAAGAAGGTTGTTTTAATGGTAATGCTGCTTTAAAGTTATATGATTAATTGGCGCGAATGCGCATTGAGAAGCAACCATATAGAAAATGTAAAGCTGCTTTAAAACGAAAAAAAAGCTCCTTTCGGGAGCTTTTCGTTTTAAAGTAGCGGGACCCAGGATTGAACTGGGGACCTCATGATTATGAATCATGCGCTCTAACCAGCTGAGCTATCCCGCCAACAATTATTGTTTTGCGGGTGCAAAGGTAAGATACCTTTTTGAATAGTGCAACTATTTTTCAAAGAATTTTTTTTCTTTCTTTTTTCTTGCAATTACGGTTTTTTTATTTTTTCTTTGCATAAACAGATGAATCCGGATTGCAGCGGTGCTTCGTTTCAATCTCCACTTAACTAATATTGACATTATGAATGACAAGATTTCAACAACCAAAAACAAAGTTGTGTTAGAATACACTCTTAGTGCTACATCAGTGCCAATGATATGGGATGCAATTGCTACGGCTCCGGGGCTGGCTGCTTGGTTTGCAGATAGTGTCTCTATGTCAGGTAAACAATTTGAATTTGTATGGGGTAAACACGAAGCACGAATAGCAGAACTTATAAACAGCAGACAAGGTACTTATGTTAGATTCCATTGGCTGGATGAAGATGCCGGAACCTATTTCGAAATGAGAATTGTACGTAACGATTTGACCGGTAATTATATTCTTGAAATTACAGATTTTGCCGATCCTGATGAAGAAGATGATGTACGCAGTTTGTGGGATTCTTCAATTGATGCACTGAAACGTTGTGGTGTATAATATTACTTTTACTTAAAAACAATCATTTAGATTTTGTTGTTCCTTTAAATTGCACTACTTTTGTAGGTTAAATGCAGATTGCGGCAATTAAGCCGGATTATTGTATTAAAGTATCAAAGGTGCGACCAAAGAAATTAGACATATTCACATTAAAGAGTTTTCTCCTGCTGTTTGCGGGTACTTTCTTTGTTTGTCTCTTTATCATCCTGATGAATGTGGTATGGCGTTACATTGAAGACCTTGTGGGAAAGGGTTTTACTGTGGATGTATTAGCCAAATTTTTCTACTATTTTTCGCTCACTTCTGTTCCTTTGGCTTTGCCTTTGGCGGTATTGCTGGCCTCTCTTATAACGTTTGGTAACTTGGGTGAACGTTTTGAATTGCTTGCAATGAAAACTGCGGGTATATCGTTGTTGCGTATTATGCGCCCGCTCACCATATTTTGCACCTTATTGGTGGGTGTATCCTTCTATTTTCAAAATGTGATAGGCCCGAATGCTTCGAACAAACTATATTCATTGGTCTTTTCAATGCAACAGAAATCGCCTGAACTTGAGGTGCCTGAAGGGGTGTTTTACAATCAGATAGATGGTTTTAATCTATATGTAAAACATAAAAACCCGGATACCGGATTACTTTACGATGTTACCATATATGATATATCGGAAGGATATGAAAATATAAGCGTAATAGTTGCCGATTCAGGTAAACTGGAAACTACAGCCGACAAACAGCACCTATTCTTGCGCCTATACAGCGGAGAAATGTTCGAAAATATGCAGGAGCAGCAGATGAGTCGTACTGATAACCCTTACCGCCGAGAGTCATTTTTGGAAAAACATATTCTTATAGAATTTGATTCTGACTTCACCTTAGTGGATGAAAGTGTAATGAGTTCTCAAGCTGCAAGTAAGAATATGAAGCAGATAAAACATACTATTGATTCGCTTTCAATACGTCAGGATAGTATAGGCTTAGGTAATCTTGAAGATTATAAATCAACAGCATTGAATACTTTTAGATTGACAGCGTCCGATTCCACAAAACTGGCAGAATCTGTTCCGACGGTTATAAATTCAGATAGTATTTTTTTAGTTTCCAGCCGTTCAGAACAGTTGGATATAAGAAAAGCAATGCAATCAAGAATTCAATCCCAAAAGAGCGAACTCAATCTGAAAGGAACAAATATGTTCTATGGAGACAGAAATATACGCAAGCATTGGGTGGAATGGATGAAAAAACTGACTCAATCGCTTTCTATACTCATATTCTTCTTTATTGGAGCATCATTAGGCGCGATTATTCGTAAGGGAGGTTTGGGTGTGCCGGTTATAATTTCAGTACTTACGTTTATTGTATTTCACTTAACTTCTACTTCCGGCGAAAAAATGTTTAGAGAGGGAGAATGGAGTATTGTTGGTTGTTGGTTAAGCACAATTGTACTGACTCCTTTGAGTATCTTCTTCACTGTGAAGGCGAATGCCGATTCTACCATTTTCCAGTTAGATGTCTATAAAGAGTTTTTCCGCTATTGGTTTGGTGGAAGGCAGGAAAGAAATATTGTGAGAAAAGATGTAATAATTGATGAACCTGACTATATAATTTGTGAGCAGAAGCTTAGAGAAATTGCTTCCGATGCTTCCAATCTCTCTTTGTCCGGGTTGTTCAATGGATTGCCAAACTATCTGAATCTGTTCTTTAGGAAAGTAGATACCGCTAAACTTGATAAGTTTGAAAATGATATAGAGAGTGTTATAAACGAATTGAGCAATACCAAGGATAAGGTGGTGCTGGATAAAATAAATAGATTACCTATTATGCCTGTACACGGAATAGAACCACCATTTCGTGTAACTTGGTTGAATAGAATCATAGGCTTGATTGTACCATTAGGTTTACTATTCTATCTAAGAGCTTGGTTTTTCTCTATTTATCTTAAAAAACATATAAATTCAATTACTGCAGTTTCAAGAGAATTGGCAGATTATTTAGTGAGTAAGAATTATTAAAAAAGTATAAATTGTTATGGGACAAATTTCAGATTGCGTAAACAGATTGGCTGCATCGGCTACATTTGCAATGATGCAGAAGAGCAATGAATTGGCAGCGCAAGGTGTCAATGTGGTGAATATGAGTGTTGGTGAACCAGATTTTAACACTCCGGACTATGTGAAAAATGCAGCAAAACAGGCTATTGACGAGAATTACTCTACATATTCTCCTGTACCGGGATATATGTCGCTGAGAAAAGCTTGCAGTGATAAACTTAAGAGAGAGAATAATCTTGATTATGCTCCAACTCAGATTGTGGTTTCAACCGGTGCCAAACAGTCATTGTGCAATGCAGTAATGGCAGTGGTTAATCCCGGTGATGAAGTACTCCTTCCTTCACCTTGCTGGGTAAGCTATCCTGAAATGGTAAAATTGGCAGGAGGTGTTCCTGTTGTAATCAAGGCCGGTATAGAACAAGACTTTAAGGTAACAGCACAGCAAATAGCTGATGCTATAACCCCAAAGACAAAAGCTATAATGATTTGCTCACCATCAAATCCTACAGGTTCTGTATATTCAAAGCAGGAGTTGGAAGAGATTGCAAAGGTCCTGATTGCAAATCCTCAGGTGTTCATTATCTCCGATGAAATTTACGAACATATAAACTTTATAGGCGGTCATGAAAGTTTGGCTCAGTTCCCTGAACTAAAGGATCAAATAGCTGTAATTAACGGTGTATCAAAGGCCTACGCAATGACCGGTTGGAGAATAGGTTTTATGGCAGGTCCTGAATGGTTGGTAAAGGCTTGTAATAAATTACAGGGACAATATACCAGTGGTACCTGTTCTGTGGCCCAGAAAGCAGCCGAAGCAGCTTTTAATGGTCCTCAGGACGATGTAGAAAATATGCGTAAGGTGTTCAATAAGAGAAGAGATCTTATAGTATCCTTAGCAAAAGAGATACCGGGCTTTGAGGTGAACAACCCGCAGGGCGCTTTCTATCTATTCCCAAAATGCGATTCATATTTTGGTAAGAAGTATGGCGATAAGGTTATAAATGATGCAGACGATTTGGCAATGTATCTGCTTGAGGTAGGACATGTTGCAACCGTTGGTGGTACCTCTTTTGGTGCTCCTGAATGTATCCGTTTCAGCTATGCTACAAGTGATGAAAATATAGTTGAAGCATTTAAGAGAATTAAAGTTGCACTTGCCGAACTGAAGTAGAGTTCATAAATAAAAAGATGAGTGGCTGTTTCCCATATAAAGCGGCCACTCATCTTTTTTTTGTTATGTGTTGCAAATACTATTCTTCAGGAATCAATTTGATTACGCAAACAGAATTGCCGGGAATCGAAATATTGAAGTTTTTCTTTACCGGACCAAAACCAACTGATTGAGGTGTGATAGTTTCGTTATAGTTGAAATTAACTATACCCGGAAAACTTGAATAGTAGTTCTGTGCACCCTGGTTCTTTACAGTTGTATCTTCTGAACTTATATATTCCATTAACACCTTATATATATTACGGTTATCCAGATTTATCTCTAAACTCTTTTCAATAGCTTCACTATTAACCAATTTGAGATAAATTTCACCCGATTCGGTATCAATGGTAGGAGATACATATACATGTTCATCAATCTGATCGCCATTCATTACGTTTGAAGCAGCAAAGGCTCTATTACCGGCCTTGCTGAATAATTTCATATAATAGTAGTTAGTGGTACGCCACAACCCTCTATTATCAAACCATATCAAGTTTGAATTCCACTTGTTAAAACCCTTTTTGCAGAATAATGGTGCGTAAGCAGCCATGACAACCATATCTGAATTTTGTTCTAACGATGTGTAGTATGCTGCTTCTGCCAGTGTAGATGCGTAAGCATTGTTTGTAGCATTGTTTGCAAATTCACCTACAAACACACGGGTAGGACGCTCTCTATCATATTTTATGCCTTGACCGCCGCGTACCTTGTCGGCATTGTATCTGTCTCTGTTGTTATAGAACCAGTTGTCATTCTTATAGTAATGTTCGTCAACGTATGTATCGGGGTATTTTTCGTCTATCTGGGCATAGTTGTCATTGAACTCCTTACCATCACTTGCAGAACCGGCTGTAGAAACAATTATAATTTCAGGATACTTCTCTTTGATAGCATTGTACATAATATCAAAACGTTCCCAGAATGCTTCGCCTTTGTTTTCGTTGCCAATTCCCAGATATTTTAGATTGAATGGTTCCGGATGTCCCATTTTAGCTCTTAATGCACCCCATTCTGTATTGGTATCTCCATTGCAAAATTCAATGAAGTCAAGCGCATCTTTTACAAAAATATCGTAGAAACGTTTTCTATCCTCTTCAGTGTCTAATGGTGCAACATACTGATGACCTGCAAACTGACAAGTAACACCATTGTTAAGAACTGGAAGTGGTGTGGCGCCTAATGATTCTGCCATAAGCAGATATTCATAGAAACCAACATATTGTGATGTCCAGTAACCCCAATGGTTGCGGAAACCAATACGCTGTTCAACATCGCCTACTGAATTTTTCCAAAATACTTGTCCAAAATAGTTTGTACCCTCTGATGCGCAACCACCAGGGAATCGCATAAATGTAGGGTTAAGGTCTGCAAGAGCCTGCATCAGGTCTTTTCTGAATGGACCGGCTTTGCCCTCCATCCACAATTCAGATGCTTCCGGCATAAGAGTAACAAAGTCCAAATAGAATGTTCCTGCTTTATCTGCAACAATAGCTAACCTGCAGTCGGCAGTACGTTCGGCTTTCAGTGTAGCAGTATGCTTTGTCCAACTGTTCTTTAAATTTTCAATTACAATTGTCTCTGAATTTACCTTTCCCTGTGCATCTTCAAGATAGATGGAAATCCTACCATCGTAGTCTGCGCCTTGAAGGTATAATGATAAATCGTAAGATATTCCTCTGTTTACGGCAATTGATGGAATCTGTGTGTTGTTAGAGTAATAATGTCCGGCTCTTTCGCTGCCGTGTTCGCTAATACCATATCCATTTGCTGCCAAACCAAAACCATCGCCGGCATTTTCAATATCAAACCTTATTGAATACTGTTGGTATCTCAATTCGTCGTTGTACCTGTCATTGGGGTCGAAATCGTAATAGCGTGGCAAATTTTCCAAAAGTGGTTTCTCGTTTGTTGTAATGGCTTTACCTTTTGCGTCACCTTTGCTTATTACAGACCATCCAAAGATAATAGAGTCTGCCTGTGAAAACTCTTTTGCAGGTGCTTCGGGAACCATGTATTGTTGAAACGAAAAGTTCTGGATAAGTTGTGCGCAGATACCTCCATCAAGAGAATTGTTTATGTCTTCGAAAAATATACCGCTGAATGTAGGGCTTATTTCAATTCCCTTGTCTTTGGTATTTAAGTAGATGGTTCTCGAATCTTTTTGTGCTGAGATAGGAGAACTTATAGCCAATGCAGCTAAAACAGAGAGAAGATAATTTGTTAATTTCATAAGTGGATTGTTTTGGTTAGACAAAAAAGGGGCGACAACTGAATTTATGTCACCCCTATAATTGTGGTTGAAAACTCTATTTATTCACCTGGCTGGATTGCCTCTGATGGACAAACACTAGCACATGTACCGCAATCTACGCACAAATCAGCGTCAATTGAATACTTTTCACCCTCTTTGATTGCCTCTGATGGACATTCATCGATGCAAGTTCCGCATGCGATGCAGTCGTCATTAATAACGTATGCCATAATATCTAAAATTGTTTTGTTGTTTATATTTGCTGCAAAATTACATACTTTTTGTTCTAAGAGTGCATTCTATTGAATTGAATTTTATAATTTGGATGCTGTCTAAATAAAAAATAACTCTTTTAAACTGTATGCAATAATGATTCCTTGTGTACGTTATTAAGATTGATGAAGATAGAGCGAAAAATAGGTTTTATGTTTTTTTTGCTGGTTATATTATTTCCGGCAATGACTTTTTCACAAGAAAGAAAGGTGATGAACAGGCCATATCTGGATGATAGAGTATGGCATTACGGTTTTTCTTTGGGTGTGAATTATCAGGACATGAATATAAAGAACAATGGTTATCCTCATGTTACTGAAGATGGTTCATTGGAATATTGGTATGCCGACGTAGCAAGTTATACTCCGGGCTTTAGTGTAGGAATCCTGGGGGAACTCAAATTGTCTGATAATTTGGCTTTACGTATTATTCCAACAATGTACTTTGGCGACAAACAAACCGTCTATTCTGAACAGTTGTCAGGTAACAAGAAAGAACAGATAATAAAATCTACGTATATGGCTGTTCCTTTTGATTTAAAGATTAATGCTCCGCGATTTAATAATTACAGACCATATATAATGACCGGTATATCTCCTATGGTTGATTTAACAGTGAAAAAGCAGAAAGAGATGCTTGTGCGCAGGTTTGATTGTATGTTTGAAGTTGGCTTAGGTATGGATTTGTACTATCCGTTCTTTAAACTTATTCCAGAGCTAAAATTCTGTTTCGGACTGAGCGATATATTGGTGAAGGAGCGTGATGATTTAACAGATAAAACCTTACTCAAATACACTAATTCAATGTCATCTGTACAGAATAGGATGATAGTTCTGACTCTCTATTTTGAATGATATTTGAAAATCAGTTTGCAAATAGATTTGGTAATCAGATAATTTGTATTACCTTTGCGCCACTTTTTGGGTGATCGCTGCCATAGGAAGAGTAACTTGGTATGTCACTCAATGTTTTAACTATTTTACAATTTTAGAGAAATGGATTTTATTAAAATTGCAGAAGAGGCATTTGCTACAGGTAAAGAGGGCAAATATCCAAAGTTTAAGGCTGGTGATACAGTGACTGTAGCATATCGTATCATCGAGGGTAACAAAGAACGTGTACAGCTTTATCGTGGTGTTGTTATCAAGATAAGCGGTCATGGTGATAACCGTCGTTTCACAGTTCGCAAGATGTCTGGCACAGTAGGTGTTGAACGTATCTTCCCAATCAATTCACCTGCTATTGATAGCATTGAAGTGAACAAAGTTGGTAAAGTGCGTCGTGCTAAATTGTACTACCTGCGTAATCTTACAGGTAAGAAGGCACGTATTCGCGAAAAGAGAAGCAACGCTTAATTCTCCCTACGTAAGAATAAAAAATGGATTGCAGAAATGCAGTCCATTTTTTTTATCTGTATAAGCCATTTTATGGAGGTAGATGCCGGATTTTTGTTCTTATTGATTAACTTTGTAAATCAAATGTTAAGTAATGGAGTTAATTAAAACCGAAATACCGGGTGTTTTTATCCTGGAACCCAAAGTGTTTGGCGATTCAAGAGGCTATTTCTTTGAATCGTTTTCTCAACGTGATTTCAATGCGTTAACAGGACGTGATGATATTGTTTTTGTTCAAGACAATGAAAGCCGTAGTTGTTATGGAGTAGTTCGTGGGTTACACTTTCAGAAACCTCCCTACGCGCAGAGTAAATTGGTGCGTTGTCCTGTTGGTAAAGTGCTGGATGTTGCTGTAGATATTCGTAAGGGATCGCCTACATACGGAAAAACTGTTTCAGTTGAACTATCAGAAGAAAACCATAGAATGTTGTTTTTGCCACGGGGTATGGCGCATGGTTTTTCTGTTCTTAGCTCTGATGCAATATTTCAGTATAAATGCGATAACTATTATGCTAAGGAATCGGAAGGCGCAATACTCTACTCTGATTTTTCTTTGAATATTGATTGGCAGGTGCCTGCCGATAAGATGATTCTTAGCGATAAAGATAAGCAGAATCCACTTCTTAAAGATTTTGATTCACCTTTTACATTTTAGCCTATGAATATTCTGGTAACAGGTGCTAACGGACAGTTGGGTAGCGAAATGCGTGTGTTGGCTGCCAATTCGTCAAACAAGTATATCTTCTCCGATATTGCCACTATAGATGGCAGAGATACAACAATTCTTGATATTACCGATATAGAAGCAGTGAAATGTCTGTGCAAAGATAGATCTGTCGATGTGATTGTGAACTGCGCAGCATATACAAATGTTGATAAAGCAGAAGATGATTACGATATGGCTTATCTGCTCAATGCTAAAGCAGTAGCCAATCTTGCAACAGTTGCAACACAATGTGGCGCTCTGCTGGTACATGTTTCTACCGATTATGTCTTTAATGGAACTGCTTGCACTCCATATACAGAAGATACACCCGTAGAACCTGTTGGCGCTTATGGTAGAACTAAGGCTGAAGGTGAAAAGGCTGTTTTGGATAGCGGTTGTCGCTACCTGATATTCAGGACGGCATGGCTTTATAGTATATATGGCAATAATTTTGTCAAGACAATGAAACGTCTTACATCTGAAAGAGATACTTTGAAAGTTGTTTTTGACCAGATAGGTTCGCCAACATACGCAGCCGATCTGGCAGAGGCAATATTCTACATAATTGAAAACGGAAAGGCTGCCGGAAATGAAGGAATATACCATTTTAGTAATGAAGGGGTGTGCAGCTGGTTTGATTTCAGCAAAGCCATAGCCTGTTTGTGTGGAAATACCGGTTGCAATATCCAACCTTGTCATTCGAATGAATTTCCAAGTAAAGTAAAAAGGCCACACTTTTCAGTGCTTGATAAAACAAAGTATAAGGAGAGATTTGGAATAGCTGTGCCATACTGGTATGATTCTCTTCAAAGATGCTTATCACTGTTGAATAACCAATGATGTATATATGAAACTTACCACAAAAAACTATTTGGGACTGGTAGTATCAATTCTTATGATGCTCTTCCCCGCTACAGAACTCTCTGCTCAATTTGAACAGGAACAGGATCCATTTGCAGACGATATGTTTGAAATTGACCAGCCTGTGGTGCGCAGAAATGTGCGTCGTGGTCAGTGGGTTCCATCTACCTATCAGGATCAGGCTGCATTGATAGAAAAACGAGTTAAGGCATCTATTAAACGTAAACTGGATTATCGTTTTGAAACAGTAGGAACTTTGGCATCGGGCGATTATGCTCCATTTTGGCTGGTTTCTAACCGTCAGGGTCTATCTTCCCTACAGAACAAAAGTGGTTATATTAGAGTCTCTGCTTTGGGCGGTATGCTTCTTCCTAATAAATTTGGTGTAGATTATGGTATGGATATGTCTATAAATACAGGCTTTCAATCCAGTTACTATATTCAGCAGGTATATGTGGATTTGAAGTACAGTTGGCTATCATTGTCAATGGGTACAAAAGAGAGATGGGGGGAAATGAAGAACCCGTATCTGAGCAGTGGTGGCTTAACTTGGTCAGGTAATGCTCTGCCCATGCCTCAAATGCGTATAGAGGTACCTGAATTTACCCGTTTGAATATTTTGGGCGGTTGGTTCTCGTTAAAAGGACATATAGGCTATGGCCGATATACAGATAGTAAGTATAGAGAAGAGACTGCAATGAAGATTTCCAAGGAAAATCCATCGTACGCCAATAAGATTTTGCATCATAGTAAATCGGCATTCTTAAAGGTAGGCGATGTGGATAGATTTCCATTGGAGTTCATTTGGGGATTGGAGATGTACTCTCAGTTTGGTGGCGAAATGTATAATACTGCAACTGCAGGTGAATTTCACGAATATAAGAAGTATCCATCCGGTATAGGTGCATATTGGGATGCTCTATTGCCATTCAATCCAACAGGTAAACAGGACCATGATAATGGCAATTCATTAGGTAGCTGGCATCTCTCTTTCGATTTGACTTTCGATAAATGGAAGTATCGTGCCTATTATGAACACTTTTATGAAGATCATTCCTCTATGTTGGGTATTGAATATAAAACTAATGCGCAGGGTGAAAAAGATTTTGTTTTCTATGGCTATAAGCGCAACTGGTTCGACGGTCAGTTTGGTATAGAGATAAATGCTCCGGATGGTCTTCCGTTTAAGAATATTGTGTTGGAATTTATGAAGACAAAAGATCAGTGTGGTTCGCTTTGTGTGAATACCGATGCAGTTACAGAACGTGTTGATGGCGCAGAAAACTATTATAACCATACGGTATATAAATCTTATACTCATTGGGGGTATGCAATTGGTAATCCTGTGCTTGTATCACCTATATATAATAAGGATAACTCAATGCTCTTTAAAAGTAATAGAGCAATAATGTTCCATTTGGGTGTTGACGGCCGTATATCTCCAAAGATAGATTACAAGTTTCTTGCTACAAATACCAGACATTGGGGTACATATATAAATCCGCTTAATAAAGTGGCGAATATTACTTCGCTCATGCTTGAATGTTCTTACTGGACAGGCGATGCCTATAGCTGGAAATTCAGTGTGGCAGGTGCTATGGATATACAGAAGGGGGGCACACTTATGGGCGCATCGAATAATAAAGGTATAATGTTGACAGTTTCTAAAGTATGGGATATTCTATGACGAAAAAATATGGCAATTATGTGGCAGTGCTGATATTGACTGTTGCGTTTTTATCTTCTTGTAACCCGGTGTTTCCGGATTACGAACTTGATAATTTTTGGAAATTGAATCAAATTGAGTATAAAAATGGGGTGGACTTTGTTGGAAATGAATGTACTGTAGTTCGTGCCGATTCTATATATTTTGGTTTTGCCCGCAGTTTGATACAGATACAGAATCTGTCTGACACTGCTCATTCTCTGGAACATGGCTTTAGTAAATTTGGACAGATTCTTTACACCGGCGATTCTCTGCGCATAGATTACTCTGTCTATACCGATAAAGATACCAATATGCCGTTGTTACTTAAATCGCTCAGGTTATGCGGTGTGGAGAATTATGTTACAACATATTCCGTTGATAAACTTGATAATAAAGAACTGATACTGTCCAATGAAAAGGTTATCTTGAACTTTAAAAGGTGGTAATCATACCATCAACCAAACGAATGCTTCTGTCGGTCATTTTAGACAATGATTCATCATGTGTAATAATTACAAAAGTTTGGTCAAGTTTTTCTCTTAATGTGAAGAAAAGTTTGTAAAGTTCCTCCTTGTTGTGGCTGTCAAGACTACCGGAAGGTTCATCCGCCAAAATCACATCGGGCCTGTTTATGAGTGCCCTGGCTACTGCAATGCGTTGCTTTTCGCCTCCCGACATTTCACTCGGTTTGTGACTGGCTCTGTCTGCAATGTCAAGCAAATTCATCAGTTCTGTTGCTTTTAATTTTGCTTCGGTTGCGTTACACCCCGAAATTAGTGCAGGAATCATAATGTTCTCTTCGGCTGTAAATTCAGGTAATAACTGGTGAAACTGAAATACAAAGCCAATATGCTTATTTCTAAATAGTGACAGTTCTTTCTCTTTCAGTAATGTTATATCTGTATTGTTGTATTTTACACTGCCGGAATCTGGTTTGTCCAGAGTTCCCATAATTTGTAACAGCGTGGTTTTGCCGGCACCGCTCGGACCAACAATGCTGACAATTTCACCCTTGTTAATATAGAGGGATATATCTTTAAGAACCTGAAGGTTTCCAAAACTCTTGTTTATATTATTCAACTCTATCATAACTATTCTATTCTGTTAGTTCTTTAATTACATGTTGGGCCAGATAGCATCCAAAAACTGCCGGGATATAACTTATTGTTCCTACTGTAGCTCTTTTGCCGGGTATGTCGCTTGGTTCTGTTGCCTCTTGGATAGGGGGTTCTTCGCTAAAAACCACAGTCAACAGATTGGGAATATTGCTACCGGTGAACCTTTTTCTGATGGCTTTGCTTAACCCATCGTGATGTGTATTACAAAGCCTGTCTATGCGCACTTTTGATGCGTCCATTCTGCAACCTGCTCCCATACTGCTAATAATACCTATTCCTCTGCTTATAGACTCTTTGATAATTTGACATTTGGCAGGAATGGAGTCTATGGCATCCACAACGAAATTATAATTCCCGTTATCAAACAGTTCTGTAACATCATCCGGATTAAGAAATTTGTTTATGGCTTCTATTTCAACAGCCGGATTTATATCTGTCATTCTCTGCTTCATAATCTCCACTTTGGTTCTACCAATTACAGAATGTGTAGCCAGAATCTGCCTGTTTATGTTTGTTATATCTATGTTGTCTCCATCAACAATTGTGAATCTGCCTATGCCGGCTCTACATAAAAATTCTGCAGCATATCCACCTACACCACCTACACCTATCACTAATACGTGACTCTGCTGTAGTAAGGCTGTAGCACTATTGCCTATTAATAGTGTGGTTCTGCTGTTGAATTCGTACATAATGACTATATTTTCTTATTTAAATTGCAAAATAATACAAAACAACCCTTATTTGAAAGAAATATGTCAAAAAATATACAGAATTATGTAGCAATTTGTATAAAAAGCGTAATTTTGCAGCCGAATAAATTTAAATAGTAATTTTAATCTTATGCGAGTAGCAATTGTAGGTGCCAGTGGCGCAGTAGGACAAGAGTTTTTGCGCGTGCTGGATGAGCGTAATTTTCCGCTCGATGAATTAGTGTTATTCGGGTCTTCCCGTAGTGCCGGAACCGTTTATACTTTTAAAGGTAAACAGCTTCAGGTAAAATTACTACAGCATAACGATGATTTCAAGGGTATTGATATCGCATTCGTTTCTGCTGGTGGTAGTATTTCTGAAGAGTATGCAGAGACCATCACTAAACATGGTGCAATAATGATAGACAATTCCAGCGCATTCCGTATGGCAGATGATGTTCCATTGGTTGTGCCTGAAGTAAACCCTGAAGATGCTCTGGTACGTCCGCGTGGTATCATAGCAAACCCTAACTGTTCAACTATTATGATGGTTGTTGCGTTGAAGGTGTTGAACGATATCTCACCTGTTAAAAAGGTGCAGGTTTCTACATATCAGGCTGCAAGTGGAGCAGGTGCTGTGGCAATGGCAGAACTTGAAGAGCAGTATCGTCAGATGTTGAACGGCGAACCTGTAAAAGTTGAAAAGTTCGCTTATCAGCTTGCTTATAACCTCATTCCTCATATTGATGTGTTCAAAGAGAGCGGATATACCAAGGAGGAAGAAAAGATGTTCTATGAAACCAGAAAGATGTTCCATAATGACATAGCCTGCAGTGCAACTTGTGTACGTGTACCTGCTTTGCGTTGTCATTCTGAAGCTATATGGGCTGAAACAGAGAGACCTGTATCTGTAGAAGAATTCAAGGCTGCAATAGAAAAGGCTGAAGGTTTGGTGTTGATGGATAATCCTGCTGAAAAAGTGTATCCTATGCCTCTGTTCCTTTCAGGTAAAGATCCTGTATATATAGGTAGAATTCGTAAGGATATAGCAGATCCTAACACAATGGTATTCTGGTTGGTAGGTGACCAGATAAAGAAGGGGGCCGCACTGAACGCAGTTCAGATAGCAGAGTACCTTATTAAACAAGGCGTAGTTAAATAATTACTTATATTTAAAAGAGGGTCAGGCTATCCATAAAGGGTAGCCTGATTCTCTTTTGTTACACTATGTATCAGAATGATTTTGTAATGGTCAGCACTCCGGCTGATAATGGTTCAACTTTCAGTGATACAACATTGTTGGAACTCTCCGGTGAAAATCTTTTAAGCGCAACCGCATTTTTATTATCCATACTGTTGGCTACAGTCAATGATCCCGGAGCATAGTATTCGTAGTCACTTCCTGATATGCCTTTCCAATCGCCACTTATATTTAAGGTGTATGGTTCTTCTGTTGGATTCACCACCTTTACTATAACGTTTCGTCCGTCTTCTGACAATGTGGTCATTACGCTTAAATCTTTCGTTTCTCCTTCAAAAGCTAATCTGTACTTAGAAAAGTGGTTGTACCATAATTCAGTTACTTGGTAGTTGGGAGCTACAAACAGATCTTTATAATCGAAATTGATAAATGCGTTATTCCAATCAGGGGCGTCTGTTCTGCGTATAAACAGTGCGGCTGCACCCATGGCTACTACATCTCTTGCTTCGCATTCGTTTAGGAAACCGCCGGCAAACAATCCGGTCTTCCAATCTATGCTGTTCAAGTTCCATTCTGAAATAAATAACTTGATGTTCGGGTTTGGAGAATTTGCTATCATCTCAGCATACTGGTCATACTGAGCTCCCAATCTCTTTGGTCCTGTGGCATATCCTCCCTGCTGTTCGTAATGGTGTAAGCTTAGATAGTCGAAATAGTTTCCGGAACGCATAATTAAGCCTTCGTCTTCACCACGAAAACCACCACAAGCAATTATCTTGATAGTAGGATCTACTTTGCGCATTGCTGTCGAGAATTCACGTACGCAAGCTTCGTACTTTTCAATACCCATCTCCCACATCTCGTTGTCAATTTCCCAATACTTTACATTGTATGGCTCCGGATGTCCATTGGCAGCTCGTATGCTACCCCATTTGCCGGTGGCAGGTTCGTTGCAATAAGCAACCCAATCTACTGCATCCTGAAGAATTTGTGCTCTTTCTGATTCCGGTCTGTCAAATCCCACTGAAACAACTATTACGGGTTCGGTATTAACTTCACGACAGAACCTTATAAATTCGTCTGTTCCAAAACAGTTCTGGTCATAGTCCATCCACATCCAATGTGGCCATCTGTACCTTTCTTCCTGCGGACCGATTCCCCATTTCCAGTTATACTGGGCTACATAACCGCCGCCCGGCCAGCGGAGACATGTCGGATGAAGATCCTTTACGGCATTGAATATGTCAGGACGGAAGCCTCCGAGTGACTGTCCTGTGACGGTTGTGAGGGTGACCTGATCTATCTGTACCGTACCGTCCTCGACCGATATCGCAAAGTCAGCATCTCCATTGTAGCTGCCTGCAGGAAGACTGATGTCAAATTTCTTCCATTCCTTTCCCGGTGTTCCGATCTCCTGCTCGACGATGAATCCCTCATCATTCTTCAGTCCTACGGAAAGCCTTCCGTCTCCTTTGGCATAGATCGAACCGACGAAGGTCTCTCCTGATGTCACATCCTGCGGACCCTGGTAAACGCCTGCCTTTGAGGTAGCTGTGATCTTCTGGGAGTAATCCATGTTCACGGCGTCTCCCTTGACCATTTCGAATTCAGCATCACCGAACGGATTCCATTGCGGTGCCACGGCAGGGATCTTCACATCTTCAGGCGTGCCCTCAAACCAGACGGTCTTGCCGTTTGAAGATGTGACCTTTATGTTGCGGTATAAAGTCTCGGTATAATTCACCCAGAAGACTATGTCGTTCTTTCCGGCCTGTTCGAGCTTGTTGTATCCGAGGACCTTCTTTCCGTCCCAGAATACCGAAATGCTCTTGCCCTTGCAGCTGATGCGCAGTTTATGCCACTCGCGTCTTTCGTTGATCTGGTTCTCATCCGCTATTCTGCTGACAATCGGGTCGAGGGTCACTATCTTGCGTGTCCTGCCCCCGTAGAAAGGAACCTCCTTCTCCACTTTTGTTGAAATCGAGAAGTTCGGCTCTGTAATCTGCTCTGATGCCTGCTGACGCGCCCTGGCCAGGTTTGCAGCCTGTATCTGCGACTCTGTCTGGGCGGTATTGAGGATGCGGGCCTCGTAATAAGGGTTGTGGATCCTGACGAAATATGGCTCACCGTCAGCCTGATTCTTGACTGCGAATCTCATATCCATCAGTCCGCCACTCCATGCACGGTTTACAAGTCTGTATGAGCGCCATTTGACATCCATCGTGATCTCATAATCGTCTCCATCGATGCTTGTGATGTTGAGAGGCTGCTCGTATCTTGTCGGTGAATGGAGCACATTGTCGTCATCCATGAACCATCCGTCGAAATAGCCGTCCCTCGGATGGATGCCGGGATAATGTTCCGGCTCGAACGAACGCTCATATATAAGTTCCTGCCAGACTCCGTTGTTCGCGGAAAAATATATGTGCTCGAAAAGCTGTCCGTAAAGCATAGGGTCTATGATGCCGGATGGGGCTTTTGAGCTTACGTTGATGTCAACCTCTTCCTGTGCCAGGGATTGGTAGGTGGAAACTGCCAGAAGCAGTCCCAGGCAGATAAGTCTTTTCATGTTATAAGTCAGTTTATGAAACAATCTATGTGGTCATTATTGCAAATTTAACATGAATAAGTCTCAATGTATTGAAATATTGAATCAAATGCTTTCGAAAAACATATATTGCCCGTGATGTTTATCCCGATTTAATTGTATTTT
>CALFTK010000031.1 GCA_937916465.1 uncultured Bacteroidales bacterium
GGAAAGCATCGAAATACTCATCCAGCTGTTCCGGTGTCAGAAGAACATCGTTTGTGGTAAATGCCGAGTTGTTTCCGGCATGGCGAAGAACCCGATATTTCGGATGTCCCTGAGCCACTACACGGTTTGCGATAGCAAAATATTTGTAGGTGGTACGGATGTCCTCATATTTTCCTTCTTCCGGAAAACGAACCATCTGAAACAGTTCTCTTTTTACCAGTTTAGCCGGCATTCCGGTCTTAATTTTCTTTCGCTCAAAAAGCAACCTAAGTACCGTACCAGATTTTTTCCGCGAAAGGAAGCGAAGGACAGCTGCATGTTCTGCAGACGCCGGGGCGGCAGAGGTCAGGAAGTACTGTGCAACCCCGTTTGCCCGAACCACTTTGAGATAACCTTTCTGTTCGAGATTTTGGAGATGATATGATGTCGAACCACGAGAAGCAGAGACAGCTTCGATAATCTGTTTCTGACTGCTTCCGTTGTGTTCATGGAGAAAGGAAAGGATTTTATCCGGGACTGGTGATGGGGTGCGGGATTTTGCAGAAGCAAAACGGAGGATGACAAAGAAGCCTAAGAGAGCATACAGTATTGGAGAGAAAAATATCAGCATATCTCCGGTTTTGGCGGCTTTGGACCAAGCCCTTCGTGGTCTTATAACTGGATGAGTAATTCTGAAATAGACATGCTCTACGGTGACGGAGAGAATCAACTGGGCTACAATATAATGCGCCTCTATATAGCCAACAGTTCCACAGGATGGAATCAGGCAGTAAATATGGCCAAAAGAGCAAAGAGTCACGGAGCATTTCTGTTCGCTTCTCCATGGTCTCCGCCTGCCTCCTGGAAAGATAATAATGACAGCAATAACGGTGGCAAACTTTTGCCGGAATACTACGATGATTGGGCAGATTTTCTGAACAGATTTGTATTGTATATGAAAAATACAGGTGGTGTCGAGATTGATGCCATATCCATTCAAAATGAACCGGACTACAAGACATCATACCAAAGTTGCGTATGGACAGGTGAAGAATTTGCCACATTCCTTAAGAAATATGGTTCAAAGATAAGTGCAAAGATTATAGCACCTGAAGGAGTGCATTTTACTCACTCTCTTTCCGACCCTATACTGAATGACCCGGAAGCATGCGCCGAACTTGACATATTGGGTGGTCATTTCTATGGTTGGAATGGATCTCCATATCCTCTTGCAATAGAAAAAGGTAAAGAGGTGTGGATGACAGAATTCCTTATCAATGAACGTCAGGAGAATAATGGTTATAACATAGATTGGAAAAACGA
Organism: uncultured Bacteroidales bacterium; assembly: GCA_937916465.1. GTDB lineage: Bacteria > Bacteroidota > Bacteroidia > Bacteroidales > Bacteroidaceae > Colenecus. The sequence goes on from CALFTK010000031.1 coordinate 1,303, forward strand.
TGCATTCCTTTTTGCGCGCAGCATTAACGATGCAATGCTGGCAAATATGAGCGCATGGGTTCATTACTCTCTGAAAAGGTATTATGGCTGTATTGGCGATGGCAATTTCGGTACAGTGAACGGTCAAATAACAAAGCGTGGATATATATTATCACACTATGCCAAATATGTAACAGGTACTACACGTATCAAACATTCGCTTAATGAATCTTCGGGTAAAATGACATCATCAGCCTATCTATCAGTTACAGGCGATAGTATTGTAGTGATGGTTATAAACCCTACATCAAGTTCATATAGTATGGATTTCAACCTGCCGTTCTACACAAAAGGTGGTATGTCTGTTATTACTACTGAATCTGTAAATATGAAAAAAAACGCACTTGCTTATTCGGAAGAGACCTATATACCAAACATTGCGGTAGATGCATACAGTGTAAATACATATATATTTGTAAAGAGTGCTGACAGAGAAGTTGATTCAGAAGAAGAGACAGTTACCGTTGTCTATTCAGACAAATTTGAAAACAGTGGAGGTAAGGCTTGTATTCCCAATGGTTGGAAGATAGTTTATGAAGGAGGTACCCGTACAGCAGGAGAGTATTCTCTTGGCCCCCGACTCTTCTACTTTTCACCGGAAGGAGAGTTTACAACCGGTTTGTATTTCCGTGGCGACAACAACACTCGTGGTACTGCAACATACGGTTCTTTAAGCGGCTACAAACTGAATCTTCAACCGGGAAAATATAAGTTGTCTTATTCTGCAATCGGTTGGAAAGCCACCGGTTCCATTACAGCAGCAATTATAAAGCCAAATGGAACTTCGTTGGTATCGAAACAGTTAAGTGTAAAAAGCCATTTAAATGGAAAAAGCGGTTCTTCAGTACGAATTACATCTGCTTCTGAATCGGAAATCAATTTCGAAATTACTGAAGCCGGTAATTATCAGTTGCGTTGGATACTACCACTATCAGGTGGCGGACTCTACGAAATGATAATAGGCGATATATCGATAGTTAAGATTGAAGATACTACATCGGTTCAACCAACAGGCTATTTGACAGGTGACGATATTGTATCAGTACGCTATTACAATCTGAATGGTACTGAAATAGAGATGCCACAAAATGGTTTGTATATAGTTAAAACGACATATAGCAATGGTAAAACCCAAGTGAGAAAAGAGATTAAATAACATTATAAAATTAACAAAAACAGATTATGAAAAAAAGTTTATTAACATTAGCTCTGTTTGCCTTAGTAGGCAATATGGCAGTAGCACAAAATCCGCTAATCAAGGATCATTTTAATGCCGATCCTTCAGCATTGGTAGTGGGAGATCGTGTTTATGTGTTCCCATCACACGACATTCCTGCACCATGGGATTATCCACGTAAGGACTGGTTCTGCATGGCAGACTACCATGTTTATTCATCAGACAACCTTGTAGATTGGGTTGATCATGGTATGATATTGGATCAGAAAGATGTTCCTTGGGGTAATCCGATTGGCTATTCCATGTGGGCACCCTGCTGTATCGAGAAGGATGGAAAATATTATTTCTACTTTCCTAACGCCTCTAAAACCGGAGGGTTTACAGTAGGTGTAGCTATTGCTGATCATCCAGAAGGACCTTATGAAGTTGTGCCAGAACCTATTAAAGGTATCGGTGGTATCGACCCTTGTGTTCTTAAGGCATCAGACGGTAACCACTATATTTTCTGGGGTGCAGGTCGTTGTGCAAAGCTTGCTGACAATATGATTGAACTTGCAGAAGATAATCCTGTAGAAACAGTGAAATGGGGTAATCGTGAAATGACAAATATAGGAGTGAACTGTCTTAGTGGTCTTCCAAGTCGTCAGGCAGAAGGACCATTCGCATTCGAACGCAATGGTTACTATTACTTGACATATCCATACGTTAGAGAGGATACAGAGGTTCTCGGATACGCAATGAGTAAAAATCCTATGGGCCCATACGAATACAAAGGCCTCATTATGGAAGAACATGAAAATGGTTGCTGGACAAACCACCATTCAATAATTGAATTCAAGGGCCAGTGGTACTTATTCTACCACCACAATGACTATTCACCAGACTTTGACAAGAACCGTTCTATGAGAGTAGATAGCCTCTTCTTTAACGAAGACGGCACAATTGCCCTTGTAAAACCAACAGAACGTGGCGTAGGTATTACAAATTCTAAGTCAGAAATCCACATTGACCGTTATTCAGAACTGAGCGCAAGCGGTGATTCAATTGCTTACTTAGACCTGGGTAACTACTTCAAGGGCTGGAAGACTGTATTCTACGAAAAGGGTGCATGGGCACAGTATAACACTGTACAGTTTGATAAAGCTCCTAAGAGCGTAAAGGTTCAGATTGTTCCTCCATCGGCAGGTACTCTTGAAATTCTTCAGGACGATAAGGTAATTGCAACTGTTAATGTACCAAAAGACCGTCAGGTTATAACTGAAACTGCAAAAGTAACAGGTGCTTCAAAGGGCTTACACAATATCAAGGTTCGTATGGCTTCAGAAGGCAAGGTACAGGTTGACTGGTTGACATTTGAATAAAAACAATAAGAGTTAACTATGAAAAAAACTCTCATTATAGCAGGATTGATGGCACTATTTTGCCATCAATCTTTTGCTGCTGAATCTACAGTAAGCAGCCCGGATGGAAAATTGGTGGTAACCGTATCAGATTCCGACGGTACACCTTCATATTCAGTTCAATATAACGGAAACGACTATCTTGTAGATTCTCCGTTAGGACTTGTTACAGATTTAGGCGACTATTCTAAAGACCTGACTTTAAAAGCTACCAAAATAAATCAGGTTTCTGATAGTTATTCATTACCAAATCTGAAATTCAGTAATATAGAATACAATGCTAATCAAGGTGTCTTTACATTTGCCGATGCAAGAGGTAGAGATATTTACGATGTTGTTTTTAATGTTAGCAACAACGATATCGCATTTAAATATGTGATGGCTAAGCAGAATAAACTTTGCTGCGTGATATATGAAGAGAAGACAGGCTTCCGTTTTGTAGATGGAACCACCACATTCCTCTGTCCGCAGATGCGTCCTAAGACCGGTTTTGCCCGTACAGCACCAAGCTACGAAACAGGTTATACTCTGGATGCTCCAATGGGTGATAACGCAAATGGTTTAGGCTATACATTCCCCTGTCTGTTTAAGAACCAGGATAAAGGTTGGATTTTACTCTGCGAAACCGGTGTAAGCTCTGCTTATTGCGGTAGCCGTTTGGCAGGTGGTAATGGTTCACTTTATACCATTGCATTCCCATTAGCAGATGAATTCAATGGAATAGGAAGCGTTACTCCGGGTATCAATGTTCCGGGTGAAACTCCTTGGCGTACCATTACAGTAGGCGAAACACTTAAACCTATTGTAGAGACCACTGTTATGTGGGACGTAGTAGAACCTCTTTACGAACCAAGCAAAGAGTATGTATATGGTAAGAGTGTATGGAGTTGGATTATCCGTATGGATGCAAGCTGTAACTTTGACGAACAGAAAGAGTACATAGACTTTGCAGCTGAAATAGGTTACGAATACATTCTGATTGATGCTCTTTGGGACAGCAACATAGGCTACGAAAAGATGGAAGAACTAGTTAAGTATGCCGATTCAAAAGGTGTTGGTGTATTCTTGTGGTACAACTCCAATGGTTATTGGAACGATGCGCCTCAAGGTCCAAGAAACAAATTGCATACAAGCATAGCACGTCACAAAGAGATGAAGTGGCTTAAGAAAGTTGGTGTAAAGGGTATGAAGATAGACTTTATTGGAAGTGACAAACAGCAGACTATGCAACTTTACGAAGATATTCTTTGCGATGCAAACGAATATGGTCTTATGGTTGTATTCCATGGTTGTACTCTGCCACGTGGTTGGGAACGTATGTATCCTAACTTTGCATCATCAGAAGCCGTTCTTGCCAGCGAAAACTTATCATTTGGACAGGGTGCTTGCGATAATGAATCATTTAACGCAACCATACATCCATTCATAAGAAACGCCGTTGCAGGTATGGAATTTGGTGGTAGCGCACTGAACAAACGCTACAGCAAAGGTAATGACAGAGGTACATACAGACGCACATCCGATGTTTATGCATTGGCCACTGCAGTATTGTTCCAGAGCCCTATTCAGAACTTTGCAATTGCACCTAACAACCTTACCGATGCACCTGCATGGGCTATGGACTTTATGAAAAAAGTACCTACTACCTGGGACGATTTAGTCTTTATAGATGGTTATCCCGGCAAATACGTAATATTGGCTCGTAAAAGTGCTGGCAAATGGTACGTAACCGGTATCAATGCACAAAAGGAGACATTAAAGATAAAGACTACACTTCCTATGCTTGAAAGCGGAAGTTATGTAACACAATATTCCGACGACGAAAGTCTGAATGGTAGTGTAGAAAGAGTAAAGATTAACAGAAAGCAAGAAGTAACCTGGACAATACCATACAATGGTGCCCAGCTTCTTGTAACAGAATAATAATACTTACAACCTGTTAGAGGCTGATTGTTACATTATTTAACAGTCAGCCTCTTAACTTTTTCAACATTGCATTATATAAGTATCAGAAGAGCGACTATCAAAAGATGAAAAAAACAGGTATTGACTACTCAGTTACAGATGATGTCATAGCGGAAATGCTATGCAATGATAGTCGTGTAGAGCAGGCTTTGCGCCTGATAATGCAGAAATTCGGTGAGGCTCTATATTGGCATATACGCCGTATGGTAATAGTCCACGATGATGCAGAAGATGTTTTACAAGAGACAATGGTTAATGTATTTAAGTACAGAAACACCTATTCAAAAGAGTATGCATTGTCTTCTTGGCTTTATAAGATTGCAACAAACGAAAGCCTTAAACTGCTTAAAAACAGAGCAGCTTTAATGCAATCAGTTGATGATTTGGGTGATTCTTTGAAGAATAGTGTAAGTGCCGAAGCTACACCCAGTGCAGACAAAACCTTAATTCTGTTACAAGAAGCAATAGCATTGTTACCTATAAAACAGAAGACAGTTTTTAACCTGCGCTATTATGATGAAATGAGTTATGAAGAGATTCATCAGATAACAGGCGACAGCATTAACACTCTGAAAACAAACTATCACTACGCTGTAAATAAGATTAAAGAGTATATAACTGAACATTCGTTATTATGATTGATTTAGAAAAAATTGGTCGTCAAATGCCATACAGCATGCCCGACCACTTTATTGAAAACTTAACTGAAAGGGTTATTGCCGAAGTTAAGATTCCGGCTAAAAAGAAACGCCCTATCTATCTCTACATAGCTGCAGCAGCGAGTGCGGCCGCTATGGTGCTATTGTTGTTAAATCCATTTAATATTGGAACTATGGGAGTTCCCAACTATGAGAATATTTCAGAATGTAAAAGCATAGATGAAGTATTCCAGACAATGTCTGCCGATGATTTGGGAATATATTCAATAATGACAAACTATTACGGAGAATCAACATTATGAAACGACTTCTTCTTATAACAACCCTATTTGCGGGTATCATACTTTGTTCAACATCAGCAACTGCTCAGGATAAGATGAACGAAGATATGCTTAATGCCCAATTGAGGTTCATTAAGGAGAACGCTAATCTTACCAAACGAGAGTATCAAAAGTTTGCTAAGATTTATATAGAATACAACAATCGCCTGTTTGAACTGAATAGCGAACAACAGGAAGAGATTGGTAAAGGAGGATATCCTTTTATATTTGGAACTCCTACTCCTCCGGCATCAGGCAATGATTATATGAAAAAATGGAAAGAAATAAACGATGACTACCTTGAAAAATTAAGCGATGCCCTGCCCGATAGCACCAGAGCCAAAATAGGCAAAGCGCAGTGGGAATTGGGACAGAAAATATGGTCACAGTTGGCTGAACGTAATAGACAGATAATGGAGAGACAGATGCAGAATATGCAGATGTATCAGCAGATGATATGGAAAGAGATGGCTGAAAAAAGATTCGAATGGAGACGCAATTTTAAAGAAGGTTGGCAGATTCCCGATTCAGTTGCTCCATTTCACGGACCCGGTGGACCGCAGTGGTATCATCGTGTCCCCCCTCAAACTAAAACACCTTTTTAAAAAATAATTGGTTGGTATTTAATAAGTAGTTTTTTTAAAGCAGATCTTTGTGATAAAGGTCTGCTTTTTCTTGTATATGCTGTTATTATTAAAATAGTATGAAAGTTTTTGCTAAAAAGACACACTTTAACTACATTTGTAATTTTAAAGCAAAAAATAATATTTACAAAAGCAATAATATGAGGACTTACAGAGTTTTGTTGGCAATTACAGCATTGGTGTTATCAGTTCCGGTTCTTTCACAGGAAAGTGGTTTAACCAAAGAACTGTTTATTAATGAAGTTATTCAATCTACTATAGGAGGCGATTTAGATAGACATAAAGAGTATCCTGACGGATGGGTTGAAATTTACAACCCCGGTCCTAATGATATATCATTGAAGGATTACAGAATAGGTAAGAAGAATAAGTTCAGCAAAGCCTATACACTGCCTGATTATACAATCCCGGCAGGAGGCTATCATGTGATTTTGTGCGATAAAGAGGATATGGTATGCTATTCAAGCGTATATCCTGATGTGGTTAGAGAAATACATACCGATTTTAGAATTTCAACCGATGAAGAGGGAGGTTTATACCTGTTTAACCCGGACGGAGCATTGGTAGATTCTATGCATATACCTATTATGATAGCCATGAATATTGGTTATGGTCGTCTTACCGATGGTGCCGATTCAATAGGTTATGAACTTCAGGTGACAAAAGGCAGTGCAAACACAGGTGGGCATGGCAGAGTTCTACCTAATCCAAGTTTAAGTATGGATAGTTGGGCAAGCAAAGATAATAGTGCGTTAAGTGTTCGCGCATTACGCATAAGAGCTATGCCTGACGGATCGCCTGTTCCGGATAATTTGGTTGTCAGGTTTACAACCGATGGTACAGAGCCATGTGATACAAGCTATATTCTGGATAAATATGGTATGCTTATTACCAGGAATATGGTTTTCAAAGCGGCTGTTTTTTGCGAAGGATACATTACACCACCTGCGGTTACCAGAACATTTATATTGCATAACAGAGCTATCTCTCTGCCTATAGTATCATTAGTAATGAATGAAGATGACCTCTATTCACAAGATTATGGAATCATAACAAATAACAATACAAATAGTTCCAGAAATAACTGGCGTCGTCCTGCCGTATTTGATTATTTTGGACGTGGAGGAATGGCATCTTTGTTACACCAGGCAGCCGAAGTAAGAATTAGCGGTGCATATTCCAGAGAATCCCAGCTTAAATCGATGATTATCTATGCCGACAAACGTTTTGGTTCAAATGATTACTTTAGAAGATCATTTTGGTCAGTAACACGTCCTGATGTTAGCAAAACAAAGTCTATATCTATAAGAAATTCAGGAAATGACTTTGGTAATTCAATGTTCCGCGATGCTGTTGCACAACAGGTAATGGGCATGAACACCGATTTGGATTGGATGGCTGCACAACCTATTATATTCTATTTAAATGGTGAATATAAAGGAATAATGAATTTACGTGAACGTGGCAATGAAGATAATGTATGGACCCACTACAACGAACTTGAAGACCTTACTCTGATTGAAAACTTTGAGTTAAAGGAGGGCGATTATCAAGAGTTTTTAGATTTTAAAGAGTTTTATTCTCAACCCGGCCATACATTAGATGAATTCAATGAAGTGATGGATGTAGTGGAATATACCAATATGATGATTACAAATATTTATCAAAGCAATACAGACTTCCCGGGTAATAATAATGTAATGTGGAAGCCTATGACAGAAGGTGGTCGTTGGCGTTTTATCATTAAGGATGTTGATAGAGCTTTTGGTATTTGGGGTAACTCATCATCACAGCAATATCTGAACTGGGTAACTAGAAGACCTTCTGACATAGGTTCAAATGAAACAGCTAATTCAGAGGAAGCAACACAGTTATTCCGCAGTCTAATGGAAATACCCGAATATAGAGATTTATTTGTAGATCGTTTCTCTGTATATATGGGCGATTTCTTAAATGCAGGCTATATAAACACCTGGATTGATTGGTATCACGAACAGATGGAACCGGAGTGGGATTATTTCAAGAGCCTATATTCCATAAACAATAAAAATGGTTGGCAAAATGAAATTAACAATATGAAAAGATGGACAGGAGAAAGAACAGATAATATGTATAAACAGTTAAGAGATTACTTCGGTTTAGGTAATTTAGTACCTGTAACAGTTAATGAATCTGTTTCGTCAGCATCATATTATAACATAACTATTAATGGTGTTCCTCTTACAAAGGGTGTATTTAATGGTAAACTATTTGCAGGTAAGGAATATCTGTTTGATGGTGACTATAGCGATACAAAATATGATGTAATAGGTTGGGAAGTTACTACAACCGGAGCAACAGGGGCAACAAATACTCAACAGTTCTTTGAAGAACAACTTGCCTATATTATTCCGGAGGGAACAAAATCATTCAGCATAAATGCAATACGAGGTACTAACGGAATAGAAGATAATATTAATGAAGATGTATTAGAAATAGTAAATACTACTTATTACAATATGCAGGGTGTAAGTTCCGATGTTCCATTTAAAGGACTGAATAATGTAAAACACACCCTTCAAGATGGTAGAATAGTAATAGAAAAACAGTACATCAAATAACAGTAATCCAAATCTATGATGTAATCTCCATAATATTTGGATGGTTTAACATCATATAGAGAGGCACTCAGATAGAAATAAGAGGCTAACTAAAAAGTCAAATTGACTTTAAGGTTAGTCTCTTTTCTATTTATTTTCTATTTAGCATGGGTTATGTTCTATCATTAATTTAATAGGATGCTTACCGTATGAAAATAAGAATCGGCCGAAAACCGAAGTTTTCGACCGACTCCATCACGGAATATATAGATTGTTACTTAATAAGAACTTTCTCTATAATTCTTGCACCATTCTTACCTGTGCTGATGCGGATATTTACACCCTTGTTAGGTTCTGATACCTGCATACCGTTCAAGTTGTAGAACTGAACCTTTGAAGGAGCTGCTACTGAACCTACACCTGTGTAAGCTGCATCCATAGCTGCCTTTGATGCTTCAGCTGCTGCTGCATAATCAACACCCTTAAGAGGTTCTACCAATGACAATGTGAAGTTGTCAACAAATGCCCAACATGTTGTAGTATTGATGTTTGCTTTCATTTCAACAGTCTCTGCTTCTGCCAATACATCGAACTGGAATGACAATTCTGCACCTGCATTCCAAGACATTGTATCAACACTAACTATATCACCTGCAGCATCCATCTGAGTGAATACTATTTCACCGGCACGGTTATCACTGCCCCAATAGCTTATTGAGTGACCAAGTTCATACTTACCTGCTGGCAAGTTGTTCAAGTTCTGAGTCATCTTAACACCTGAATTCCAGTCAAGAGCAATCTGTGTATTTGTTGCACCTGCTTCTACTGTTGCAGTCTGGTCGATGTAAGCATTACCCTTACCCTCTACAATGGTCCAACCAGGAAGAGCATTTTCCTTATGGTCAGCAATCTTCTGAACACGTGTCTGGTTACCGGTAACAAGAGTATAGAAACTGTTGTTCTGGATGAAGTATGTCATATCAAGCATTTCTACTGCATCACCGTCATTCATCATAGCCTCAAGAGCTGCCTTGATAGCAAGCTGATAAACATTTGCAAGAGCCTGATTGTCGTCAAGTTCTGAAGCAAGCTGTTCTGCAAGAGCTGCTGCATCTATTGTACCCCAGTCTGTAACCAATGCATCTGCCATCTCTGCCAAACCCTTAACCTGAGCTGTCTTAGCTGAAGCTGCAGCAAGTTTGCCATTGAATGTGCTAATAGCAGCGCTGATAGCACTGTTGGCAGCCTTTAATTCATCATCAGAAACTGAGAACTTAGCAAGATCTTTGTTTGCATTGTATGCATCCTGCAATGCCTTGTATTCGCTCAAGAATGAGAATTGTGCATTCTCGTCAAAGATTATTACAGCATCTTCAATATTGCCATTGAATTCATCGATAGCTGCACAACGGTCTGTCATAGCCTTTGTCAAACCATTAATTTCTGCAGTGATAGCATTCAGGTCATCATTGTTCTTAACGGTTACATCAAGTTCTGCGTAGTCGGCAATAGCCTTCTTAACTGCTGCGTAAGCAACAAGTTCGTTGTAACCCAAAGAATCCTGATATAATGTATCAATACCGATAGCAGCATTATATGCATTGTAGTAATTATCCACATTCTTCATACGTGCACTCATATCGGCTGTAGCTGCGTTAATTTCAGCAACGATGTTGTTGTAAGCTGTTGGTGATGTGCTCTTGAAGCCTTCCTTAGTTGCAATAGTAGCCTTGAAAGTATTCAGATATTCACCGCTGTAGATTGCATTTGCTTCTGCTGATGCAATAGTACCCTGTGCTGCAGCAAGTGCTTCGTTGTAAGCCTGAACATACTGATAAGCAGCTGAGAATACATTGCTAACCTTCAAATCAGCCAACAATGAACCTTCCCATGAAGAAGATTCGTGACTCCATTCAAGTACATAATCACCTGCTTCAGGAATTTCAACAA